>JAHHHS010000187.1 GCA_019359215.1 Nostoc indistinguendum CM1-VF10 | reverse complement strand
ACGAGAGTAGCAACACTCTTAAAGAAACAAAAAGGGAAGTGTACCCACTGCGGAATGTACTTTCGAGAGTCAGATGTACTGGAGATTGACCACAAAATCCCCAAAAGTTTGGGAGGTAAAGACGATTTGGGAGAGTAAGACCTATCCCTAATAGTCAGGAAACATTGAATGTAATACACCATCATAGTTGTATATTCTTTGATTCATGAAAGCCGAGGATTGCGTCCATACCCCTCCGGCTTTTTTGTGTTTATCAACTAATCATTAATGAAGTGTGAGCAGATTAGAGTTAGTTAATGTTGGTGTAGAACAGAGACTATAAATCTAATTCGTAATTCATAATTCGTAGTTCGTAATTCGTAGTTAAGAATTACGAACTATGAATTAGTAATTATTTGGTTGTTGGTCTAACCAAACTATTAAATCGTCAACTGAGGAAAAATCTAATAATGCTTCTCCTAGAGTTTCCAATTGTTCAACAGACAAGACTCTAACTCTTTCAATATTTGATGAATCAATCTCACCAAAACGTCTATTTAATTGGCGAAGAATCAAACGTTCTTCACCTTGTTTATTACCTTTCTGTAAAATATCCTGATAGATAACAGATTCCTGCATAATATCCTCCCGTAAAAATTGATGAATCAAGTCTTTTTCAAACCTTAAACCTGCAAATATCTCTGTACACCCGGCAATATTTTGTCTTTCATCTCTATTTGAGATTTTAGCGACATTTTGAGCAACCTGGGATAATAAAGCGGCAGGTGAATCAGTTCGGGTTAGTGGTGCAAGGGGTAGCAGCGCCGGATTATCGAGAAAGAGTGCTGAATCTTGCTCCCACAAACGAATTACCCGATAAAGATGAGTTGTTTGTTCACCAGTATATTCTTCAGTGAACGCAAGTTCATCGCTAGTCTGCTGCAAGAAAATTACTACCTGTGTGACTGGTTTACGATACTGTCGTGTCAACCTCACATAATAATCTAATATCCGTAAAGGTATTGGTGGATTAGATGTAGCTAGAGTCTGGAACTCAATGTGTAAAATCCGATTAGTTGTCTGAAGAAATGTTACAAAATCAGCACGAATTGGTTCAAGAGAAAGTTCAGTTTTTAATACTGTAACTTTTTGTGGCTCCGAGGTTAGCAACCATTTGGCAAACTCAGCGGGATATAATTCAGCTAAATACTTGGCTGTGTTATCGTAACTCAATTTATCTCATCCTTTTTCTCTACAATAGTTGCAATTTAATAGGTGATAACGAGCATTTTATAGCTTAAATACTCGACTTAGCTAAGTTTTTAAACTGTCCAAATCGTTCATCAAACAATCTTATTGACAGTCGTCTATAGACTTCAATTGGATAATCTTTGGGTGTCCCCCCAGCACTACCCTACCGTGTATACACAAGTCCACCCTGAGCGAGTTTCCAACCTAAAAAGATAGATTCAAATTGCCGTAAATCTCGAACAAGAGTAGGCATTCCCGGAGGTGGTTGAGAGAGATATCCAGACCATCCACCTAAGCGAGCGATGATCCAAGTAGCCCAAGGCAAACAACCTTGTGGATAAGGATTTTGCAGTTTTTGGGTATCACCTTCAACAGAAGATTGAAGTCCCAATAAGCATTGCTGCCACTCAACACCAAAGGTAAGCGCGGCAGAAAGCTGAGTATTGTCACGCCCTTCAACCATTTGTAAGGTTCGCACCGCTACGGACAAAGCCAGGATCGTCAGGCGTTGAATAGCCAGAACAGACTCTAACTCAGTAGCTTGTAAATTTAAGGAAAGCTGTTTTGATGGTGGCAAAGAGTTGTTCAATCTTCCATCGCCACCCGTACCATTGAATTACTCGTGGTGCCTGTTCTAAGCAGATAATTTCATGTGTTGTCAGCAATCGCCAATGAATCGGTTCTTGTCCTGCGGGAGGTTGGACTTCCAGAGCTTCTACTGCATAAAGAGTTACACTAGGAGGATAGTCAAAAAGCAATTTTAACCAGATACAATGCGACTTGAGGGGGAAAAAACCGGGGATCGTCCCGGTCGTTTGCCATCATATAATCCTTCGATTCCTTGTTCAATAAACCGTCTTGCCCACTTTCTGATGTGACGTTCTCCCATTCCTACGTAAAGACTTGTTTTACAGGATGTCTCCCCTGATGCCAACATTAATATTGCACGCGCACGTTTTGCCAAACCCACTGGAGTTGTTGACTTACGAAGCCAACTGTTGAGTACATCTTGCTGTTCGCTACTCATTTCTACTTGGATACTTGAGCTACGTCCTTGCATCTCTAATTTTTATGCCACCCGACAAACAAAAATATCTTCCTTTATTTCCGACCTTTTTTTATGGCGACCTGTACTAAGTTATGAAATTGGTAAATCAGAAAATTCTTAGTTGGGATTATAACAGACCAAAACAATGAGAGCAACCTATATTAATCAGCAATTTGAAGAAGTTTTACTTAGTTTCAACTTTTACAACTGCTGACATTCCCGGAATAAACCGAGATTCATAACCTTGAAGACTTGAGTGATCAAATAGAATCTTGACAGGAATTTCACGTAATGAATTACTAGAAGCTGAATTGGTTGTCAGATTATCTTGTGGCATAAAAGCGATACTATCTACCTTGCCTTGAAACTGCCGATTAGCAAAGGCTGAAACTGTAATTTTTACCTTTTGCTCTGGCTGTATTTTTTCTAACTGCTTTTCGGGAAAATAAGCAATGATCCAAGGACGTGGCTGTATTATTGATAAAAGAGTTTGCCCTGGAAGCACCTGCTGTCCTACCTGTACATTTTTATTCCCAACTACTCCACCGCTCAAAGTTGCAATGTTAGTATAGTTCAACTCCAGTTGTGCTTTTGTTACCTCTAGCTGCTTTTGAGCAAAAGTAGCGTTAGCTACCTTATATTGTTGCTCATTTATCTTCTTTTGCTGATTTAGGGCTTGCAGTTGTAAAGTTCTTTTTTTTCTGAAAGCTTGTTGTTGTATTTGAGCCTTTTTATTTTCAGTAACTGGTTGTGGTGATGGAATCTCAATAGCAATTTTGGGAATTTTCTCTTGTGCCAATGCTGCTTGCTGTTTAGCTAATTCTAAAGATGCTTTTGCCCGTGCCAAAGATAATTGATAGTTGCTTTGATCAAGTTTCACTAATACCATACCTGGAGATACCATTTGGTTATCATTGAATCTAATTTCAGTGACTATTCCTGATACACGACTAATCACAGGGTTAATCTCTGCGCTGACATAAGCATTATCAGTTTCTAGATATTTTTGCATATATTGCCATTGTTCATAAGCATAATTAGCTATATAAACTGCAATTACACTAAACAACACTCCCAATCCTGTAAGTAGTAGCAGATGCCGAACCCAAGGAGATGATAATCTTTCCTTGAAAGCATTGTTTGATTCACTAGAAGTGTTAGTTGGCTTTGATTGTGACACAACGGGAGTTTTTTGTTCTGATAATCTAGTAACTTGTTGGAACTGCTGTAAAAAATTTTTAAGTTTCATCAGTGATATTTATCTAATTCCACATTTCAGTATAAATATTGGCACTCCTAAAGAGTCTATTTACAGAATACGGCAAATATTACTTAAATGCATAATTGCTCTTAAGAAAGCTTCATCATCAGCTTCAGAACGCCTCAAATTGGCGCTGCCAAAGTTGCGATCGCATTTATTTGCGTAGTGAAAAGCCTGAAGGCTGGTCTAAATCCCATTGATATAGGAATCCTATTTGATTTTTGAAAAAGATTACGAGATAATACGGGTGAGTATACAAGTGTAATAGCAGACAATGAGCAATCGCTAGCTGGTACTCTTTTTTGGTACAGGTTTTTGCGGCGTGAATCAGAATGTCGCCGCGATAATGAATGGGCCAGCCTCGGTTTTCTATGTCCTCAAGAGCATAAATTATTGCCCATGCCCAAGGCTGACGGACGGATAGCGCTTTCACGGGTTTTAAAACTCCAGTAATTGAATGTATGCGTCTTTCTTCCGCGATCGCTGGATCTGGCTGTAAATTACCTAGCCAAGTTCAAAAATTTCGATGTAGATAAATCGCACAACATCGTCGCAGTGCCGAGCTTACCGTAAAGGCGGTTTTTTTCAACAATTAACTCAATAGTGCGGTCACTTGGGTCTTTTGTGTAGACAGCATCCCGGTAAAGCATGATTAACTGGTCACAAACCTCAAAGATTTCGCCAGAATTACGTAACAGATGACGATTAGGGCGTTTATCAGCCGTTGTTTGATTCCCCCGATTGATTTGACAGCCCAAGAAAACAGGGATTTTGTGAGACTTGGCAATATCCCGAATCTGGCGGGTAATCTTGCCGACTTCAAAAGCCATGTTCCCGCCGGATTCTATTGGAATCTGCTGCAAGTAATCAATAAACACAGCCCCAATAGAACCACCAAATTCGGCAATGGCACGGCGCACCGCACTCGCAATCATTGCGGTTGTAGGGGAAGAATGCTCGTAAACCTTCCAAGGCAGTTCCACCATCTGCTTACCCTGCACACTGATTGTAGACCACTGAAATCAAAAATTTCAGTGGGGGCTTGAACCCATAAAATTTATGAATTATGAATTAATAATTATTTGGTCAATAAGCAAAGTATATTCTCAATAGAGTTAAAAATTATGTCATTAACTATTGCTTATTGCGAAAATTTTAGGAGTTGGCGTAGCCCGTCGTAGACATCGCTTTGGGGCTTAAGAAATAATCAAACGCGAAAGGAAAGATTTTTTCGTTGGTTCTTAACTTTCATTGTGATCAAGAGTAATTTCGATGCGTTTGCCCTGGTGTGAAAGCTTATCGAAATTTAATTAATAGCTCATTCAGGGCTTCTATATCAATTAAAAAAGCATCGTGACCATAAATTGATTTCAGCAAACCAAGTTGAGCATTAGGAATTAAATCTGCTAGTTCTTGTTGTTCTATCGGTGGATAAAGAATGTCAGAATCAATAGCAACAACTAAAGCAGGTTGTTCAATGCTTTGCAGAACAGATTTATAGTCTTGACCTTGAGCAATATCATGACTATCCATCGCTTGGGTGAGAGTGATGTAAGTATTGGCATCAAATCTCTGTACTAGCTTTTGACCATGATGTTGTAAGTAGCTAGCGATCGCAAATTGGTCAGCAGAAGCATCATACTGTCGTCCAAAACGTTCTGTAAAGGTCTGCCAAGAACGGTAAGCACTCATCGCCATCATCCGCGCTACAGCTAATCCTTGGTTTGGTGGCTGTTCTGGTGTGTAGTCACCCCCAAGCCAATTGGGATCAGCATAGATAGCCTGTCTTTGAGCTTCACTCAACCCAATACACCAAGCTGAATGTCTACCGGAAGTGGCAATAGGTGCGATCGCTTGCACGATTTTTGGATATAATAACGCCCACTCTAATACCTGCATCCCACCGAGTGACCCGCCAATGACTAGCTGTAAAGATTTAATTCCCAGGTATTTAATCAGTGCAGCTTGTAAGTGAACCATATCCCGAATAGTAATCGCTGGAAATGATTTGCCATAACGGATTCCTGTTTGGGGATTGATGCTAGTTGCTCCCGTAGTGCCATAACAACTTCCCAATATATTGCTGCATACAATAAAATTGCGATCGCTATCCAGTGCTGTTTTTGAACCTAACAAACCTTCCCACCAGTCATCTGCATCAGCCGAACCAGTTAAAGCATGACAAATTAGCACTCCATTGTCGCCTGCTAAGTTTAACTTTCCCCAAGTCCGATAAGCGACCTGAACCCCAGTTAAAACTTCGCCTCCTTCTAACTCAAATGGCATCGGCAAATGATAATACTGAGTTTGTGGTGAAATGAAGTGCTGATAATTCATCTAGAACAGGGAACAGGGAATAGGGAATAGGGGAACTGACGAGGCATAAGAGAATAATGACTAATGACCAATGACTAATGACTAATGAATTGAAATGCTTGCTCAAAATCTTCTTTGATATCGTCGATGTGTTCGATACCCACTGATACACGCACCAAATCAGATGTCACACCGGCAGAAAGTTGTTCCGTATCACTTAGTTGTTGATGAGTTGTGGAAGCAGGATGAATCACGAGGGTTTTAGCATCGCCTACGTTTGCTAAATGACTTGCTAATTTGACATGATTAATAAAGGTTTTACCCGCTTCTAGTCCGCCTTTGATCCCAAAATTTAAGACTCCGCCAAATCCGTGTCTGAGATATTTTTTGGCTCGTTCATGATAAGGGTGATGGGGAAGTCCTGGATAATTGACCCATGCTACTTGTGGTTGTTTTTCTAACCACTGGGCTAATTCTAAAGCGTTGCTCACATGGCGGTCTACACGCAGAGAAAGAGTCTCTAATCCCTGTAATAACAGAAAGGCGTTAAATGGACTCAATGAGGGGCCAAAATCCCTTAACCCTTCTACTCTGGCACGGATAATGAAGGCAATATTACCAAATTGACTACCTACGCCAAATACTTCTTGAAAAATCAGCCCATGATAACCGGGGGATGGTTCGGTAAAGACGGGAAATTTGCCATTACCCCAGTCAAATTTACCAGAATCGACAATTACGCCGCCGATAGAAGTGCCGTGACCACCAATCCACTTAGTTGCAGATTCGACTACGATATCTGCACCGTGTTCAATTGGTCGAGCCAGATATCCGCCAGCCCCAAAGGTATTATCGACAATCAGGGGAATCCCATTTTCATGAGCAATTTGGGCTAAGGCAACAAAGTCGGGAATATTGAATTGGGGATTGCCGATGGTTTCCACATACAATGCTTTTGTGCGATCGTCGATCGCCTGACGAAATTTTTCTACCTCGTCTCCTTCAACAAATTTGACATTTATCCCTAAACGTGGTAAAGCAACTTTAAATTGGTTATACGTTCCCCCATATAAAAAACTGGTGGAAACAATATTATCCCCAGCTTGAGCGATCGTACTTAAAGCCAAGAACTGCGCCGCCTGACCGCTAGAGGTAGCTAACGCTGCTACACCCCCCTCTAAAGCAGCAATTCGCTTTTCAAATACATCCGTTGTCGGATTCATGATCCGCGTGTAAATGTTGCCAAACTCTTGCAGAGCAAACAACCGCGCCCCATGATCCGCATCGTCGAAAACGTATGACGTTGTTTGATAAATCGGTACAGCGCGGGCATTAGTTCCTACAGCTGGTTCTTGTCCCGCATGGACTTGCAATGTTTCAAAACGATATTTTTCAGACATAGAGAATTATTGGTAGTAAAAATATTTTGACAAACAGTCATAAATCTATCGGCTTTTAGTATATTACTATTCCTGCGTCAAGTCTCCATCTGCTGAGTTATCGTTCTGAGGAGCATCTCATCTTTGCAAATATAACAGTCTCTTAGAAATCGCGGTTCATCTTGCACACAAAGGTTCGCATAGCGTCTCGCAGGAAAGTCCGTCTACGCGAACTCCAGGAATTTTAAACCCAGGATCGGTAGCTTTTGTCTGTATAGCCGTGAATTCCATTCGCCAGGACAGGCTTTTTTTGGCGAAGGTATTATTGGAAGTTTCTTAACTTGGCAGATGGAACAGAGGGCGCAGTTTAATACCAACAGCAGTGTATCTTAAGTTGCCACGGATGTGATAGCATACCTTCAACAATTTTAGATAGCATACCCAATCCATGAATCAAGTTCGACTCGCCAAACTTAGCATCGCCGTGATTGGTTTGGTGGTTGCAAGCGTATTTCATGCTACTCCCGTGCTGGGAGCGATTCTAACTAGACAAGAATTTTCAGGTGATTTTACCTTAGTCGATGCTACTACCCCATTCCTTACGAACTCTTTGCCATTCGAGAGCGAATATTCGGGATTCGTGGTTTACTCAGAGTCCGGGACTTTGAGCGATTGGGAGCTATCCGTCAACAATCTAGACCTGAATTTGAAGAGAGGATCTACTAATGGCGGTAACTTAACCCCAGATGTCGATTTTGAGCTTGATTCTGGGTCGAATTGGAATTTAGTAGTTGATTTTGGCATTGCTTTTGATGCTCCAAGATATACCTTAGAAAAAACTTCAAGCTCTGAAATTACCTTGACGGGTGAAGTGGGACGGGCTGGAACATACATCTATCAAGATTCTGCTGCCAATATTACCCTGAGTTCTTCATCTACATCAATACCTGAACCCACTTCCCTACTAGGTCTATTGTTTGGAGTTGGTGCAATTGCTGTGTCTAAAAAAGCTGGGAAGACGAAATCTGAAGCATGAATTACTCAACTCTTTACCAAAGCTTTATCTCACTACACCGCAACCAACCAATCGCACACCACAGACTTGCACCCGTGGACAAAGTTAACCCAAACTTGCCACTGCCCCAGATATGCATTCCAGTAAGGCTCACCATCAGCAACGCCAACAGCCTCGCCAATCTTGGAGACTAACTCGCTGTAGGAAGAGCCAATACTGTCCAAGCCTTGCTGCAATTTTAGTTTCAGCCCTTTCCAGGCTTGGGCAACAGGATTTTCCACTTGGGTAACTGTTTGGGGAATATCAATAGGTGTCGTGTCAGTGACTGGTGTGTTTAACACTATATTATTGCTGACTGACACCAACTCATTTTGAAACAGTTCATCCCGATTTAACCACCGCTCGAAAATCGAATCACGCTGATCGTTAGGGACAACAAACCGATAAACGCACTCCCGATTTTCACGCTTACCCAACCGACCGACGTAATCGAGTTTCAAATCAATTTTGGCAAGTAACTTCTGAGCGATCGCTATCGGTGTGTGTTTTTCCGAGATAGTAACATTCAAGTAATTCTTGATAACGTGCCGATGCTTAAGCGCCAGTGCCTTAAACTCCAGCATCTTCTCGTCACTGCCACGTAACTGAACGTCTGGTGTAAGAAACTGCAACAGATTCAGATTTTCGAGTAACAACACAGCAGGTAATAACTGCCCCTTGTTAAAATCCGGTTTCCAAACCGAATTCTCCCCCGCCTCTAACTGCGCTTTTGCTCGTTTAGCATCCCGATTCGTCAGATATTCCCGTCCCAGCGTCAAATAATAGTGCATCCGCAGTTGAGGATACCACCCATCATCATCTTTCTCGACCAAATCAGGGGTTACGTCAATTTCGTAGCGACGGGACAATTCAGCCTTACGCTGCTGATGTCGTTCGGTTTTGGTTTTCGCCCGTTTGTCTTGCAGCTTCTTGAGTTCAGCCCCAAAGAGTTCATCAGAATTAGCGATGGCTTCACACTCAGCAGTATACAATTGCTCACTTGCGGCTTTAACCGACTCGATTACTGCCTCACTTTCATCATCGTCGGCATCGTCGGCATCGATAACGGTGTACCCATCCTCGACTAATCCCGCAAGCACAGACTCCCGATAGCGCCGCATCTCAACGTTAATCACAGAACCACGCTTACCCCATGTCTGTAGGGATTCGGGCTGAAAATTCTGGTCAACAAAGCTGTAATCGTCATTATCTGCCGCCGACAACAGCGCAATGTTCGCTTGTGTTGCGACGTGTTGACTTCTGAGCAGTCCTCCGATGGATGTGGAACCATTACCCACAACCGCCATCCCCCACTCTCTCACCCAAATGTGACGGTCAACAGTTTCCCTAACCCTTGCCAACATCTGACGCACAGAGTTAACCGGCTGCACTCCCTGGAAAATTCCCCAAACACCATCAAAATGTCCTCGAATATCGATGCTGACCCCAGTTTCCAAACTTGGAGATGCGATAACCAAATCATACTGAGTCAGAATTTCGTTCAAGTGAGCGATACAACCGAAAGCCGCATGAGATGGATCTGCAACAGATTCACTGTCAATTTGCAGAATTCGCAGGTGTGGGAATTTCCGGCGAAAGCGTTCCTCAAGTGCTTGGGTTCCCCATTTGGATTTGGCTTTTTGAGCAGAGCAGCACAATAGATGATGCCCACCTTTAGAAATCGCTTTGTCCAATGCAGCGATAAGATTCTTCGGATTACTCCCAGAATAGTTGTAACAGTTTCCAGCACTATCCCGATAATTGTTGACAATTACAAACGGGTTAACCCGATATTCCCCAGCGAGTGATAAAACATACTTCACATCAGTATCTGACACATCGGCACTAGACAGATAAATCGGTCATGTGCTTTTGCCACTTCAGTTGCAAGCCATTCGGTTTTACCAGTGCCTTTGGGAGCCTTGAGGATAATCAGCTTTTCACCTTCGGGGACGAAAAGCTGGCCCAAGAATCTTTGGTTGAGTGCAATTGACGGCGGGTAAGTCAACAGAGTAAACAGCTTAATCTCCCATAGCTCCAGTACAACGGCAGTGTTGTAAAGCGCGTCAAATGCTGGCTGACCCTTTGCGACGATAAAATCATCAACACCTTTTTCTTGTCCAAAAGGTAAATCAATGACTCGCAGAGAACAGCCTTCATTTAGCAGCAGCCGTCCCATACGACTGATAGCGGTTCTGACTCGCTGGACTGTCTCAGGTTTGGTATCCTGGTCAAAGCAAATGTTGACCTGTCTCCCCTGTGTTGCAAAATGTTTCAAGTCGGGGATGAGGTTTGGCTTACCAATAGCGTTACCGTACTCATCTTGCGGTGTGCGGTATCCAGCATTGACACCGGGGATAGCGATCGCTGCATAGCCGGCTGTCAGTAACGCTCCCGCTTTCTTGACACCTTCCACGATTGTCACTGGTACGTTGTGCCGCCAAACCCAATGCCAGAAACCGCCGGGATGTTGTAAATCTTCTTCAGTAATAGGAATGCCACTACGGTTGGAGACTTTCACCCAAATGCGATTCGGCACTAAGAGGAAGAAGGCGCGTGTCTCTTCTCTGTATGGGTGTTCGTATTTGATGAACTTGTGGATCTTTTGGCGGTCGCGTCTGGGGTGGTCGGGTTTGAAGCAGCCCCACATCATCGGCGCATACTCATTGAGGGGGTCAACGCCATTGCACCACCAGCCGCCTAGTTCAATGTGCTGATATTTCTTTAAATCGTGATCGCGCAATCGTCCATCATTGCGGCGGGAGATTTTGGGGCTGTAGAGCAGATATTCGTAGGGTGTTGTGCTGTAGAGCGATTGCACATTCAGGGCAATGATTTCTTCGTCAACCCCGCAACTGAGCCACTCTTGTAGGTGCTTGGCTTGAGAATCAGATTCGATTATACGCATATTCCCTCTGTTTTTTGACGCATGGAAATGAAGCGGCATTGCACTCATGCCGCCGATTCAACTTGAAGTGGAGAGCTTGTGCTGGCTATGAAGTAGTCACCAAGCCAGCTATAGCGTTATCTGCTTTTGCCTACGTGCGGTCGAAATGTCAGATTAATCCGAGTGCTGACCACTTTGTTGGTTTTCGGAACCTGATGCAGATGTGTGGACTGACAGCCAGGGTGCATCACAAGCAAGCTCCTGTGTTCCAGCCAGAAGTCCGTTGGTCTGCCGCCGATGGGTTTGATCTGGAATTTGCGACATGACCCCAAGCTGACTGATACGATTGCAGGGTTAGATCCCATTGATGGTTCATTGTCAGCGTGCCAACCAATCGAATCCTGTCCACTGCGGTACTGATTGCCGATGACAATGCGGAACTTGTAGCTAGTAAGTGCGGTTATCCTATCTCGTAACTTAGACAGAGCATCTGTCCAAGTCAGTGGTTTCAAAAACACACTGTTGGAGTAAAGGTAATCGCAGCCGTAGTCCCCGTAAATACATTCGAGGCGGGGGACGGGCATTGTTTTACCCGCGATTCTGATCTGATTCTGTTGCCACTCCAGTTTCAAGCAGTGTTGGTAGAGTTCGTTTGCTTGTTCAAGAGTTAAGAAATCGGGGTAGTAGGTGACTGGTAAAACTGGCGTATATTCAGAGAAAAGTGTAAGTTGTTGCATGAGATGAGAGTTTGTCCTTATTTTTGATGGATGAAAATCTAAAAACCTGCTTGAGATTTCGAGTGATGAAGCGAAAACTGATACGATGAACCCAGCACTGATCACAGATCACAGATGCAATTGCAACCAAGCGTTCGCCCTAGACTAATGAGTGCGATCGCTTTCATTTTTTGACCAACACCCGTGGCTTCTTGGTAGCAAAAGCCCCCACAGTTCTTAGTGCAGCAGTCGGGTTTGCGTGAGCGAAAAACTCTTCAATTGCTTTGGTCAACCCATCTGCAACAACTGGGTCATGGCAGGCGTAAACGTAAATCGGCTGCTGAGTGCCGTTGACCAGCCGCATTTCCTGACGCTCTCCCAGTTGTGGGTAAAAAGTACGAACCCAAGTACCAAGATGACCGCGATAATGGGAACCGCTTAATGGGACTTTTTTACCCAGTTCGCTCTCTGCAAAGTTGACCACACCCATCCATTTCTGTTGGCTACCGGAAAGTGCTTGTTGATTGTGTTGGGCTAGGAGATTGGCGGCGAAGTCTTGAAAATGCTGCTCCATGTATGGGTTGAGTCTGCCACCTGTAAGTTCAGCTAAAATTCTCATCGCCTCGACCAAAGTTTGTAGGCGCTGCTCAACTGGTGGGAGGGCAGGGGCAGGTACAGGAGTTTGGGCAGTGATGCTTGGAACTGCTGCAACCAAGTCTAAAATGATGGTTCTAACTTGCGCTGCTACTTGAGATTGCTGCAAGATCATTGCGATCCTTAACGCACCCAAAGCCGAAAAAACTCTAACTTGGGATGTTCTCGATGGTAGACAGAGTGTCTGTCGAGCATCACGTAAGTCAATGCCTGTAAGGGTTTTAGTTTCTTGATCCCCAAAATCAGCCGTTGTTTTGTTCCCTTGTCGTGAGTACATAGCATCACTCTTTCGCCCAGAACAAAAGCAGGCTTTTGCACTTTGATGGTTTCTAACTCTCCAGTCCCAATGATTTGATGCT
>JAHHHS010000186.1 GCA_019359215.1 Nostoc indistinguendum CM1-VF10 | reverse complement strand
AGTCACGAAAGCGAACTACTTGATATTTTTGGCATTTCCAGTATGAAATAGGGGAAAATGTGAGCAATTGGAGCGCCTGCGTGGAATCGGAGCAAATAATATGTCTAATCTAAATATTGCAAAAGGTAGTTGCCTGTGTGGAGCAGTAAGCCTTTCTACAACTAGCATGAGTAAAAATGTGGGAGCGTGTCATTGTAGTATGTGCCGCAATTGGGGCGGAGGGCCTCTGTTAGCTGTTGACTGTAAAAGTGATGTCAGCTTGTCTGGTGAAGAAAATATTGGGCTTTATCAATCGTCACAGTGGGCAGAACGTGGATTCTGTAAGCAATGTGGGAGCCATCTATTTTATAAATTGAAACAAAATAACCAGTATTTCATGCCTGTTGGACTATTCGAGAACTGTGAAGGTCTTGTTTTTGATCATCAGGTATTCATTGATGAAAAGCCCAAATATTACTGTTTCGCCAATGAAACTAATGACCTGACAGGGGCAGAGTTATTTGCACAGTTTGCAACTCCTGAATGACTCCTAAACAGTAACGCCAGCTCGAAATTCAGGAAGCGTCGAACATTCAGCTTGGGTAGGCTCATAACTATACATGGCTTGCCTTACACCCAAATCTTGCTACCTAATTGATATTCTATCCCCCAATGCCTTTACCACTCTTATAGTTCATCGCTCTGGGTTTCCTCTTGCCGATAGGGACTACTTTCGATTTCTTGGGTGCTTGTGGCGGACGACATCTTTCACAGTAGAGCGGTCGCACACCAAAGGTTTCTCGTTGTGTGGGTTGTTCGCACTGCTTACACACAAAGTTGAAAACGCGAGTGTGAATTTCCCGCTTATGCGCTCTGACGGTGTACTCTCGGACATCAATAGTTTTGCTGGGCATTGGCTAATAAAATGGCCTTACTTCTTAATAATAGTTTTTCGTCAAATTTATGAAAGGTGTATTATCCCTAAAAGAGTGATAATTGCCCAGGTGAAATATTGCCTCGTCTAAACCGATGGTAATAAAGATGGCAGCTACTGCACAACGGAGCAAGGTTCTCTCTTCGGTTATCAGACGGATCGAAATTGTAGTGATGTACCTGAAGGTTATAAACCCGACGCTGACTCAAAGTTAATTCTGGTGGCTTTTCACCTGGGCGTAGACAAGGGCGTTCGCAACGAGAGCAACGCCAATCAGAAGAATTCTTTACAGCAGTAGCAATTTGTTTCCAATCAGGAGAGTAGCGAGTTCGACTCATATTTTATTTGAGGGTAGAACGAAATCATTCTAATTAATTAAGATACTCCTTAATATCACTTTCTTGACGACGAAGAATAGAAAGTGCTTTATGTTCAAGCTGGCGAATTCGTTCTCGGCTTAAGTTAAGGCGTTCTCCGATCTGAGTTAAGCTCAGTTGATGGTCATTTTCTAGCCCGAAATGTAGAGTTAGTACTTCCCAGTGTATTAAGGCTAAGGACGCTAGCAACTCTTTACTATTCTGACGCTACGCTAAATTTAGAGTGAAGTCCTCTCTTGAAGAGAGGATATGTTCAAATTCGCTTCATATTTGGACAAGGCTCAAAGACGCTTTGCGTAAATCAATTGAAAATTACAAATATTTAGTTGAGAAAAAATCATGGATATGCAATCTCTACTTACCTTGGCAATCGTAGTCATCTTTTGGGCATTCGTTACTCTCGTTATATTCGAGTTCATTAACGGACTATTTATATCGGCTGCTTACGCTAGTAATGTGGTTTCAGTTAGCAATGGAAATATAGCGGCTTCTACAATCCCATCAGTATCAGAAATAATCACACCACAAGTTCAGACTTTTGAGAAATTGCCAGATCCTTGGATGTTAGATGATGAAGTTGTTCATCATACAAATAATGAAGCAGTTGTTCTCTCATTCCCTACATTAAGATTACTGCCTCCAGTTAAAGAAATTTCATCACAACCAAAACGTACTAATCGTTCAAACAAAGCTAACAATCCTGCCAACAAGTCGCCAAAAACTAAAAAGACTGATGTAAATTCTTCAGGGAAGCGCAAGCCAGGCAGACCGCGTAAAGCTGGCTAATTCGTTTTTTAACCCTCGGCTGATCACCGAAGAATAAATGTTTGAAAGTTTAAAAGTTCAAATGAGGCAATTACTTGCCTCATTTATTAATAAGAGAAAGGCTTCGCCATAGCAAAAGTGAAAAAATAATATTGTTAGTGATGCAATGATACAGCAACTTTTCACTCAAGGTTCTTTATTCGATTTGCAAACAGTAATCGATTATGGGCAGTCAGTTATTAATGTTGCCCAAGAGCTTGCAAAAGTTTTAACAGATAATCGCCCTCTCTCTACGAAAACTGTTTCTTACAAAATGAATCGCTACTTTCTAGGCACTGCCGCATCTGGTGCATGGCAATGGAAAGATGCTTACGAATCAGTAGAAGTGGCGCAAATATTATATCTGCGTCAAAAAGGTTACAAGCTCTTATTAGAGTCGCCGCTAACAGTATTATTGGAATTGGAGAAGTTAGTAGCCCTCTGCCCAACCCAAACACGGCGCAGTGAAGAGTCAGTACAGCTTCAGCAATTCTCGACACCGTTACCATTGGCTTATCTGGTAGCCAAAGCAGGATTTATACAAGCTACTGATTTGATTCTGGAGCCAAGTGCCGGAACTGGTTTGTTAGCACAAATGGCTAAACTTAGGGGTGCAAGTCTGATGCTCAACGAGCTTGCACCCGATAGATGGAAGATTCTGCGGCGATTATTCCCTGGCACTCCATTATTCTCGGTAAACGCGGAACAGATTAACGACTATCTGGTTGGCAAGACTCAGCCCTCAGTTGTGCTGATGAATCCACCTTTCTGTGCATCTCCCAAAATCAACAGTCGCAACCCCGACGCAACTCCTCGCCACATCAACTCGGCATTGCAAAGACTAGCTGACGGTGGACGGCTGGTAACAATCACAGCAAATTGGTTCTCTCCCAATAATCCTACTTGGCGAGAGACTTTCCTTAAGTGGCAGGATTTTGCGCGAGTTCTACTGTCTGTTGGGGTCAACGGCAAAGTGTACTCCAAACACGGGACGACGATGGAAACCCGAATTACGGTAATCGATAAAGTCCCAACTGATAATCACAGTGACATCCCCTGTATTTCCGAAACCTTGGACTTGCCCGAACTGCTAGCGTTGATTGAGCAATTACCTAAGCGATCTTTGTGGAAACGCTCAGATATCAAAGCTACTGCGAAGGCAAAAGTTGTTCAATTGCCAAAGCGTACTACAGTTGCACAACCAGAAACAGTTTCCTCTCTTCCAGACGATGTAGTAGTGCTGGAATATGAAGTTGTCGAATGGTCTGCTACAGAAGGACTTAAAGATACTTTATATGAAACCTATCGCCCACAGCGAATCCGAATCAAGGACGCTTTACCTCATCCCTCGCTGCTTTGTGAGAGTGCAGCCCTAGCACTTGTGTCACCGCACCAACTTATAAACCGCATCTTCCTAGCAACATTATCACACAAGGCTTGTTGTCAGAGGCACAACTTGAAAGCGTTATTTACGCAGGTCAGGCTCACTGTGAATTTCTGTCTGGGTCTTATATTGTGGATGATTCTTGGGATAATGTGACTGTAGCGGCACAAAGCGGAGAAAATGCTGTAAAATTTCGTCGTGGCTGGTTCTTGGGCGATGGGACAGGTGCGGGGAAAGGAAGACAGTGTGCGGGAATCATCCTCGACAACTGGTGTCAGGGGCGAAGAAAAGTAATTTGGGTATCCAAAAGTTCTGCATTAATTGAAGATGCCCGTAGAGACTGGTGTGCGCTGGGCGGTACTGAGCGCGATATCATCGACCTGAGCAACATTAAGCTTGGCGATCCAATCCCGTTCACCCAAGGCATTCTGTTCTGTACGTACTCAACTCTACGTTCTCAAAAAAATGATAAAAGTCGGCTCAAGCAAATCGTTGAGTGGGCTGGCATTGATTTTGAGGGAGCGATCGCCTTTGACGAGTGCCACAGCATGGGCAATGCAATGGCTCAAGAGGGTAAACTCGGTATGGTTGCAGCATCCCAGCAAGGCGTTGTTGGGCTGCGGTTGCAAAACGCATTACCGCAGGCACGGGTTGTCTACGTTTCTGCTACTGGAGCGACGAAGGTTTCTAACCTGTCTTATGCCAATCGTCTGGGGCTTTGGCAGACTGGCGACTTTCCGTTTAGCTCTCGTGAGGATTTTGTGGAATCCATTGAGGGCGGTGGTATCGCTGCGATGGAAGTGGTCGCCAGGGATCTCAAGGCTTTGGGACTGTATCTGGCGCGGAGTCTCTCGTTTGAGGGGGTGGAGTATCAAACTCTCTACATTGATTTAACGTCCACGCAGGAACGGATTTATAATAGCTACTCCGATGCTTTTGGTGTTATTCATAATAATTTAGACAAAGCTCTGGAAGCTTGTAATATCTCTGGTGACAAGACTTACAACCGTGCTGCAAAGATGAGCGCAGTGTCTCAGTTCGAGTCGCACAAGCAAAGATTCTTCAATCATCTGTTGACTGGCATGAAATGTCCGCAGTTAATTAAAGCGATTGAAGAGGATTTAGCTGCTCAAAATGCCGTTGTTATTCAAATTGTATCAACTAATGAAGAGTTGCTTAAGCGCCGACTCAATGAAGTTGTACCCGAAGAATGGAAGGATCTCAATCTTGATCTGACTCCACGGGAATATGTCATGGATTATTTGATGAGTGCTTTCCCCATTCATCTGCATTCCATTCATTCTGGCGAGGATGGAGAAGAAAGATCCGAGCCAGTCTTTGATGCCGATGGTTCTCCAGTTATCTCCCAAGAAGCTGTAGCCTTGAGAGATGCGTTAGTCGATAAGTTAGCAAGTCTTGATCCAATCCCTGGTGCATTAGAACAATTGCTATGGCACTTCGGTCACAAGCAAGTTGCTGAAGTAACTGGTCGTAGCAAGCGAGTTCTCAAGGATGATTCCGGGCGTTTGTTTGTTGATTCGCGTGGTTCCGGCGCTAACATTGGTGAAACTGCTGCATTCATGGCGGACGAGAAACAAATTCTCATCTTCTCTGATGCAGGCGGCACGGGTCGCAGCTATCACGCTGACCTCAACGCTGTGAATCGGCGGCGGCGATCGCACTATCTTTTAGAAGCTGGATGGAGGGCAGACAACGCAATTCAAGGACTTGGGCGATCGCACCGCACAAACCAAGCATCTGCGCCCGTGTTTAGACCTGTAACCACTAACGTCATCGGTGAACGCCGCTTTATGTCAACCATTGCTCGACGGCTGGACAGCTTGGGCGCTCTTACTCGCGGTCAACGGCAGACGGGTGGCAATGGGATATTTGAGGCTAAAGATAATCTGGAGTCGAACTATGCAGAACACGCGCTGTATGAATTGTTCAAGCAGATTTATCAAGGCAGGTTTGCCCAAGTGCCTTTGGGACAGTTCGAGCAAATTACCGGACTTAGCTTAACCTCTCATGAAGGCGGGATGAAAATCGATCTCCCACCCCTGCGTCAATTCCTCAATCGACTGCTGGCTTTACGCATCGATATGCAAAATATCATTTTCGAGCGTTTTGAGTTGTTGCTAAGTCAGCAGATTGAAGCAGCGATCGCGGCTGGTGTCTATGAGATGGGTGTAGAGACTTTACGGGCTGAACGGTTTACTGTTGAGAGCCAGGAAGCTGTGTACACTCACCCTGCCACAGGTAGCGTCACCAATTACTTGAAAGTACAACGCACCCAGAAGAACAACATTAGAACGGCTATTGAGATGTTAGAGTTCGCCACTCAATATCTTGGAAGGTTCATGATCAACTCCAAGTCTGGTAATGCTGCTGTGTCAATTCCGACGCATAGTATCTACGACGCTGATGGTGGAGTTGTACCAAGAGTTTTGCTGATTCGTCCACAGAAGGAAACTCGTCTACCAGTCCAAGACTTGGAATCTTCCACATGGGGGCAAGTTTCTATTGATGCGTTTACTGCTGCTTGGTCTACTGAAGTAAACGAATTACCCAAGTTCACAACCGATTACCTGCATTTGGTAACTGGTATTCTATTGCCTATCTGGAAAATCCTGCCACAGCAAAATAGTCGAGTCTTCCGACTACAAACCAGCGATGGACAAAAGATTCTCGGTCGGGTGGTGAATGCTCACGACATTCAAACCGTGCGCGAACAACTCGGACTAAGAAATCAGGTGCTTTCTCCAGAAGAACTTGTTTCACTGGTACTGAACGAGAGATATACACAGCAGTTGCCGGGTGGCGTAACCTTGCGACGTTCTTTCATTGCTGGTGAACCTCGCATAGAACTGGTTAATGCTTTATCGCTTGCAGAGCGACTGGTGGCTGTGGGTTGCTTCACCGAGATCATCAACTGGCAAAAGCGGGTATTCATTCCGGTTTCAGACAAAGCGCCAGCTATTCTTGCGGCTGTGATTGAAATCTTGGGATAAGTCAAAAGCTGATGTATCTAATAAATACATCAGCTTATTTTTCGCTCAAACAAGAGTGTGATGGACTCACATTGGGTAAATACATAGTCACCAATTACACATAGATGTTTTTACGTGTAATGCTGCATGAATCACGGGGCAAAATGATAAGCCAATTATAAAATTCACTTTTCCACAAAAAATTCTAATTGAGAATGTTATGGAAAATAAGGTCTTGACCTAGAGCGCACTCTAGGTTTTATAGTCTTGGTATGACAAACAAATTCACCATCCAACAAGTTGCTGAGGCGACGGGGTTAAGCATCCACGCTTTACGTTATTACGAGAAAGTGGGCCTGTTAGCACCGATTAAGCGTGCCTCAAACGGTCATCGGCGGTATTCTGCTGAGGATATTGTCTGGTTGGAGTTCTTGGTGCGGCTCCGGGAAACTGGAATGCCGATTCAAAAAGTGCAAGCCTTTGCCGATCTGGTTCGTCAACACCCCGATCAGGTCAGTCAACGCCGTGTACTGCTAGAAAACCACCGCGAACAGGTCAAACAACATTTAGAGGAGTTGACCAATCATTTGCAGGTGATTGATTTGAAAATTTCACATTACAAACACCTCGAAACAACAGGGGAAAGCGATCACAACTGTATCTTCTGGAAACACTATCTAGAAAATGCGTTAGATGACCAAGTGAACGAATAATTCTCACAACGATTTAATATAAGGAGACAGAATGATCAACTTTCAAGGAAAGGTTGCCCTGATTACTGGGGGTAGCTCTGGCATGGGCCGTGCGGCAGCGATCGCGTTTGCCAAATATGGTGCAAAGGTCGTTGTTGCAGCCCGTCGCGAAGATCAGAGTCAGGCGGTAATTACCCAAATTTGTCAGATGGGTGGAGATGCCCACTGGATTAAAACAGATATGACCAATCCTGAGCAGATTCGCTTACTGATTGAGCAAACTGTCGAATATTATGGTCGCCTCGATTTTGCCTTCAACAATGCTGGAACAGAAGGCAAATTTGCACCCATGATCGAACTCTCTGAAACCGATTGGGAGCAGACTATCACCGTCAATTTAAAAGCAGTTTGGCTCTGCATGAAGTATGAAATCGAACAAATGCTCAAACAGCCCGGTGGCGGCGCAATCGTCAATACGTCTTCTTGGCTGGCAAAAGGTGGGTTGGCAGGCTCCACCATCTATTCAGCGAGTAAAGGCGGACTGGATAGTATGATCCGACCTGCTGCTTTGGAGTACGCGCCGCACAACATTCGGATTAACAATATTAACCCTGGCATCATTGATACAGAAATGTTGCGACGCTTTTTTCATCCAGATGATGATGCAGCCAAGCCCTTCATTCATCACATTCCTGTCCAGCGTTTGGGTACATCAGAAGAACTGGCAGAAACAGTGGTTTGGCTCTGCTCTGATGCAACTTCCTATATTACCGGACAAACGATTTCCGTAGATGGTGGTTATGCCATTCCAGGGCATCGTGTTGCCTAAATTTGTGATCTGGAGATTGGAGAAATGAAGTAAATGAAAAGGCGAGATGTATTGATTGCTTTGTCCGGGTTGGCTGCGATTACCGCCGATGCTCTTTATCCCACTGCTGCTTATGCCAGAGAACTGTCCCCCATTGAATTGCCTTCTAGCTTTCAATATCCTAATGGCATTGCGCGGACTCAGGATGGCACACTTTATGTTGGTTCTGTTACGAACGGTCGTATCTTACAAATTTTTCCAACCGGTAGGATTGAAACACTTTTTCCGGGTAACAGCGACATATTTGCTGTTACTAGCCTCCGCCTAGATGAGGCACGAGAAATTTTATGGGGAGCTTCTCCTGATGTTTTAGGCACACCTCAATCCAATGGTGAAATTGTTCGTAGACCAGGGCGAATTTTTGCGCTCGACACTCGCTCTTTGAAAGTGCTGCAAATCATCATCATGCCTGATGGTGGTTTTGGAAATGATCTTGCACTTGACACAGATGGCGGTGTTTATGTGACCGATAGCTCACGCCCTCGAATTCACTACCTCCCACCTGGAGCGACTCAACTTCAGACTTGGGCGGAAGATGAGCGATTCCGCACCCAATTGCGATTTGGACTGTCTGGAATTGTTCGCAAACCGGACGGTGTTTTATTCGTGACGATGTACTCTGATGGTCGATTGTTTAAGGTAACGCCGAGAACGGTCGAAAATCCCGTGATTGAAGAAATTAGGCTACCTCGCAAAATCGATGGTTCCGATGCGATCCAGTTAGCTAGTGATGGCTCTCTCATTATGCTTGAAGCCGGAATCGAGAGTGGGAACGGTCGCGTATTACAACTGCGCCCATTGGAGGCTGGAGCGAAATCTCAATTTAATGTCTTAGCATCCAGGATGGATTTACCCGTTAATTTAACCGTTGCAGGCCAGGAAGTTTGGGTAACAGAATCGCTCTTCCGTCATCGTCTTGTACCAGGACAGGAGAAAAAGATTCCGAATCGTTTTTTTGTTCGTCGTTTTGTGTTGCCGTAGATATACAGCGCTTCCGGCTATTATGCAATATAGTTCTCTCCTTGCCCCTCTTTTATCATCGCTTTCAGCTTTTAGGATGTAGCTCATAGCTACCGGAAGTGCTGTATCTGAATTTTTCAAACGCTGCCAGTCCCTAGGCTGAATCTGTCCCCTTTTTTCTTACCCACTTGACAAATGTGCAATTATTTTAACCTGTCACGGGTGTCAGAAACCTGACAGTATAAGTGCAAAGCCTGTGTGAGGAGCCAGCTAACGACCAAGATAAGCGGCGGTAGACGACCGGGAGCAACTCTGCCAATATCTTCTATCCGTCCGCTTTATCAACTTGTTAAGTTGCGTCGCTACAGATTGCTCTTTATTGCCCTGTGCTTACGAGCCGTGTCTCAGAAATAGACTGCGAAATGGCTTTTGCAGACATGAACCAAGCAGCACCGATCAGTGTCGAGTACCCTCCAAACAAAAAAGCTGCATATCGCCCTGCTGTTTCGGGTTGCATATTGCTCATGAATTCTGAAAAACCAGCAAGAATTGGAATTTCGCCCAACATTCCTGGCAAAGCAATACAAATTGCGCCCTGTAACCAGTCTTTCTGCTTAATGTTGCGCCACTTCATCAGTCCCAGAGAAACAACAGCGTAGAAAATGCCCGTGAAGATTACGTTGAGCCAATACCCAACAGCAGAACCTTCAAACAAGGATGAACCAGTCATGCGATAAACTGATGTCCCTGCTGCCCAGATGACGAAGCCGAGTGAGATGAAGCCAATCTTGTCTTTTGTACTCATGGTTTTGCCCTGCTTAATGATGTTAACGTAATAGTCGTTACGTTAATTATTAATGTAATAGCTATTACATTAACTGTCAACTCATGAGCCGACCTACTGAACCTCAAAAGAAGCAAGAACTTCTGGAACAATGTCTATCTGCTGCAATCGAGGCAGGAGCATTGGATTCGAGCATCAATATGATCGCTAACAAGATAGGCACTAGCGGACGAATGCTCGTTTACCACTTTGGCTCAAAACAAGAATTGGAGCGACAACTCATTGGTCTGTTAGAGATTCGCTTGCGCCAAAAGCTATGGTCATTTCAAAGCGTGTCGCTTGTAGGAGCAGATTGTCTGGCAGAAGCATTACTCGAAATGTGGAGCCATTTGACTTCACCAGACATGCTGGGCTTGCTGAAATTGACGATGGAGCTAAATCAACGTGCCATACAAGGCGATTCAGAAACACAACGTTTCGTAGAGCAAGAGAGCCAAAAATGGATAGATTCTCTGTTTAATCTCACAAATGACAAAACTCAACCTACCTCACTATTTTTAGTTAGGAGTAAGTGTTAATTCTTCACGCTTGTTATAGTTAAATTTATGTTACAAAACCCAATGTAGTTAATCAAGCTTTCATCGTAACATGGTTAAAAATAGCGTTAATAAAAAGCCAGATAAAACAATTAAAAAGCGGCATCGCTTTTTTCTCAATCCTTATAGTGATTGTGCGTTCACTAAATGCCCCAAATGCGATAGTAAAACTAAGTTACGTAAGTTCCCTTTGGTAATCCACATTGAACCTAAACAGCTATTTTTACTCAATAAACAGTGTAAATATTGCCCAAGCTGCGACTTAATTATTGCTAAAAAACAGGAAATTGAGCCATTGATGGCTGCTACTTTTGTCCAAACAAATCCTCAAATTGTAGGTAATAACTATGTAGTTATGGGAACAGTTGATAAAAAAGATTGGAAGGAAGGCGACAAAAATTTGCTTTCCCCATCGGAAATGATCGGACGCATATACGTCTTCAAAGATGTTTGGAATTTTGAAGTCATTCCGGCAGGTTGGTATCCTAACGAAGAAAAATAATTCCAAAAAATTCTAAGTTTTTTATCATTATTAGTGAAGTTCAAAAAATTTTGGTAAGATTGATGACTCATTTCTTTTTAGAACGATTTTTTCTCCGAGATTGCTTTTGCATTTTTTTCTTATCCCTAGCTTTATTTTTAGATTTTTCAGATGTTCCAAGGCTAAATCCTTCTGGAATAAAAATATTATATGATGGCTCTCTCTCTTGTGGTTGGAAACAACTCCAACTCTCCATTTCTAAGATGATATCTTTAATAAAAGAATACTTTGTATTATTACGTAGTCTATTTAAAGCTTCTTCTCTCTCTACTACTAGATAAGTGCTTACATCTTCTTGGTCAATAAAAAACAAATCAACCAATTCTTCTTCAAATGCCCGATCTATTTGTTCTTGCAGTTCGACTGCACAAAGCTGTGCGCTATTGGTTACTAAAGTAGTTTGGATATAATAATCTTCTTTATCTAAAGTAGAAAACAGCTTGGCATAATATTGTATCACCTGTTCTCTAGTAATGACTTCTTGAGCTATTAAAACCAATAATGCTTCTAATGCAGCACCCCTTACATATTCATTGACTTCTGGATTTTCTATAAGTTGCTTTATCGGCTCAATATTTGAGCCACTAACGGAAGCAAGTATTCTGCATAAATCTTCAGTTACTATATCTCCAGTTACATCTAATGCCACATCCTCAGGAACTGAAAAAAACTTGATAATTGTAGGATATGCTGCTACTTCCCTAAATTGTGCTAGTAAATATAAAGCATGGATATGTAAAATATAGTCTGATTTTTCTAGTAGCTCTTCTAAATTGTTACTTAGTTTGTCTAAAATTTCTATTAATATAGATGTAATGGTTTCTCGCTCTTCAATGGCTCTTTCTAACGCTAAACGAGGAAATTCCTTAGTGTTATTTTCTAGTTGGGCTAAAATTTCTTCTATTTGCATCTGTCCAAGATTAGCACTGTTACTACTAATTAACTTAAAGTAGTTTATCAAACTGTGTACTGTAATTTATTAATTTTATCAAAACAGAATACATGCGTCAGTCGCCAGAATATAGGAAAGGTATTTTGTGCGACTGGCGGATAGCATAGCGTTAGCGAAGCGGTAGCGTTCGCGCAGCGTCTCATAGAGAGGAACGAGCGTCCGTAGGAGCGTCTGAATCAAGGGGCTTAAAACCCCCACTAAATCTGCATATTTAGTGGTCAACAATGAGCGTGGCGGGTCTGAATCCCCCACTGATAGCGACGCGGAAAGCGAGGAACGAGCGTCTTGATTCTGACTCCTGAATTCTGACTCCTGAATTCTTCTTCAATAAGTATTTCAGTGAGGTGAACAGGCAATCTAATAGTGCGGGATTGTTCTGCAATTGCTCAAGTTAATAGCTTAACTAATCCACCAGTAGGCGTAGGTTAATAGCTTATAGCCCCGGTTGGGATCAAACTTTTCTATACCCCTTTGTAAACCGATTGCTCGTTCTTGGATCAAATCTAAAAATTCTAAATTGCGGTTTTGATATTTTTTAGCAACAGATACTACCAGCCGCAGGTTTGCTGTCACCATTTTTTGTTTGGCTCGTTGCCCCAGCTTTTGTATTTGAGCAATTTCAGCTTCGGTTTTGTCAGCATCAACAGCTAACTCAGTGATAGTTGGTTTTCGTTCTAGTTGTTGGGCGAGTTCATTTTTTCTTTGTTCAATTGCCATCATCTGCTGTACCTGCCTGCCATAAGGAATTTCTTGGTCTGCGGTCAGCATTGGATAGCGGCCAATCTCTTGCAGGTAAACGCGAACCATGTCGGAACTAGGACTGGACATACAACTTGAGGGCTATTTACTAACCAGGGCGGACTTAAACTATACATCAAATAATTCAATTGCTGACTCAATTTTCCTGACTTAAATAGCCAAAAAGATTAACTTGGCGCAGACCCAATTCGTCGTTATACAAGAGTATTCTAGTTTTTTGTTTGTTTAACCAAGCTGATATTCGACGTTCATGTTGATCAAATCGGCTGCAACAACCTCTGCCACAACCGTGTATATCTCTGCTGGTCATCTGTAGTCCGCACAGCCAAAGATATTGCTTTTTTGTCACCGATGATGATCGCCAACTTCCTTGCGCGGGT
>JAHHHS010000185.1 GCA_019359215.1 Nostoc indistinguendum CM1-VF10 | reverse complement strand
GGATTGTTTTCCACTATACCCCAAAACATTCTTCTTGGTTAAACCAAATTGAAATTTGGTTTAGTATTTTGGTTCGCAAGCTACTCAAACGTGCCAGTTTTCTAAGTAAGGATGATTTAAAAAATCGTATTTTTGAATTTATTAACTACTTTAATCAAACAATGGCTAAACCTTTTAGGTGGACATACACAGGTAAAGTTCTGGCTATTTAATGGCCATTTTATTTACGCCGTGTTGTACTAGATTGTCTGGTTCAGTGCCGATTAGCTTACCAATTTCAGTTAGAATACCGCCAAATTAAAAGTAAAACACCTATCGTATTTTTAAACTAAGTATTAATTAAACTAAATTTTATTCTCATCAAAGTCATAGAAGAGGACATGGCTTGGCGATGCCGTAACCTTGAGCATAATCCACACCAAGAACTTTAATTTTCTCTAAAATAGCATCATTTTCAACAAACTCTGCAATAGTTTGAAGCCCCATAATATGCCCAATATGGTTAATTGCTTCAACCATTGCTAAATCAATAGAATTATCTACAATTTGCCTAATAAAACTGCCATCAATTTTGAGAAAATCTACAGGCAAATTTTTCAGATAAGTGAAAGATGACATTCCACTACCGAAGTCATCTAGTGCAAAGCGACAGCCAAGGTTTCTTAATTCATTGATAAATAAAGAAGCTTTACTTAAATTACTAATGGCAACAGTTTCAGTAATCTCAAAGCAGATCATTTGGGGTGGGATTTGATGCAAAGCAAATTGCTCATGTATGAATTTAATAAAATGCTCATCATTGATACTTGCACCTGAAAGATTAATTGCATAAATACAATTGCATTCCTGATTCTTTGATTGGCAATCGTTCCAAATATCACGATATTGTTGCCCTTGAGTAGCAAAAAGGGTACGAATTACCCAACGGTCGATTAAATGCATCAGATTATAACGTTCTGCGGCAGGAATAAATGCCATAGGTAATACTAAAGCCCCAGTTTCATCTTGCAAACGCAAAAGGACTTCATAATGTTGTTCTTTGATCTCAGTTTGCAAAACTGCGATAATCGTTTGGTAGTACAGACAAAATCGATTCTCTTCCAAAGCATGAGTAATACGCGTTACCCATTCCATTTCGCCTTTCTGTCGTAATAGATCGATATCGTCTACTTGATAAACGTGTACCCGATTACGTCCCCGATTTTTAGCTGCATAGCAAGCTGCATCTGCAAGACTTAATACATGGGCAACACTTTCAGTAAGCGTATTAATCATAACCAATCCAATACTGATGCCAATTGTAAAAAGCTTTTCTTGCCAGACAAATCGAAGCTCCTGAACCTTCTGACGTATGGAATTGCAAACTCGTTGTGCCTGCTCTATTGAACATTGATTGAGAAGTAAGCCAAATTCATCTCCACCTATACGGGCTAAAGCATCTGTTTTACGCACCTGATTTTGAAATAATGCTGTCACTTGACGCAAGAGTTCGTCGCCAGCAATATGTCCACAGGTATCGTTAACGATTTTAAATTGGTCTAAATCTAGATAGCAGAGGGCGTATTGTTCGTTATGCATCTTGGCATCGTTAATAGCCTGCTCTACATGGCGTTCAAACTCGCGTCGATTTACCAGCCCAGTTAAAGCATCATGGCTAGCTTGCCAAGAAAGTTGCCGAGATAAGCTGCGATTACGGGACACATCATGAAATACCATGACTGCTCCAATTATCTTACCGTTGCTAGCACGAATTGGAGCAGCGGAATCATCAATGGGAAATTCATTACCATTACGCGCAATTAAAATTGTATGGTTGGTAAGACCAATAGTTTTTCCTTCATGCAGAGCTTTTTCCAGTGGATTTATGACTGGTTTACGAGTAGTTTCGTTAACAATCTTAAATACTTCAGAGAGCGGCAATCCTTGCGCTTCTATTTGACTCCAGCCTGTCAGGCTTTGGGCGATGGGATTAAGATATCGTACTAGACCTAGAGAATCCGTAGTGATAACTGCATCGCCAATTGATTGCAATGTCACTTGAGCTAGCTCTTTTTCTTGAAACAGTGCTTCTTGGGCTTGCTGGCGCTCAACTTCTTTGCGCTGGCGATCGCTAATTTCAGCCGCTAGGGATAAATTGATTTGATTGAGCTGGGCATTTTTGCTTTCTAACTTTTGCGAATATGTTTGCAATTCTTGGTATAGTTCTGCGTTTTCCAGAGAAATTGCTGCTTGGGAAGCTAATAAACTTAGTACTTTCACATGGTTTTGGGTAAACGCACCTTTAGCGAGGTTATTTTCTAAGAAGAGAATACCTTTGAGTTTACTTTGATAAATAATCGGTAAACAAAGCACAGATTTAGACCGATTATTCCGAATGTAAGTATCATCAATAAAAAGTTTTTCCTCGGTTGCGTCATCCAATACTAAAGGAGATTGGCTTCTCGCGACATAATTAATTAATGCTACAGGCAAAATTGGACTTGTTTCTATTGGTTTAGTTGGCAACAAAATAGTGTTGTCTTTATCTACAAATCCCTCAGCTACTAGAACCCATTGGTCTGATTGTTGTAAGAGAAGCATCCCGGTTCTCGCTCCTGCATTTTCAATCATACTGTCCATTAATTTGTCAAGCAATTTACCCTGAATAATTTCATCAGAAAGTGCTTGGGAAGCTTTGATGACAGTAGCTAAATCTAATGTTGCTAAACCTAGTCCAGTTGTATCGGTGGCTGTAATCCCTATATTTGTTAGCGTTTTATCCCCAGGTAAGACTTGGGGGTAACGTTCTTTTAAATCTTGAACTTTTGCGATTGCGCCCCAGCGCAGATAACCATAGTAAGCATCTGTTAAATAATCTCTGGCAAGGCGTTCTCTTTTGCATACAAAGTAAAATTCTGCCGCCAATTCCGCAGCTAGAGCTTCTTCTTGAAAGTAACCATGCTCTCGTGCGTTTTGAATTGCCCGCTCGTAATACTCCATTGCTCGATAGTGTTGCCCTAAAACTTTTGCTCTTTCTGCTTCAATTAACTCGTACTTATGCAGAAAGTTCATAGGTGCAGCATTCGCTAGTTTTTCCATTTGCTGTTGGCGCAACTGGACTATTTGCAAGTAGTGATGTTGTTCTTCAGTCGTTGCATGGGGATACTGCCCAAGCAAAGCCAGCATATAATAAAAACTATGAACAGAGACATTTATTGTCCCCATAACACTACCGATATAACGTTCTGCAATCCTGGCATTTTCGATCGCCTGAGCGTACTTTTTATATAAATACAGTAGGTTCGTTTTGGCCAGGTAAAGAGCAGACAAAGCTGTTTGGTTATCGGCTGCGATTAATGTCTTTAAAATTTCTGTTTCATTAAAGCGGTCGCTAACTAATTCAAAGTTATGTGTTGATTTACCTGTTAAATTTGCTACCATCTGCTGCCAGATTTTGGCATAATCAATACAAACTTGATTGCTCAAACTATTGAGTAATTCTAACCGATGTTCGAGCTTTTGAGCAACGCTTTCTAAGTTCTCACCCGTATAAAACAAAGCAGATGAATAAAAAGCAGCAATATATGAGGCATATTGAACTTTGCCAACTTCCAAACCACTTTCAATCCCCTCTAACATTGGTTCTAATACGGCAGTGAGAGGGTCTTTAAAATGTCGAACATGACCATTAAAAATTTCGCAAATCTCAGCTTTGAGTTCTTTGGCATTGTATCGATCGAGAAGTCGCAAAGCTAACAGACAAGATTGATAAGCAGCATCGATTTCTCCTAACTGACCTGCCAAAATCGAACCATAGCAAGCATAGGCATAGGCCGCCATCGCTGAACTTCCATATTGAATGCACAGATCCACCATTGTGGAAACAATTGAGGTGAATAACTGAGCATCTGCAAAATAAGTGGGAGGGCCTGCTGCAATCATAATTCGCATTGCTGCCAGTTTATAATCGTCAGTCATCGGTGGCAGGCTACTTAAGCTCTCAACCGTCAATGAATTTTCATACTGGTTGGTTAAGGCATGAGGAAGCTCTTGACTTAGAGTAATCCCCAGCATTTCTAGTACTTGTAAGATAATAGTGATCGCTTCCTTCAACTTGTTCTGCGAAACGCTATATTGAATTTGAATTTCATATACCTTAACTTTATCTAGAATAGTTTTGGCCTTACTTAAAACAATATCTGCTAAGATTGCCGTTTGTGCAAAATTATTATTGAGAAACTCAGCTAAGGTTGCTTCTACATACAGTGCTAAGGTTAAATCATAATTCGTCTGCCAACTCGTTTCTGAAAGTAATCTTAATCCTACTTTTAAATACTTTAGTGCCGGGTCATAAGCTGTAGCTCTCTTGGCTTTTCGACCTGCCATCAAATTCAGTTCTGCCAGTTGATCTTTATACTTTTGTTTAGTTAGTAAGTCAACGCCAATATTTAATTGATTAACAATCTCAAAAATATTCTCTTCAAGTTCTACTTTTGGCGTATGCTCAAGTAGCAATTCTCCAATTCTCAAATGTGTGTAGCTACGTTCAGCTTTGGGGATAAGCGAATATGCTGCTTGTTGTACGCGATCGTGCAGAAATTTATAAGCGATCGTCAGAGGACTAGAAACAGCTAAAAGTGAAGTCTTTTCACTATCAGGTCTTTTACTAAATTTCTTTAGCTCGGTAACTAGGGGAATTTTATAGTATTGATTTAATGGCAAAATCAGTCCGAGCTGCAACGCTTCCCATAAAATTAATGCTGTCTCTGATAAAGACTTTTCATTGACAATACTCAGCACTTCCAAGGTAAATTTGTTACCAACACAAGCAGCTAACTTCAGAACGTTTTGAGTTGCTGGCAAGAGCTTTTGAATTCGGCTAACCATTAGTTCAACAACATTATCCGTAATGTTGATATCTAGCAGCTTTTCAATGTCCCGCTGCCAACAAGCTTGATTAAAGTTGAAAAACAGTAATTTATCTTGATAAAGCGATTTGAGTAGTTGCGATAAAAAGAAAGGATTGCCTTGAGTTTTATTAAAGACTAATTCTGCTAGAGAGTGCGTAGACACAGAGTGACTCATCAAGAGCGATGTCTCTTGATTGCTTTTAAATGTATCAGCAATTAATTGGTTAACGTCAACCAGATGTAACGGTTGAAGCACAATGTTGTTTATTGCCGCCCCTGTTTGCTGAAGTTCAGAGAGCGTTAGCATTAATGAATGAGCCGCAGTCACTTCGTTATCTCGATATGCACCTATCAACAATAGATATTTACTATTTGGGTCACTTATTAACAACTGAATTAATTTCAATGATGCTGAATCTGCCCACTGTAAATCATCTAAAAACAGTACTAAAGGATGTTCCAGTTGACAAAACACATCAATGAACTGTCTAAAGACGCGGTTAAATCGATTTTGAGATTCTGATGCTTCCAGTGGTGGGACTGCGGGTTGGGGTTCAATAATTCCCTCAACTTCAGGAATCACATCAATAATCACCTGACCATTGGCACCCAAGGCTTGTAACAGTTTTGCCCGCCAAATACTAATCCGTTCACTACTTTCAGTGAGCAATTGCTGCATTAATTCTTGAAATGCTTGAATCAGAGCAGCATAAGGAATGTTGCGCTTAAACTGGTCAAACTTACCAAAAATAAAATACCCATGCTGACGTATGATTGGCTTATGAACTTCATAAACTAGAGATGACTTACCAACCCCAGAGTAGCCAATTACGAGCATCATTTCTGTTGTGCCTTGACTGATACGCTCAAAGGCAGCTATCAAAATTTTGATCTCGAATTCACGGCCATAAAGTTTTTGCGGAATCGAGAATTGGCTATATAAATCTAATTGCCCTACTTCGAAGGGTGCAATTTCTCCAGTTGCTTTTAGCAATTTTAAACACATTTCCAAATCTGCTTTCAATCCCAACGCATTTTGATAACGCTCTTCTGCTGTTTTCGCTAAAAGTTTCATTACAACATCAGAAATTGCCTGGGGAATTTCTCTTAAGCCCAGATTTTTAGCAAATATACAAGGAGAAATTGGAGTTCTAGCAATATGGCAATGAACGAGTTCTAAAGGGTCAGTGCTTTGAAAGGGCAATTGTCGTGTCAGCATTTCATAGAAAACAACGCCCAAAGAATAGAAATCACTACGGTAATCAACTAAGCGGTTCATCCGCCCTGTTTGCTCAGGCGATATATAAGCAAGCGCATTTTCAAAAATATTCTGATTATTAATTATTTGCTTTTCTTCATACAAATAGGTCGCAAGGCTAAAGTCGTCAATTTTAACCTGTCCAGTTTGCGGATTGAACAGCACATTAGTAGTTTTTAAATTTTTGTGAATAATTTTGTATTGATGAAGTTTCACTAGTGTTTCAGCAAGCTGAATCCCAATGTGTAGAAAATTATTTAAACCGAGCGATCTTGGACTCAGGTATTTTGGAAGCGGGTTTCCTCCAAAATCTTCTAAAATCATTGCCCATAACTGATGGCTATCTTCTAAGATATAGCATTTAAGTACTCCTGCAATATCTAGTGGTTGAATAATTTTATATTCATATTTTAACCGAGCAATATCTTGGAGAGTTGGGTATTCTGTTTTAATATATTTTATTAGTACAGGTGTTTTATCGAATTCTTTAATCCCACGATAAAGAACTGTATTACTATCTTCTCGCATTAATTCTTTGTGCTGATAATCTTCTAGTCGCCTAATCATTATTTCTATTTAAAAATTAAATATAATTTTTCTATAAAACCCAATTTATGAATTATAGAAAAACTTAGACTTTTACTACTCAATTTATGACTAAATCGGTTAAACTTGCATTATTTCAACCTTCCGAATAAGACATTATGTAGTATATGTAAAAATTAAGTCAGCAAGGGAGGTATTAAGTAACTAAAGAAACTAAGAATAACATTTGAAGAGAGCAGTTCTTGCTGAGGGTAGAAGGCAGAAGGAACAATTAGGCGGAGATTCAGAACCCGCCTAATTGTAAGCGCCGTGTAGACGACGGGGTTTTAGACCGCAAGTTCGCTTTGGTCACAGGTAGAGGGCTGTTGCAGTATTGCCTTCTGCCTCCAGCAAAAACTGCCCTCTGCCTTTCTTGATAAATTAAGCAATAACCCATTATTTGTGCATTTTATCTTACCAAAATAATAAAATAGGTCAGTCGCTAGGTTATTGTTTACTAGGTAATTATGTGTTAAATTGGCTTTTTTTTGAAAATTTGTATCACTTTTCTTAGTGGCATTCCCCCAAGACCAAAATCAACAAAAGCAGCAAGGCTTGACCCTAGCGCCAACAAAAACATCGTCTTCATCATGACCCAATTAGCACAATACAAGCTTTGGTCAATCAACATCAAAAACTCCAGTCTATGCTTGAGTTTTAAGCTTTTAAATACTGATTAAACAGCCAGGGAAGCCGTCTATATTAGATTTGCATGGAGCGATAAACCAAAGGTAGGGGTGAATCCAAGTTTTCCTGATTTACCTGCTTTGTAACTGTAGTAATCAGGTGATGGTGGGGTGACAGATGACAGACAGGATCAGTAACAGCAGCATTGTTCGTCAGAAGTAATGCTTGGCAACGGCAACCACCAAAATCAAGCTGGCGGCGATCGCAACTTTGGCAAGGTTCAGGCATCCATTCTGTTCCCCGGAAGCGATTAAAAGCAGGTGATTCAAACCAAATCCAATCAAGTGAATGGTTACGAACGTTAGCAAATTCTAGTTCTGGAATTGAACTGGCGGCTTGGCAAGGTAACACATCGCCATTGGGAGCGATCACTAAAGCTCGATGACCCCAGCCACCCATACATGGTTTGGGATAATCTTCATAGTAGTCTGGAAGCACATATAAAATGCCCATTGGGCAGATATTTCGCTCTCTAGCTAATGCCACTGCCGCATCTGCTCGTTCTAACTGCTGGCGGGTGGGTAGTAAAACAGTACGGTTGCGATATGCCCAGCCATAATACTGAGTGTTGGCTAATTCAACTCGGTCTGCTTTTAAAACCTCACACAGCTCTAAAATCTCATCAATCCTGTCTAGGTTTTGCCGATGCAGAACAAAATTAAGTGTCAATGGAAAACCCAAAGCTTTTACTAATCTTGCTGCCTCTAGTTTTTGCTTAAAAGAGGGAGTTCCAGCAATATAGTCCGACTCAGCAGCACGACTATCTTGGATACTAATTTGTACGTGATCGAGTCCGGCATCACGCAGCTGTGTAGCTCGTTCTGGAGTTAACAGTGTAGCAGCAGTAATCAAAGTAGTATATAGTTCGGCTTTAGCTGCTGCTGCCACAAGTAATTCTATATCTTTTCGTAGCAGTGGTTCACCGCCGGTCAAGCCAAGCTGTAACACACCCAAATTCGAGGCTTGCTGAATCACTCGCAACCAATCTTCGGTGGAAAGTTCTTGACGATATTGGTGATCGCCAGAATTAAGCGGGTTGGAGCAGTATGGACAACGCAGTGGGCAGCGATACGTCAATTCGGCAATTAAGCTTAAAGGTCTATCAATCGTCATTGTTAGTAATAGTGCTTAGTTTAAATCTATTCCACTTGAGAAATTACTCTTTTGGGTTGGAAGTAAAAATTCTGGTTCTATTCCTTCTACAATTAATAGCCCTCGTTCACTAATTCGAGAGAGCAGATGGCGCACGTCTTCTACCACATTTTCACCCTGGTACTGTTTCTTCAACTTTGCAGCAATCGCACTCAGAGTTCGCTCACCGTTACAAAGTGCTAGAATTGCTGCTGCTGTAGAGTTTAATTTTAGTGCCCCTTCTGGAACCAGGAGCCAATGTTGCTTTCTCAGATCATCCCAACGTAAACGCATACCACGAACTAGCCGAGGTCGGGCATGATTCTCTATACTACTCATTTAATTCGTAATTCGTAGTTAATGTTATGGGGATTAGGGACGAATAGCACGCTTGTTAAGCTGAAGAGTCTGCAGGGTAAGGATTGCAGAGGGGCAGGCGTGCAGGGGTGCTCTTGTGCAGAGGGGAATTTCTAAATATCCGTTCGTATACCTAAAACTTCTTGTTTCTCCCCTGCTCCTTTGCTCAAGAGCATAAGAGCTGCCTCAACGATTTTCCCTTTTCAAGCGTGCCATTCGGATTAGGGATAAAGAGAATAACTGTTAACTTTTGTCTGTTGTCCCCTATCCTCTATATCCTTCTTGAGGTCTAGTATCGCCCTGTTCAATTGCCTCTAACTGGCTCCACAACAAATTGCACTTGAATACTAAAGCTTGTACTGCTCGTTCCTGAGACTCACGAGTTCTACAGTGTTTGAGGACTTGCTTAAGGGCATATTGAGCATCTCTAGGTGCTTGGTGAAGACGTGTTCGAAAGTAGTCAAATCCAGCAGGATCGATCCACGGATAATGCTGTTCTAATGCAACTAAGCGTACTCGAATGGCATCTGGACCAAACAGTTCAGTCAGTGATGCAGCCACTGCTTCAATCCAGGGTCGAGTACGACAAAAGCTAACGTAGGCATCCACTGCATATTGAACTCCTGGCAGTACGTACTGGTCTTCTAAGAGTTCTTGACGAGACAATCCTACAGCTTTACCGAGTTTTAACCATGCATCAATACCACCTTCGCCCTCACCTTGACCGTCATGATCAATGATGCGTTGAATCCATTCCCGCCGCACTTCTAAATCAGTGCAGTTTGACAAGATAGCAGCATCTTTAAGAGGAATACTTTTTTGATAGTAAAATCTATTTGCTACCCATCGAAGTACTTCTGTTGGCGTTAAATCACCACTGTTCATCCTTGCATGAAATGGATGCAGATGATGATAGCGGCGATGTTGCGATCGCAATACAGCCTCTAGTTCTGTCTGAGTCCACGGGAGAGGTTCTTCAACTAATTCCAACACGCTTTTTCTTACACCTCAAAATTACAATTCGATGGTTAGACCATCGTAACCAACTTCTATTCCTGCGGCTTCAACAATTTTGCGCTCCTCTGAATCAGGTAAAAGAATTGGGTTAGTGTTGTTGATGTGAACGAGAATTTTCCGAGGACGGCTCAGATTAGCAAGGCTTTTTAAACTAGTGTTAAGGGGTAGGGCAAACGCATCTAAATTACTCTTGATCACAACGAAGCTTAAGAACCAACGAAAAAATCAGGATTTCGCGTTTGATTATTTTTAAAGCCCCAAAGCGATCGCCTAATTTCTTCGCAATAAGCAAGAGTTAATGACATTATTTTTAGCTCTATTGAGAATAGACTTTACTTATTGACATGATGCGGCCGCCCTATGTTAAGGGGTAAGTGTCCCATATCGCGTGCATAAAGATTTGATATTCCTAAAGCCAACAACTCATAATTGTCCCAGCAAGTCCCATCTACTAAAATGCAGTCACTATACTCAAACCGCTCTAGTATCTTTTCGTTAAGTCCAGCTAAACCTGGAGCATAAGTAGCAACTTTGCCAGTTGTGCGATCACGAAATGTCAAACCTATAACCCAAATGCCATCTAAATTTGTCTTGTGGCGCATATATTTTGGTGGTTTGGCTGCTAATGGAAATACCTCCACTTCCAAACCATCTGCTCCATTCAACCCCAGGTTTATAGGTACATAAGGTTCAAGTACAGACCATTCCACACCACAATAGCTTGCTAACGTAGACAGCAGAGGAAAACCTTCTGTCAAAGCCTTATGTACTGTTTCTGTACCGTATACGCGCAATTTTTCCGTAGATTCTCTAAGGATAATCAGCCCAGTGGTATGGTCAATCTCTGCATCAGTTAACAAGACACCTGCGATCGGGCTTGACCGAATTGTAGACAGTTGTCCTTCCCGCAATTTCTCCAACTGCGGACGTACATCTGGAGAGGCATTAACCAAAAACCAGGGCTGATTGTTTTTCCTTACTGCAATTGATGACTGATTTAGCCAATTTACATTTACACAACTTGTGCGGACTGCTTGGCAATTGGGACAGTTACAATTGCATTGGGGAAAACCACCACCTGCGGCAGTACCAAGAATTTTTAGGAACATAAAAACACAAAGCAGGTAGAGGTTTTAATTCAACAATTAAACTTAGTACCTACAATTATTGCCCATTAAGAATGTATGTGGTAATTTCCATGCACAAGTCAAGCTCATCAAAGTCTGGTTTTTCCCAATCAATTGCTGACTTAATATTTGGAGGATGAAATGAACTTCTAGCAGAGGCATCCTCACTTAATTTTGAGCTATTGCTTTCTTGTTTTTGCATAGAGTGATTGTTTGTTTTCCTAATCATTATTTACTCCTCTTGAAAAAATGTTCAGTTCTTTATTTGGTCTGCAATTAATTCTGGTAATTTTAATTACTATTTGTCTTATTTGCTGACTCAAAATATCTTTGCTTTAGGTAAACTATGTTACACAAGAAATGTACCAGAGCGAACGCACGGGATTTTCTAAACCCTTGCTGGGCATGGATATTGATGAAAAAAAAGACTAGATTAAAAAATGCCGGAACCCAAGTATTAAAGGATTGTTATACAATAGATGCCTTTGCCCTAAGAAATGTACAGTATTTTTACGTAACTTTTCACTTTCCCATCTCCTTGACAAATCCTGCTTTTCTTTAACTTGTCACTAACTAGGTGAACTTTTTATATTACAACTAGGGTCAGAAGCATTGCTTTTATCAAAAACGAACCTAGCAGAGATACTACCACTACTTCGTGAATAGCTGCCACCCAAATAACGCTATTTATAATCTTGGATGCCCGCATCATCTATATGAATCTTGTAGTGGGTAGGGTTCCTCCGTCGCTATAAGCAACATTTGTTTTATTACTGCGACTACTAACAAACGTCTTTCCGTTTGTGCGTATTATTACTTAAAATTTCTTTTTTTAATGAATTACGTAAAAACTTGCAAGCATAAATCGTTCTTAATTGAGTATACCAGTATAGTAAGTACTACTTTAGTCCCAGATATATTTACATTGAATACTAGTGCCTTAGCTTCTTAATTTTACATATCCAAGAGCTTTGGAATGAGTAAATATAAATATAAGTCTGGAGAAAAGTTTTTGATAAATTCAAATATTGTTATTAATTATTGCTAATAAAAAGCGAAGTGTGTAATGAATAATATTTTACTAACAAGCAACAGTTTTCTAAAGAAAATCGTATTCCAGGTACATTTCATACAGCAAAAATTTAACTTTACTCGATATTACTCACCGAAAGAACGCTTAAGAGTAGCAATTGAACAATTAGCAAATAATACAATAGAAACTAATCTAGCTGTAATTGATGATTTAGAGCAAATTAGCCATGAGTATCAACAATACCAATGGTTAACTATAGATATTCTAACTGCTTTTGTGCGGGCTAATTCTCCTTGTATGCCCCAAGAGAAAATAACAAGCAACTCAACAGTAAAAATTCGCACAGATATTCAAGCAGCCCTTACAGTTATTGCTAGAAGAAATACAAATAAAGACCTAGAAAATGAGCAAATTGATTTGAGTCACACGGACATGAGGGGAGTAAACCTGAAAGGGGCCAATTTAGAACAGGCAAACCTCTATCAAGTTAATCTCTCTGGAGCAAATCTGAGAAAAGCAAACCTAGCAGGGGCAATCTTGAGTGCAGCTAACTTAGAAGGGGCAGACCTCACAGGAGCCAATTTAAAAGGAGCAATTCTCAGCGCCGCTAACTTAAAAGGAGCAAACCTTTCTGGAACCAGCCTGCATCAAGCAAATTTATATTTAGCTAGGCTATATGAGGCAATCCTTGATGGTGTCATACTCAACGGGGCAAATCTAAGGGAAGCGAAATTCTCGCAATAAGACATCACTATATCCCTGTTTTGTTACTCTCGGAAAACAATAATTAAAGCCTGAAGGGGGGACAAGCACCCGAGAGCCTTTGTGCTGTCTTAAGTTGAGCGAATTATGGTAAAAAAAGATAGGTCAGTATTGTCAATAAGACCTATCTGTTGAAAATGTTACCTGAATTATACCAAA
>JAHHHS010000184.1 GCA_019359215.1 Nostoc indistinguendum CM1-VF10 | reverse complement strand
TCAATCATCCCATCCACTGAAACACCCTTACGAGTAGCAAAGTGGTATGCCTTTATTTGGCTGATGCCTTCAAGTATGGGGAACTTTAACTGTACCAACTTGGTTGATAAAGCTTGAAAGACTCCTACCTCTTGAGCCAAAGAGGCGTATTCTTCCCAAGTGCCTACATGGGGTTCGGGTGGAAGCGGAAACTTGGCGGGGAGTGTTGAAAAACTGCGATCAAAGATGTTTTGATTGTAGGCAAGTAATTCTTCTGTCTCCAAGGCAGTAGCACCATAAGAGGCAAGTACATTAGCACGAAGTTGGTGTTGGTTCAAGTGCGATCGCCTCCCATCAATACCTTGTTTAACTCAACTTGATCCATGATCTGCCGAACAATTTCTTGCACCGTCTGGCTAAATGGATGGTCAGGGTAACGCAGGCAAAACAAACCACTGCTGGCTAACTGAATTATCTCTTCAGAAAGAGGCACAATACCAGCCACTGGGGTGTTGTAGATTGTCTCCATTTGTTGTCGGAGAGCGTTGAAATCCATTGCTGGTAGCACCTTATTAATTACCAGCAGCATTTTGCCCACTTTTAATTTTTTCGCCACCTCCACCGTTACCGCAGTACCCTGGAAGTCTTGACGGTCTGGACGTAGAATGACGGCTAAGATATCAGAAATAGCGATCGCTAGTAAGGTTTCTTCATTCAAACCAGGGTGAGTATCAATCAACAAATAGTCGAGGTTGAGATAGCGGATTAAATCCTCAAAGCCGTCGTTGAGTTTGCCTACGTCATAACCCTCGCGCAAGATACGGGAAATTTCCCCTGCTTTAATACTGGAAGGAATCAGGTAGAGGCTGCCATTTACTCTAGATGTCTCCCCTTCCGCATTTAAAGTATGACTGACATCGTAAGCAGCATCCTTAATTACACAGCGCCCCCATAAGTAATCATTGAGGGAGCGATTCATCTTTTCTTCGTCTAGACCAAAAATAATATGAATCCCTGGTGATTGAATATCGGTGTCAATAATACCTACACGTTTTCCTTGACGGGCAATAGTAGCTGCTAAGTTAGCAGTTAAATTTGATTTGCCCGTACCACCACGAAACGAGTGAATAGATACAATTTTGGACATAATGTCATACCCTAGCTACGTGAAAACTTTGATATATTTGCTATCTGGGGATTTCTTCAATCAGCTACTTTTACGACGCGACCTTTAAGATTTTGTGCTTTTTGGTGTAACTGCTGGAAGTAATCGGTTTGTGTTTCATCATCTTTGACCGTTCGCCCCTTAATTTTTTGCGCTTTTTGTTGCAGTTGCTGAAAGTAATCTGTCTGTGTGATGTCAGCTACCTGACGTGCCTTTTTCGCTTCGTCAATTTCAACGTTTAATTCCATCACTTGCTGTTTGAGCTTTTGCTCTCGCGCCTTCACCTCTTGGGCCATTTGCAGGAAAACACGCACTAGTTGACCAATATCATCATTCGCGTCAGACACCTTAGCTAACTGATGAGTATCAAAATCATCTTGCTCTACAAGTGATTGTGCTGCTTTTGTTAGCGCACGAATCGGTTTGGCAATACTCCGCGCTAAAATCAAGGCAATGATTGTTGCGATCGCTCCTACTGCCAATAAGCTGTAACTGTTCTGCCAAATGAGTTTATTCAAGGGAGCATCAAACTGGGCGTGGGCTTTGTTCACCCCTAACACCCAAGGTTGCTCTTGTAAAGGAGCAAAGCCGACCATTTGGCGTGTCTGCTCAATTGGGGAATAATAGCTGGTGTGACTTGTCTGTTTAGCTCCCACGATCGCAGCTGCTAACTCTGGAACGTCCAAGCTTTTGATTTGATCGACACCATAAAGCCTATCGGTTTCGCTCTGCTTTTGTTTGTTAGCTGGCAAGGGGACTAGGCTATGATAAAGTAGTGATTTATCAGGATGGCTAATGATTACGCCACGCTCGTCAACCAAGAAGGCATAACTTTGAGAGCCAGCCTGCAACGCATTTACAATCGCCCAGATGTCTTCTCCCTTGATTTTTAAGACCGTTACACCGACAATCTTGCCGCCCTCAGACCGTACAGGATTGGAGAAGTAAATGCCTGCTCGTCCACTCGTTGTACCAACTATAATGCTGGAAACGTAAGGGCGTCCCTGAATGCTAAAGCGGAAGTATTCACGGAAAGCGTAGTTTTGAGCAATGAATGTGGGGTCAGTGGCAGCAAGGCAGCGTCCCTTTGTATCTATGATGTAGGCAACATCATAGTCGGGGTTGGAGCGAAAGACGTTATCTAACGTTCGTTGCATCGAGGAGCGGAAGGCTGTTTGCTTTTGGAGATTAGTAGCAGCCAGAAAACCCACTACATCCTTATCAGTACTGACTTGGACGGCAACACGCTGGATGTCAATTATTAGCTGGTCGAGGCGACTAGCGTTACTGGCGGCTAAGAGTTCCAGTTTGCGGTATTCGCTGTCCTCTGCACTCTTGAGGCTCTCTTGGAGGTTGTGATAGGTGGTGAAGCTCATCGGTATGAGGGCAACTGCAAGCAGTGCTACCGAGAGTTTTGTTCTGATAGACCAGGCAGAGGGGTTAAATAACCGACGCAAGAGTTTAATTGAGCCGATTTGCTCTAAACCCGACCATATTCTGATGGGTGGTTGGTAAGGGACAACCTTTAGCCCACCTGCGATCGCATCTAGCTCTGCATCACTGATACTATCACCTGACTTTGAGATTTTAGCTAAAGCAGCTTCCCATTCGGGCAGTGTAAAACTATAGCCAGCAGCTAGTACAATTTCTAGGCGTTGCTCATCACTGGCAGCATTTTGGAGTTGCTTTTGCAACACTTCATCCGTGGCTATCCGCTCATAAAAGGCTCGTGCGCTTTCAACAGACATACATTTTAAGAGGCTATTAAATCAGTTGCCTCAATCCCAGAGAGTAGCAGTAATTTCTGCCATATCCAGGGACTGCTTCGCCTTAACAAGAACCTTTAAAAAGGCTCGCCGATTTTGCCAACCAGAACGCGGTAGGATAGGAGATCGAGCATCTGAAACATTCAAAGACTCAATATTCTCGGTTCCTTTGTTAGGAAGTAATTCTTTCTCAAAAGCAGGAAAATTACTTGTTGTTTGGCTCATATTACACCTCTGCTAGGGCGTAAGTAGATTTGGGTTCATTCTGCCAGCTATCTGACCACAGGATGCGATCGCTAGTAAAGTGAAGTGAGTCATCAACAGGCCAAGGAGCGTCAATCGCCTCCTCAATTAGGGCAAATTCCCCGTTATCAAAGGGAAGTCCCTGCGCCCGCACTTTTGGATAAACCCGCTCTCGCATTCCTCGCTTTGCCTGCTCTAAGGCGCGATGGTGGCAATAAGGATTGTTCCCCCTGCGATCGAAGAATACGTGCGCCGTCCAGGTGCAACCTCCACGGCAAAGTTCAGCATACTCGCAAGTTTTACAGAATCCCCACAGGTGTTCTGTTCCTTTGGGAGTATCGGCATCGAGGTTAAACCGCAGTTCTTCTGTCTGTTCAACAATTTCTCGTAGAGAGCGGTCTCGGATATTACCGCCAGTGTAAGCTGCTGTCGGTAGTGAAGGGCAGCCTTTAATCGCACCATCTGCCTCAAGACCCAGTGTAGACAGCCCTGCACCACAACCTTGCCAAAATCCCCATTCATTCCCGCCTCCGCGCATCAGCCGCTCATACGGGCCGTAGTAGCCGATGTTATTACCAGGTTGCATCCTGACTCCTTCACGACTAGCCCGCTTGCTCACACGAGCAAGCATTGGATAAAGGTCTAGTAGTTCATACGGCTGGAGGAGAATGTCTGCGTTGTCTGCGGCGTTGCCCATAGGAACCGTAAGCTGAATCTGCCAAGCCCTAGCACCTGCATCACGAATTTGCTCGTAAATTAGAGGAAATTCTGGAGCAGACAAGCGGTTGATTTGGGTGTTGCAGCCAAAATAGATGCCAACTTCTCGGAAGTGGCTCATAGTTTTGAATGCAGAGTGCCATGAACCTTTTTTACCACGCAGGCGATCGTGGGTTTCTGCTGTGCCACCATCTATAGAAACAGAGACACTGGCAATCCCTGCCTGCTTCATCCGGTGTGCAGTTTCTAGGGAAATGCCAAAGCCTCCTGTAGTCATGGCACAGAGCATCCCCGCTTGCGTGATGGCTTGAGCAATCTCCAGCCAGTCGGGACGCATAAATGCTTCGCCACCAATCAGCGTCACCTCTTTAATCCCTACTTCAACCAACTGTTTGACTAAATCCAAACCCTCTTCTATAGAAAGTTCCTGAGTGCGGGCTTGCCCTGCTCTCGAACCACAGTGGTTACAAGCAAGGTTGCACTTCAGGGTAATCTCCCAAACAGCATAACTGATTCTGCGGTATTTCTTGGACACAAAATTTTTCTCCATTAAGGAAATAAATTCAGTTATGTGGATGCTGTATTGTGGAGAGAAAATACGTTTTTCTCTCCTTTTTGGCCATTAGCTGTACTCAGTTAATCAGGAATGTTGAAGAGTGCTGGCGTACCATAAGCTGGTAGCAGCATCGGTAATCCACCGCTAACTGCTTGCAATTCCGAGTCACTCAGTTCGCTACTAGCATTTGACGTTTCAAATTCAGCTTTGGCGGCTTCCCATTCTTGGGAAGTAAATTCATAATCAGCAGCTTGGAGTATTTGCTGGCGTTCTTCTTTAGAAGTCGCCTGCTCTAATTGCGTTCGGAACGTTTCATCTGTGGTGATTCTGGAATAGAATGCCTTTGCACTTTCAATAGACATAGATTTCTCCCATTTTTTCGGTTTTGCTTAATGTGTAGCGGGATGCGATCGCTTCATTCAATTGAAGAGGAGCTTGAGTTACCAATTACCACTAACTAAACTTGAGTTTGGTAAAAAGTTTTCTCAAAATCAAGAGCATCACCACGAGTAGGATTTACCTAAGAACTATCAACTTAGCTTAGGAAATATAAGTTCTGCTCACAATGCACAATCTTTCAGTTAGACTAACCAATTTTTCGGTTTTGTAAGATACGTTATGGAATGCGATCGCTACTTAGCTCAAATAGAGCAACACTTAGTTGATAAAATCATATTCCGACTCTAAACTCTACAGTTTAAAGGGTGTAGATGGTTTTCATTGGTGGATTCAAATAGGAGCTTAATTGTAAGCAATTATCCGAACATAATATGAGGCATCTATACGAAGCAGAAGCGAAAAAATTGTTAGCCTTACCGAAAGTTTGTGCATTGTAGCTAGAGATTGCTTTCCTTAATCTAGGAAGTATCAAGAGAAACGAAATGTCCCTCGAAAGCGCAAGAGCATTTTACGAAAGATTAAGGAAACGATGTTTTTATACTTTTCGTAGCTTCAAAACCTGCTTTCTGAGACGGGAAAATATTCCACTGATTAGGGACATTCTTATTTTGGTACAAACTTAAATCTTTAAGGAAAGATAACCATGACTAGCAGTATGCAGCGACCAACATTGCAATCATTGCCTGCACTTAAACTTCCACCTGTTCCTCCAGCGACGGATGCAGATATTCTTGCTTACCTGCGTCGTTCTTTCAAAATGGCAAGAGTGGCAGCTTTAGCCGAACGTGATGCAACGCTCTTAAAGTTCGGTGAGCGGTTTGGTATTACTGTTTCTGATGAAGAACTCCAAGCAGCAGCAGATGCATTTCGGCACAGATATAAATTACTAAGTGCTTCCGAAACCCACTCCTGGCTTTCCAAGCAGAAAATCACTGCACATGATTGGTCTGAAGGTCTCAAAATGGAGCAGGTTACAAAGAAGCTGGAGGAGCATCTCTTTGGAGCGCAGGTTGATAGTCATTATTTGAACAACCGAGATACTTACAAACGCGCTGCTTTCTCTCAGATTCTGGTGTCTAGCGAAGCGGAGGCTCAGCGATTAGCACATGCTATCCGAGAAGAGAACGCTTCCTTCAATGCTTTAGCACTGGAACATTCACAGGGTAGGATTTCTAGAGCTAATGCAGGCTTTGTTGGCGTTCGCTTTTTTGGCGAATTACGACCAGAGCTTGCACAAGCGATGTCCGAAGCGAAAGAAGGCGAAATAGTTGGGCCAATTCAGACAAAGCTAGGTTATCACATTATCCGAATTGAAAAGTGGTTCCCCACAGAACTCACAATTGCACAAAGGAAGCGCATGTTGGCAGCCCTTCTTAAGCTGACTATGGCTAACATTGAAATCACTGCTAGCTCCGATGGTACTGAACTGTTAGCAGATAATGAAAGCTTTATGGGCGAGCTATCTGAAGATGAGCTTGGTCAGGTTGCTGGCGGTATCCTTCCGTTGGGAGTTATGGCTACTGCCGCTGCTGTCGCTAGCGCTGTTGGAGCAGCAAATGCTGCTGCTGCTGCTGTAGACAGGCTTCAGGAATAAGCTCCATAAATCTGTTGTTAATCAAATTTTGAGCAACGACAAATTTTAGTTTTCAACAAAAACCGCAAACAAAAAGTAAGCAGAATAAATTGGAGGATTACTATCATGGAAGATATTCGTATTGACGACTTAGATCCCGTTGATGCTGAACTGTTTTCAGACGATGAAAACTTTATGGATGAGCTATCCGAAGATGAGCTTGGTTTAGTAGCTGGTGGTGCTACCCCAGCTCTTCCGATTGTTGGGGTTTCAACCGTATCATGTGCTGGCGCAGTTAGCGCCAGTGTTGGGGCAGCAGTCGGTGCTGTCGGAAGTCTTTTTGATTAGCTTGGTTCATAGGTTTTAGTCAAAACTTCAACAAGAAATCAGTTGAAGAGTTGACATTATTGCAAACAAACAGGTAGGTATAGAAATTGACCTATCTGTTTGTTGATGCTAACAACTTACCTTCAACAGCCAGCATCGTTATCCTGCGCTATCCAATTTCTTGTGCAAATGATTTTAGGAATCTAGGGCTATACTTGCACCGAAGGTTCTTTGTGAAGATGTCAAAAAGATAGTTTAGTGAGTTCAGTAGCTACTACACAAATGACAAACACGGCAAACAACAAAAGAAAACTGGTTCATTCCTTAATGTTCGCGCTCCAAGTCGTCTTTTTTATTACAGGACTCTTTTTTTTATTAGAAAGGAATTACACTCTAGCAGGTTCGACACTAATCTTACCTGCAGGATTACCATACATACAGTCAAAAAATAATCGTATAATGTGGTTTCTTGGTTGGGTTGCTATCAGCATCGGAATCATCGCTTTGGGGATAGGGTTTTTCCGGAAATAGCACATAAGCACTGCTATGCTCGCCACGAACCTCTTTCTTCACTGTTGTCGAGAATCAATTTAGAAAAAAATAAACTCATGCCGTTCTTACTGAGTTCTGAAAATGTTTTTCGGTATCTGTTGGACTATAGTCTTTGCAATGAACAAGGATTAAAACCCTTTCAAGTAGAGGCGGGGGCATTTGGGAAAAACTTTAGTTTGCTGGTTAGTTTATCGAGCGATCGCAAGCTCCTTGTTAAACAGGAACGTCACTGGCGTAATGGCAAGACGGCAAACGAGTTTTTCAAAGAATGGCAGTTCCATAAATTGCTACGCCAGTTTCCAGAGCTAAGTCAACTTTCTTCAACAGTTTCAGAAGTAATCCATTTTGATGAAAACAACTCAATTATTGTCTATGACTACCTACTCAACTATCTGGATTTAGATAAATTTTATCGTAAGGAGCAAACTTTTCCCGCCCTTATTGCTACTTCAATTGGTAGGGCTTTGGCAGCACTACATCGCACGACCCTAGATCAACAGGAGTGCCGCGATTTTATCTGTCAAGTTCAAGAAGAATCTCCATCTCAGTTTTTTAATCCTGTCCCACGGTTGGGGCGAATTGGACCTGAGGTTTTCGGCTCAATTCCGCCTGACTGTCTTAAGTTCTACGTTCTCTACCAACGCTATGAAAGCCTGGTGGCAGCAGTGGCAGACCTGACAGCTGGTTGGCATCCTTGCTGTGTGATTCACAACGACCTCAAGCTAGATAATATTTTGCTTCATGAAAGCTGGGAGCAATTTACTTCGCAGGGAGAGCAGCAGCAAGGAAACTTGATTAGATTGATTGACTGGGAGCGCTGTGGTTGGGGAGATCCAGCTTTTGATTTGGGGACAATACTAGGCAGCTATTTGCGGGTTTGGCTTGACAGCTTGGTTGCAGATCCTTCTATGGGAATAGAAGAAACCTTGCTTCTAGCTGTGACGCCTTTGAAAGTTGTCCGCCCTTCAATGGTTGCCCTCATGAAGGCTTATCTTGAGAATTTTCCAGCAATTCTGGAGCATTATTCTGACTTTCTTCAGCGAGTCGTTCAGTTTGCTGGACTTGCTCTGATTGACACAATTGGGGCGTTCATTGATTATCACAAGTATTTTGGTAATAGAAGTATCTGCATGCTACAGGTTGCCAAGAGCTTACTGTGCCGTCCAGAACAATCGATTACAACGCTCTTCGGAATGACAGAATCTGAACTAGCTTGTCTCAATAGCTCTCCTGTTTGAAGGTTTCTCACGCTTAACTATTTCCAGTGAAGGCTGAACGCTCATGCAACAGCTAAATTCTTTGCAAGACCAACTTCCAAGTTCTTCTCCAAATCGATTACTAGATGCTCTGCAAGACATTGTCCGGAACGTTCAAATTGAGTCTAATTTCCGGATTATTCATCCAAATTACAAGCCCTTAGAACTTCCAACTGAGACTTTAACCCGGTTTCAGCAAATGCCTCAAAACTTGCAGGATAACTACCTTAGTCTACAACTGCGGAATTTTCTCTACGGTATTTACTACAGCGGCTCCCTGCGCTCTGCTCTTGCACTGGATACAGACTCAGATAGTCTAGCATTGCACCAAAAGTTAGAGAACAATACCTTTTTAGGGATAGATATAGAATTCTTCGCACGATTGCACGAAAGCAATTGTGGAAAAGGCTACTTTGACCCTGGATGGCGTGTGCTAAGGCAGGAAAATGATAGCAGTCTGGCAGTGAAAAAAGGCGGTCTGACCCTACACATCGAACGAAACCGACATCTACAGTTGACAGAGCAATCAGCAGCTGTAGGAGATTTAGTCGCAATCTGGACACCTCGTAATCGAGTTCAGAACGGATTCTATGTGGCAGTTGGCAATGCCGGTCAGGAGAATCACAGTAATCCAGACGGTCATTCTGAAACTGTGCGAATCTACTTTAATTTAAGCTCTGAAGGTGCAGTTGCCTTTATGAGATGCATAACGCAGCAGTTGAACGAAATCCAACTTCCCTTTACCTTCAAAGTTCTATACAACCCTTCTGACTACGGGCGCTTTGACTCAGGTGTTCTGTACTTTAATAAAAGTAACTACGGATTTGTACGGCAAGTCCTTCAGACTGCTTATAAACAATATCAGCTCTATTTTAAAATAGAAGTTCCTCTATTTACAAAGTTTCTTGCACCAGGTCTTGCTCTAGCAGAAGAACCCAGTCATAAATTTTCTACCCAAGAAAGTTTTGGTCAAAACCGTTGCAAAATTGTTGCTAATGGTTTGTTGGAAGCTTGGCAAAAAGGTGATAGCTCTCCAGAGGCACGCATGACAACTATTCTTCAACATTTCGCGCTCCTAGGAATTGATTTGCAACGTTCCTATCTCAATGCTAATTCTGAAGACATTTACACTTAGTTAAGTTTATAAACATGCCGCAGTATGTAATCACACTAGGCGGAATCAACTCTACAACCGCCAATTTGCCAGATTTAGATTTGCCTTTTTACCGCAAGCTTGGTCGAACTGATCTGACTGTCAGCTGTTTAGGGCTGGGTGGGGGAGGTGGGATTTCAAGTGAGGATACCCTTTACGCCTTTGAGCAAGGAATCAATTATTTTTTCTTTTCTAGTGATCTGCACCACTTTTTATATAGAAAGATGTCTGGAGCAATCCGTCAATTGTGCGGAAGAGGCTCTTCAGTCAGAGAAAAGGTGATTCTTGCAACCGTGACTTACAACAAAAGTCCAGAGATGGCTTCTGCTGCCTTATACGATCAGTTCGCAGAGCTAGGGCTTGACTACATTGATGTGTTTTTTTGGGGCTGGATTGGAGCGAATGATGGTTCAGCTCTCAGTAATTGCTTGCAACTTTCTCCTGATCTTAGAGGCCCAAACTGCGTTTATAAAAGAACGGTCGAAAGAATCTTTGAAACTTCAGAACGCCTAAAAAAAATGGGTGCAGTTCGTTACATCGGCGCCTCTTTTCATGATCTCAGTTTGGCTCAACAGTGGTTGCATAGTCCCCTGCTAGATGTGGTCATGGTTAGACACAATGTTGCTCATCGCTCTGCCCAAAATGTAGTATTCAAACATCTGGATGATGAGGATTACCAGCGCCCAGGAATTGTAACTTTCAAATCTGCTAGCGGCTCTCATACAGGCCCTCTATGGTTAGCTCCTGCTGGATTGCCGGAAGCTTGCTGGCGGCCTTCTGCCCCTGATTTGTATCGCTACTCTTTAACACAAAATTGTGTAGATGTTTGCTTAACGGGACTGACACGACGCGAAGAGATTGATGCAGCGATTAATGGAGTTAAACAAGGTAAACTAACTGCTGCTGAATTGGAGTACCTTAATATTTATGGGGATTTACACCGCAAGAAGCTGAACATTAAAGAAGTTCCACCTAAAAAATTACTTTACCAAGACTAGTACTCCTTATGGGGGACAAAAAAGGCTAGAACGCAGATACGGTAAGCTTCATAGCCCTGTCTCCTTGCTGATAGCACTTATACTTATGAGGATTTAGTGCCAATAATTTGGCGACTAATTCATACTTTAATTCAGCAACGCCGAAAATTCCTATGAAATTGACCCAATTGTGGCCATAGAGACCAATATAAAAACTACTATGTCGTCGAACAGTCCGCTTAGATTCTTTAATTCGTCCAACATATTTTTGGACACCCATGCGTTTAATTTTTTGACCGGATATTGTTGCACTTGCCAGGATTTTTAGTAATAAATATTCTGTACGTCCCAATTCTCGCTTGAGGTTTGTTTCGTAGAATTCTGGTAATATTATCATTAAATAGAGCTTGTTGCGAATGAATGCTCTTTTTCTTTTCCAACAAATTCCTACACTCTTTGTAATATAAGCATTATAGGCCATTTTGTCCCCCCGCAAAGGGTTTTAGACATTTCAAATGGGTGGCTTATTTACACCGAGCTGTAGTAGTAAAGTAAGCGGGCGAGAGATCGTCCGCTTACTTTACTAATTGCTGTACTATACCTCTCTCCAAGCTTGGGGAGTAGTTCCGTGATATTGGCGAAACTGACGAAAGAAATGACCCTCTGTTTGATAGCCCACCGCCTCTGCGATCTGATTTACTGACTGGTCAGTTTCTCGAAGCAAAAAACATACCTCTGCCATACGACGAGCGACAATCCAGCGATTTACTGTTTGTCCAGTTAAACGTTTTACCTGGCTAGTTAAATAGGCCGGAGAGTAACCAACAGCTTGGGCTACCTCACCTAGCCCAATAGATTGATCATAATTGGCTTCAATAAAATCGAAGACTTTACTCAACTGGGGACAGTCTGGAAAGATGAAATGCAAAGCTGGTGTTTTTCCGGTGTCAGTGATATCTGATGTTTCCACGCTCTGAGATTGAACAGTGTACCAGTTCCTAACAGTTGCTTGTTTTTCTAGTCGAGTTGCGATCGCTCCCAATAATTCCTCTACTGTCGAGGGCTTGGTAAGATAATCGTCAGCTCCCAAATTCATCCCTTGACGAACCTCAGTTTTTGTAGTTTTGGCACTGAGAAAAATGAAGGGAATTGTTGCTGTTAAAGGGTTTTGGCGTAAGGTTGTGAGGACACCGTAACCATCGAGTTCCGGCATCATAATGTCGCAAAGCACCAAATCAGGCAAGTGTTCTTGTGCTTGCTGAATGCCGACAAGACCGTTTTGGGCAGCGATCGCTTCAAACCCTTCTGCTTCTAAACTGTCTAAAAATATATCTCGACTTTCTGGCTCATCTTCAATGACTAAAATCTTTGTCATGGTTTCCCCTTGATATTTAGTTATTTATCAGGTGAATAACGAATTACAGCGATTTATAATTAGGTAAATCAGGTTGTAGGGGCGCAAGACATTATGCCCCTACAACCTGATTGTGTTTTATGCTAATGAAAACCTCTGTATGAATTTTCATCATCTTTCCGGCTGTGCTGTGCAGAGATTGTCATAGCAGGGGCAGCGTAATTGTAAACTTAGTACCCACCCCAACTTCACTGACGACGGTGATTTGACCACCATGCAAGTCTATAAGCTTTTTGACAAGAGCCAATCCCAATCCATTACCTGGGATCTGCGCGACATTCGCACCCCGATGAAATGGCTTAAACAGTCGTTGTTGATCTGCTATCGAAATGCCAATCCCTTGATCCTTAATCTGGAAAATCACTTCTTCATCCTGACAAGAAACTACTAAATCAATCGTGCTATCACTCGGTGAATACTTAACCGCATTTGAGAGCAAATTCCTGAGAGTAGGCTGTAGCAATTTTTTATCCAGGCAGACTGTACGATCACCTTGGCTAACTAAGGTGACTGTGTGTTGGCGAGCCATTGCGTTGCGAACTTTCCCAAAATTGGAGCAAGTGGCGTTGCTTTCGTTCAAATTCATTTCTGCCAATATGTCACGGCAAAATTGGATCGGGTTAAGTGGTTTTGGCTCAAACTTTAGCTTTCCCACCTCCGCTTTACCGTTGATGAAAATTTCATCCGTCAATTGGCTGATTTGTTCGACTGTAGTTTTTTCTCTTCAGTCCATCGGTGAAGATGACGTTTCAGTAAACTAGTAGAGAGTGAGATGATGTTCAAGGGAGTACGGAATTCGTGAGAAACCATAGATAAAAAGTGCGCTCTGTGTTCATTGAAAAGTTTTTCTTGTTCTAGAGCAAAGCGAATTTCTCTTTCTGCTATACTTTTGCAGAAATTGACCCAGAAATAAAACTTCTGGGCTAAGTATCAAAAAGTTGCAACTGTCGGTCTAAGCGGCTAAACGAAGAATCTGGTCTAACTCACGTGAGCGTGGCGTCAAGTCCG
>JAHHHS010000183.1 GCA_019359215.1 Nostoc indistinguendum CM1-VF10 | reverse complement strand
CACTTAGCGCAAGAACTGGGCGGTTTATTTGTTGCACCAGCTTGGCGAAACCGTGGTTTAGGAAGTTTTCTAATGCAGCATTTAATTACTCAAGCCAATCAACCGCTTTATTTAAAATGCTTAAAACATCAACTGGTAAGTTTTTATACTGAAAGAGGCTTTGTGCCCGTTACTTTTAAAAACTTACCACCATCCCTCAAGCCAAAGTTTGGACTATCTCAATTACGAAACAAGCTAACGAAAGCTTTTGTTCTATTTATGAAATATGAATATCCCAATTAAACATTTATTAAGATAGACCAAGCAAATTTAATAACTTACGCCTAATGTAAATTTAATATCCCTCTTCTGTCACTTTCCGAAAACATTTGCCTTTTCTGAAATCTAAAGCTTCTGTATAGCAAGCGATGTCTACGACGGGCTACGCCTACGCGTGATTCTTTTCTAATAACAAATACAAGACCTATTTTTTCTAATAGTATAGCTTGTATTGGTTGCCTCATAAGGCTTCTAGCCATTGCCCTCCTGGAGAGGGACAGAAGAGGGATAATTTGGTCGTCCCAAAAGGTTTTTGGGGTAGACGAGAAATAGGATTCAGCAATCAATATAGTTCAGTTAAGACTAAAACTCTTTGCCAAAGTCAATTTTTTTACGAACCGCAAAAGACGCAAAGAGAAGAAAGAAATGCTTAACTGAATCGTATTGATTCAGCAATCAGCAATTAAATGACAAGTACAAGGATTTCGATATCTAATTCAATTGTATCCATTGCCGTAATTGCCACGTCAATATAATAATTGGAAGCTCTCTTTAGCCTGGTTTTCTTTGCTCCATTGCTCGATTACCTCCTTGCTCACCCAGAAGCTTGAGTGCTGCATCATACTTCTTCAGACTACAAATCTTATAATTAGCTTTAGCTTTTCTCTTTATAGTGAACTAGTATTCCAATTCAAAAAAGCTGGTATACTGTTATTCGCTATCTAGATACATCTGGGTGTGCTTACAAGTTTTACATTATAAGTGTTCAATCTCTTATTTAAGTATAAAAGAGGTATTTTGAAACTGCATACTGTTCTGTCATGGGGCTTTCAAAGCGTTGTTTTGTCTTATTTACTACTTGTCTCTGTGCCAGTTACCGCACAGATTACACCAGATAAAACACTACCTATTAATTCAAGTATAAAAACTCAAAATAATACCAATCGTATAGAAGGTGGCACTATAAAAGGAAGCAACTTATTTCACAGCTTTGAACATTTTTCTGTGCCTACCGGAAGTGAAGCTTACTTTAACAACGATATAAATATCCAAAACGTTATTACTCGGATTACTGGGAAGTCTATTTCTAATATCGATGGGATTCTAAAAACTAATGGCACAGCTAACTTGTTTTTGCTCAATCCCAATGGCATTATTTTTGGTAATAATGCCAAATTAAATATTGGAGGTTCATTTCTAGCTACTAGCGCAAGTCAAATTAATTTTGTTGATGCCACTAATTTCAGTGCAAAAAATCCCGAACTTAATCCTTTATTAACAATAAGTGTACCTATTGGACTGGAAATTGAGAGCAATGCCGGTGCGATTCTCATCCAAAGTTCAGGCCACAATCTAATTGGCCCTCCCTTTTCTCCTCTTATTAGAAGTAGTAATGTTGCTAGTTTACAAGTGCAACCAGGAAGAACTCTAGCAATTGTTGGTGGTGATGTAATTTTAGAGGGAGGTGTAATAACATCTGATGCAGGGCGTATTGAATTGGGCAGTGTTAGCAATGGTTCAGTCAGCATTAATCCTACGACCTCTGGTTGGAAACTAGGCTATGAAGATGTACCTTTTTTCCAAGACATTCATCTATCAAAACGCTCTCTAGTTGATACTAGCGGCATTGGCAGTGGATCTATACAGATAGATGGACGCAGAGTCACGCTTACAGATGGCTCAGTAATTTTAAATCAAAATCAAGGAACACTGCCGGCAGGGACACTAAATGTAAATGCTTCCGAGTCGTTGTCAGTGAGTGGTAGCGATCCAGTTGCTAGGACAGGGGGTGGGTTGCGGAGCGAAACTTTGGGATTTGGCAAAGCTGGAGACATTGCAATTTCAACCAAGCAGGTAATTATTCAAAATGGAGGACAAATAAATAATTTAACCTTTGGTGCTGCAACAAGTGGCAATATAAATTTGAATGCCTCTGATTCTATACAGTTGATTGGGGTTTCGCCTTTTGACCCTGCTGTTTTTAGTACTATCAGTACTGCAACTTTCAACTCTGGAGACGCAGGCAACATTACAGTGTCAACAGAGCAATTCTTGGCCACGGATGGGGGTAACTTGTCCTCTTCAAACTTTGGAACTGGTAGAGGAGGAGATGTAACTGTGAGTGCAACTGACTCTGTAGAAATAATAGGAGCTTCACCAATAATCTTTCAGCCAAGTATGTTGTCTTCCATATCGCTCAATGCTGGCAAAGCTGGCAGCCTAACAATCAATACATCAAAGTTGATGGTTCGAGAGGGAGGAAGGGTTGACGCTTCTACTTTAGCAAGTGGGGAAGGCGGTAATGTTACGATTAACGCCTTTCAATCTCTAGAGGTAAGTGGTAAAATACCTGGTTCTGGAGAGCCTAGTTTGGTGATCTCCAGTGCTAATATCGTCTCTCCAATCTTACAGAAGTTATACAGGCTCCCTCCAGCGCCTTCTGGAAAATCTGGAAACGTGACGATTGCTACTGGTCATTTGAGTGTTACAGACGGTGCTTCAGTTAACGTGAGAAATGAGGGTTCTAACGATGCTGGAACACTCAAAATCAATGCTGCTTCTGTTTTTTTAAACAACACAAGTGCCATTACAGCAAGCACTTCTTCCGGCGAAGGTGGTAATATCTTCGTGAATGTAGGGTATTTGCAGCTAAGTAATAATAGTGCTATAACGGCAACCGCAGGTAGTAGAGGCAATGGCGGCAATATAAATATCAACGCAGACATATTAATTGCCCAGGGGAAGAGCAACATTACCGCAAACGCTTTTGAAGGAAGCGGGGGTAATATCGAAATTAACACTGAAGGACTTTTTATTTCTGACGATAGCAAAGTTTTGGCGAGTTCTGAGAAGGGTGTAGATGGTAGTGTTCAGCTTATTGGTGCTGTTGAGATCCGCTCAACTAATCCAAAACCAGAAGCAATTCGGGAAACTTCTAAAATTACCTCGGCTTGTGAAGCAAGACCAGGCGTGCCAACAGGTAGATTTATAATTACTGGTGCTGGTAGTCCACCACCTATTCTTAAGGAGAAGACATCTGATAATGTTGCATGGCAGGATAATTCTACTTTAGTTCAAGGTGCTGATAATTTAGATGAAATACAGTTGCCAGATGAAGAGATAAAACCAATTGTAGAGGCTAATGCTTGGATAATAAACCCCAATGGTCAAATCCAATTAATAGCAAAATCTAACACAGCAAATTCTGATCTTCGGTTATATGCTAATTCTTGTGTAATAGAAGATTTTATCAACCAAGTATCACCAATGCTGGAAATTGTAAATAAGAAAAATGATTAAATATTTGCGTTGGTATAGATGCTTATTCTTAAGCATTCTTAGTCTGTTGATAGTTGTTAATAAACCCTCTTTACTCCTGGCTCAGCCTGTAAACAAACAAGCACAACATAGTCAGGCCCAATTTCTTATTAAAAAAGGAGTTGACCAATTAAATCTAGATCAGTCATTACAAGCTCTTGAAACTTGGAAAAAAGCTGAGAACATTTATCGCCAAATTCAATTTAATGATGGCATTATTGGAAGCTTAATTAACCAAAGTCTCGCTTTAAAATCTTTAGGCTTGTACCCTAGAACATGTAATACAGTTTTAGATGCTTTAAAGATGGATAGATGGATCTGTTCCTCAACGCTTGAGCAGGTTGCCAAGCCTACCAAAGAAGCTCTCAAAGCAGCAATTCATAAGATAAATCCAACGCCAGTAAATTTGCTGGGATTACAAAAACTAGGAGATGCTTTACGTTTAATCGGTAAGTTAGATGAATCTGAAACAGTTTTAAAGGAAATATTGTTGGTTGCTCAGGCAGTGGCATCAAAACAAGACGTTAGTTCTGTTTTGTTTTCATTGGCTAACACTAAAGAGTCTATGTATGAGAGAGCGCAAAATCAATACAAGTGGATAGAAGATACAGATTTTAAGAAAAAAACTGTTAATCAGATTCAGCAAAATGCGCTTTTCTCGCTTGATTATTATCAACAGGTAAACACCACAGCAAATACTCCTCAATCGATAAAGATAAAATCTCAGCTACGTCGCTTAAATATCTTGCTAGATTTTGATAAATGGCTGACAACACAGCCTAAGTCAGGTAATACAACTTTAGCGACTGTTAACGCTAATATTAATCAACAAATTAAACCTTTAATAGAGCATCTGCTGAAAAATTCTTCAATATTTTTTCAATTACCTCCTAGCGAATCTGTTTTTGCCCAGCTTAATTTTGCTGAAAATCTGAATAAGACTTCAAATAAACAATTACAATCATTAGCCATTCAATATGCTGAATCCGCTTTGCAAAGTGCTAAAAATATTAACAGCCAAAGATTAGAATCGTATAGCTTAGGCGCTTTAGGCAAATTACAGCCAGGAAAATCACAAGCATACTTTGAATCCGCTCTAACCTTGGCGCAATCAATCCATGCATTGGATATTGCTTATGAATGGCAGCAATATTTGGGAGATGTATACACAAAACAGGGAAAATCTGAAGCAGCTCTTCAAGTTTATAAGGCAGCTATTAATAACCTCACTTACATTCGAGGAAACCTTTTAGCCAGCAATCCAGATACACCATTCTTCTTTTATGAAAAAGTAGAGCCTGTATATCGTAGCTATATGCGATTATTGCTAGCAAATCCTCACCCTAATTTAGATAAAGTCGTTCAAATTAACGAAGAACTTCAACTAGCAGAGTTGGAAAATTATCTTCAATGTGGCAGACTTGACCTTACGACTTTGAATGATCTTAAAAATTTAGCTATCATCCCTTCAGTAATTCACATTATTGATTTGGGCAACAGTATAGAGGTAGTTGTTCAGTCAACTGACAAATCCCTTCACCACCACTCTGTTGACCCAAAGTCAGTTAAAGTTCATGCAGATCATCTTTTACAAACTTTACAGGATCAAAGCTTTGCTAATACTAGAAATTCTGTGATTATTGATTATTCTCAAGCACTCTATAATTCGCTAATTGCACCCATCAAAAGATATTTGCCTCAAGATGGAACACTAGTGTTTACTTTAGATACATCTTTTCAAAGTTTACCTATGGGCTTGCTTCACGATGGGAAAGATTATTTACTCAAGCACTACAACATTACTGAGACTTTGGGTTCTAAAGTTCGGCAGCCCAAACTCTTACCTAGAAAACAATTAAGAGCTTTAATTGCTGGACTTTCCAAATCTAGTCCCAGCTTCAATGCCGTAAATGCTCCCAAAGACCTGGCAGAACTGCCATCTGTGGTTGAAGAAATAGCAAACGTCAAAGAGCAAACCAATTCTTCACTCTCGTTGCTTAATGAAGAGTTCACTTATAAGCGTTTTATAAAAGAAGTAAGTACAGAGACTTTTCCGATTATTCACTTGACAACTCATGCTCAATTCAATTCGGTTCCTCAACTAACAATGTTTTTTAGCTGGGACAAGCCAATCAACTTATTAGAGTTTGACAGTTTACTCAAACAAAAAAATCAAATCAATGAAGATGCAATTGAGTTATTGGTTTTGAGTGGTTGTGAAACAGCTAAGGGAAATAAGCGCTCGGCGTTAGGAATCGCTGGGATCGCAGCCCAAGCAGGAGCAAGGAGTACTGTAGCAACTTTATGGCGCGTAGATGACAAATCTACCGCTCTGCTCATGAAAGAATTTTACAAAGACTTGAAAGATGGTAAAACTAAAACAGAGGCACTACGTCTTGCACAATTGAGTTTGTTATCAAATCCAGATTACTCCCACCCTTATTATTGGGCAGGTTTCCTCCTCATCGGTGGTTGGCTTTGAGATTTCATCAATTTTAGCCGTGACTGTACCTGAGCTAATTCATTAGAGTTGCCACTAGTTTTCGCCAACCACTCTGCCATTTTGTATTCACGAAAAGCTTCATCTAGTAACCATGCATCTAAATAACGATCTCCTAGTACTCTAAACAGAGTCGGATTTTTACTACCTGCTGCCACTCTTGCTTTTAATGAATCAATTGTTGCATTTAAAAAACCTTTTGACATATATATAATATCTAAATCGAGAAAAGCAGCTTCGTCGTCAGATAAGCCTGATTTCTTAATTACATCCACCTCCTCTAAAACCTGTTTAACATCAATTTCAGGCAATACATGGACTACTAACTTCCCAGAAGAATTAATCGGAGAGTCACCTTTATTTGCAGTTACTGTAATTGTATACGCAGCGCCGTACTCCAATTCTTTTCGCTCTTGTGGATAGGGCAGTATAGTATCTTTTACTTGTGTTTCCCAGTGAAATCCGTAACTAGCTACCTCTACTGTATAGCTGGTAGCATTCTTTACAGGACGCCAAGAAATTATCGGTTGCGTATTCAAGAGTATATTTCCGTAGGGAGTAATCAGCTTTAGTGAATCTTGATCTTCACTTGGCCCTTTCATCTTTGGACAGCCATCCCGGTTTAGAGGTGTACATTGCCGTCGTTCTGCTTGAAACTGTGGCGGCGTACAGATGCCTGAGACACCGAAAACAGCACTCTGCTGAAATTCTAAAACCTGGCGACTCGAATAGCACACAGCCTTAACCGTACTTCCATTAACGGGGTTAATCTTATCTCCTAGACAAATCTCGCTTCCGACCGCTAGATAGCGATCACCTGAGCTGATAATTCGACCAACTTCATTAATGCAGATACGCTTTGCTACTAGTTGGGATTGAGCCAATGCGCCGCCAGAGTTTGATAGAAGCATTATTGATGCAATTGTTACCAATGGAACTCTAGAGACTTTTTTTCCTACTTTGTTGGTTGAGTCCGGTGTGGCTAGATTGGGCATTGAAAATATTGTCTGGTTATCTTTAAGTTAGTAGCATAACGGGATTAGGGAACAAAAAAAAGCCTATGGTGAAGATCCCGGCACAATATCTCCTAATAACCGCTTTAATACTTGCTTCCTCCATTTCTGAACCTCTAACTGGTTAGACTCAGCAACCAAGCAGACTTCCCAGGATATCCTTGCATGATTAATTTCCCCCAAGGCTTCATGTACTTGTGCTAGCAGGCAGTAAGCATCTGTTCTTTTAGAGTCCAAGTCTGTCGCTTTTTCTAAATATTGCTTCGCCTCGCTATACTTCTTTTGCCCTAATTTCGCCCAGCCTAAATTCTTGTATAAAGTGGCTTGACTTTCGGGGTCTTTAGTTTTTTTTAACCCATCAAAAGCTAAAGAAACTGCTGTATTATAATCACCAGTTATATTCTTTAGTCTGGATAAATTATTAATTGCAGCTACAGCTTGGCTATTATTTTTTATAGCTAACTTATATTGTTGTTCTGCTAATCTATATTCCGTCCTATCATCATAAAAACTTCCCAATGTATAATGCCCTAACCATGACTTAGGATTTAATCTAAAAAGGGCTTCATAGCTACTTTTAATACAGTTATCATCCGAGATTTCTTGACATATTAAAGCCAAATTAGTATATGCATCTTCATATTTTGGATTAAGCTTGATAGCTAACTCATAGTATTTTCGAGAAGCTTCAAGAGTATTTCCACGCCGATCTGCTTGCTCAAAGTAAAACTGGGAGATTGAAGAAGTGAGATTATAATTATATTTAATTGCTTGGTTAAAGTGATCTTGAGCATCTGCAAACCGATTTTCTTGTTGAGCTTTTTTCCCTTGATCTAAATAATAATTAGCTATAAAAGGAAGTGATGCATAGAACAAGCCAAACAAACTTAAAGCCCCCACAACACCCGCGCCAATTTGAAATGACTTCGATGTTATTAGACGGTGAAGCTTTGATTTAAGTGGCAAGCCCTCTAATCGCTGCAAAATTACTCTAGTTGTTTGCGGACGTTGCCCTGGTAAGGGAGCCATTAATTCTTCGATAAAATCAGCAAATGGTTTGTCGATTTGCTCTGCTTTATCTCTCCAAATTAGGTTTCCTGTCTTTTTATCTATTGGCAGATCCATCAATTGAATGCCAGTAAGTAATTGCACAAGAGTCCGACCCAGAGCATAGAAATCTGATTGAGGTACTGCTTGACCATTAACTTGCTCCAATGGAGAGTAACGAGGTGTACTGACAGATGTAATTTCGTATCGTCCTCCCCTACCTGTGTCAGATCCCCCACTTCCACTGACTTTTGCCAAGTAGGTATCAGTCACTCGCCGTGCTACACCAAAATCGATTAATGCAAGTTGTCCACTTGACTGAAGAATTATATTAGAAGGTTTAATATCTCTATGAAAAAATTCTGTACGGTGTACTTCATCAAGAATTTCAACTAACTGTCGAAGCCATTGTAATGCTACGGATTGTGAAATTCGCCCATTCGACTCTAACCATTGTTCCAAGTTTTCTCCTTCAAATTTATCCATGATTAAACAATGCAATATTAGAGAGCTATTGTTCGGAATAAAAGTGAAAAAGTCATCTATAGTACTTTTAGGAATGCATGGGTGTTCAATAAGCCGTAAGGTGAGAGATTCCCGCTCAATGAGATCAACTAACTTAGGTGTGTTCCATTTTAAAACTTTCATGACTCGCCGCTTGCACCCAGGATTCCATTGAGTGCCGATATCGTCCACTTCAAAAACTTCCATATAGTTAAATGGGTTTTCAGTAAGCTCTCTTAATGGCTTAACTAGACAAATGCGGTCGTTAATTAGCAATGAAGTCCCACAGAAGAGACAGTGATTAACGTCATCGGGATTTTGACGTTGTTTGCAAAGAGGGTTGATACAGTAACCCATATTTTAGTATGTATAACGTATTAGTATGTATAACGTAATGCATAGTAATTTCCTTACACTACCCCTTGTTGTCGCAATGAAACAACATATAAATTGAGAGTTTTAGGCAGCCTCATTTTAAACATCAATGTATACTACCATTAAGTACCTGCATTCCTTAGATATTTAAGTAGCAAATATTACCATACATCATACTTACTAGAAGACTCACTGTTTAGCTGAAAATTCAGTAGCCCAATTTCAGTAAATAACCTTAAGTGTAAGTGCTAATTTTTCTGTTTTCTCTTACCGTACTCCATCCGAGATGGGTCTACGAAAGTAATTTTTATTGTAAGTAATCGACATTAGAAATTTCTATGGTACTTTTTTGAAAAAAATCAACTATAAAATGAAAAATCAAATATGATTGATACAATGCAATCTGCTCTTAAAACTAAGCCTAATCTATAAAAATGCCCCAAATGGGCATTTACTGTGTAAAAATGATTAACACGGTTACAGTTTTTAGTACTGAATCGCAATTCCAGGCTCCCACTCACTCCTCCCTTAACCAAACAGGACAGGAGTCACCAAAAGTACTTTTTACGGTAAAAGTTACTTTTGAACTAGCCCTAGCTGTAGCAAATAAGTTAGTATTTGCCAAAAAAGGTAGATATCTATCCGAGGCTGAAATCCTTGTTATGAAGGGAGCGTGGGATGATGATGATTATGAGGAAATAGCAAGTAACTCATCTTACAGTCCTAACTACTTGAAAGGTGGCATAGCCCGTCGATTGTGGGATATCCTTTCTGAAACGATTGGAAATGGCGAACGGGTTGGCAAAAAAAATCTGCGTGATTTTTTAGAACAAGTTACTGAAGAATATTATGCTCAATCTGCGTCAAAAGAGGAGCATAACTTCCCTGCCAACGACTTAATAGAAGTTCTGGGAGGACAACTCCCTGATGTGTCTAGTTTTTACGGACGAGTAAAGGAACTAACTCTTTTAAAAGAATTAATAGCTAAACAGCGATGTATATCCTTGGTAGGAGTAGCAGGAATCGGTAAAACTGCATTAGCGGCAAAACTCCTAGCGGAAATTAGTGCAGAATCTCAACCTAGATTTGATTATTTGATTTGGAAATCAGTTGCTCATGCACCACTACTTCAGGATTTAGTAACCGAACTGTTAGATATAATTGAGCCTTTAGAAACACCCTCAAGCTCACCTAAGTATACTCAAGCAATGATTACAATGTTGCTGAAGCAGATGCAATCGCGCCGTTGCTTGGTTGTGCTAGATGAATCTGAAGCGTTATTTCAGACAAAAAATTTAGAGCAACGGCTAGATTACAGACTATTTTTTCGCCGTTTAGTAGAAGAACAGCATCAAAGCTGTTTGCTCTTGACTAATCGAATTCTGCTTGATGAGCTTAATGATCTGATAGTAGCAAAGCGACCTCTTCGATTTTTTAGAATTGAAGGTTTAGATGAAGATGCGGCAATGCAGTTTTTGTCTGAGAAAGGATTGACTGACACAGAAAAGTGCCATCAATTAATTCAAACTTATCGTGGGAATCCTTCAGAGCTAGAGGCAGTAATTGAGAGAATTAATCACTTTTTTTCTGGCAGTACACAAGTATTTTTTCAAAACCCAACAACTCTTGTCAGTAGTAAGTTTGAAGCAATGCTTAATCATGTTTTTGGTCACGTATTGACAGAAATTGAGCGAGAAATTCTGATTTACACAGCAGAGGAGATAGTTTCAACTACAGAATTTATTAGCTTTGCCAAGTTATTAAGTGATATCAGGCAGAGACACAAAGCCTCTGTGTCAACTTTAGAGTTGATTAAAGCACTAGAAAATCTGGAAAAACAATCATTGATTGAAAGCAGTAAAAATCCAGTTACTAAAGAAATTAGTTTTACTCTCCAGCCAGTAATTAAAAAGTATATCTTAACCGATCCACAAGGATTGGTGCGTGTATCCGATGCTTTGCCAAATTTAGCGGTCGCGTCTTAAGCAAAAGCTTTTCATAAATATTGCAGGGTAATCTACCCTACACAGAGGTGCTACCAACCCTCGATTACCCCTAAAAGAATCCTTAACAAACGTGGAGGTCAAAAGCAAAAATCAAAACAACGTTAAACACAGAGGGCATTGTAAGATCAGAACGAACAAAAGATGGAGGTAAATATACAGCAACACAAAATTTAAAAGACAAAACGTACTAAGGAGTAACGCTTTGTCCAAGGAGCAAAAAACTAAATAACTCCAGAGCGGGGTTATCTCACAAAAACCAAAGCGGTGGTAGTTAAAGTTTGGCGACTTGATTCCACTAACTGGTCAAAAGAGATTAAGTCCACGCTGCTTCTTGTATTATACGAGAAACCACACAAACACACCAGTTTTGTGTGGCAGTTTTGGCTATTGAAATTCCTTAAAGGGGCGAGATATTAAGTTTGATTAAGAAAAAACCCAAATTTCGTAGTTAAAAATCCTTAGCAGCGCAACAACCCCCTCTGAAGCTTGTCAACCAAGTTATCAGGGAAAAATATCGTGAAAAATGACTTATGCCCAATACACCTTGGTGTCGGGGTTCAGGTGACATCAAAAATTGTTTCAAACACCTCTCCTAGTAGTTCGCCAAGTTCATTTGGCGGAGGAAAGGGGAAGGGGGAAGGGGGAAAGGTTTTAAATCCCTTACACTTTCCCGCAAGCCCTTATCCTCACTTCGTGGGGGGCCCACCTTCCCCTTTCCCCAGCTCTCACCCAGCATTTTTGGGTTGGCAGACTCCTTGTGATAATGACAGGAGAGAAATATGCTGACACTAGACAGAGAAGAAAACAAATCAGCACTTCATTACGATGATCTCAACAGCAGTATCAAAGACACCTTCGCTACCATAGACCAATTTGAGTTGCAAGCAGTAGAACTCTGTCGCCTCATGCATGACGAGCGGATGTACAGAATCGCTGGGTACAAAAACTTTGAACAATATTGCCAAGGCGAATTGCATGTATATGGCGGCTATCGGCGTATAAATCAACTCTTAGGGGCATCAAAAGTTATTGTTGCAGCAGGGGAGTTGGGGCCACAGATTAAAAATGAGCGCCAAGCCCGTCCCCTTTTGAGGTTAGCCAAAGAACCAGAAAAACTTATTGCTGCTATAAGACTGGCTTTGGAATTAAACCCAGACCCTAGTGAATCAGATTTCGCAGCTGCGGCTAATATTGTTGCTCCAATGCAAAGAGGAAAAAATAAACTCCATCAGGAACCATTGGTTCCGAAAAATGCCATCACAATTTCATCACCAGAACATCCCCGTTATGGGGAATCGGGAGTTATTGTTGCAGACGCACCGAATAATTCGCAGCAGATTGTGACTTTCGCTGATGGTGAAAGGCTGTTGGTAAACAACACTGATTTGGATGACGCAATTGTGTCCGAATCGACTGAGCGTACATATCCTAAAGAATACACGGAAGCGATCGCAGCACTCAAAGAGCAACATAAGCTTGAGCTAGAGCGCCTGGAGCAGGAATTGAGGATTGGACTACAAGCAGAGGTGTCGGCTAGAGCCGAAGCCCAAGTAAGTGAGCAAATCCAATCTCTGCAAAACCTGTACAAGCAGCAAAAAGAGCAAAACATCCACTTGCAGCAGCGCTTAGACGAGATGGAATCGCTACGGCAGCTTGAAACTGAGAACCAGCAGCTAAAAGAGCGCATTCGGGATTTGGAAAACGCTTTTGAGCCGCATCAATTACAAGACTGGGAGAATACTTACACTAAACTTCAAGCTAAAGCGCTAAACAAGAAGGTTCAGGAACCACTGGAGAAGACAATTGATTTGAGAACTCTGGCAGCCGAACCGCCCAAAGAAAATGCGACTGAATGTCTGCGCCTCATGGGTATGGCACTGAAAAACCTAAGCGTTGCCATGAACAATACCCAAGCTCTTGAGGCGGCGGCTCTCATTTTGGGTACTAGTCCCACACAGTCTGCCATCGCAACAAGGACGGAGCAATTACAACTATTACCCCAGGCTATTAGGGAAATTAGGCAAGTACTTGCACGTACTGAGTTTACATGGCTTGACTTTTGGGCTGTGGCTGAGAAATACGAAGTGATAAAACTTGACTACTGGGCTGAACTTACCACCCAGGAGACTGATTTAATCACACAAGCCCAAAAAAACAGTGAACAGTTAACAGTAAACAGTGATAACTGATAACTGATAAGCTAATCGTCATTCATTTTTCCAGACTGACTCGCTCGTGGTAAGCGGCTCT
>JAHHHS010000182.1 GCA_019359215.1 Nostoc indistinguendum CM1-VF10 | reverse complement strand
TGGTGCAAACCTGCCGTCGTCAAAGTCGGTCTGTGATTGATTTTTTTACACAAGCACTGCTGGCTAATTCCAATAATTATCTGTCTGTCCCATCCCTGCTTCCTAAATATTAGACCTGAATCCTTACCCAGAAACGATGAAGCTCAAAACTTTTATAGAGATGTTCTCAATTGCTTAACAGTGAGAGCAACAGCTTGATTAATAGTTGCTTGTTGGTCATAGAAATCAAATTGTTGAGCTTCAGGAAACCAAACTATATCTTTGTCCTTCCCTGGAATTGCTGCAAAGAACCGACGCGCACCATCAGGAATCGCGGCTTGATCACTGTGGATAAACAGGGTTGGCACCTTGATTTGCTTGGCTTGTGGCATGGCACTAAAGGTCAACCATTCTCCCCAAGACATTACCGCAAATTGGTTTGCCCATTGAGGAATTGCACCCCGTTTGGGATTGAGATAGTAGTCTACATTTCCATACATCGCGGCCTGTTTATTTGTAGTGCTAATGGCAGGAACGTATTCTGCTTTGCCAGTCTGCTCAAATTTGGCTCGTGCTGCCTGTGACGACTCAATTTTTGCTTTTACAACTTCCTCTCCACCGTAGATGGTATTGACAATTGTTGCATCATGAATCCAAGGTGCAACAGCTATAAATGACTTGATGCGGGAATCTCTTGCTGTAGCTACTGCCATGTAGCCTGCCGAAGCACAAATTCCTAATCCGGCAATCCGATTGCCATCGACAGCTTCAACAGTTTGCAAGAAGCTGACAGCATTTTTGATATCTGCAATTTTGGCACTGGGAGACTCAAAACCTCGAACCTTACCGCCGCTTTCCCCAAAGAAGCGAAAATCAAACGCCAAGGCTGCAAATCCTTGTTCAGCAAGCTTTTGAGCATAAGTGGCTGGCATTTGCTCTTTTACTGTTGTCCAAGAACCTGCAACAACCACTGCGGGTAACTTATCGCCAGCTTTGTAGTTTGCAGGTAAATATAAGTTACCAACCAGTTTTTCGCCTTCGCTTTGAAATGTGACTCGATTTACACCGGGTTTGTAACTGTTAGCAGCAATGATAGTATCGGAAGCTTGCTGCACTTGCGGCTTTGTTGAATTCTTGCTTGCCGAAATATTTTGAGCTATAGCAGAAGTGCTAACAGCTACTAATACCAGTGAGAGGGCAGAAGCTTTAATGATAGAGGATATTGCTTTCATGGTTGATTCTGGGTTGTTTTTTGCTTGTTAAGTACAATTTAGAGAATCTGCCCAAAAAACTCACGCCCGATTCTTGCGCGGTTATATCAAAATTATGCTCAACTCAATTCATTTTGCTCGGCTTTAAAAACAGTAGTCATTGCTTGGTGTTGGGTTACTGCATAGTAAAATTAACTAATCCACTGGGGCTATCTCCTCACCAATATGTCCTACAAAATCGGGTGGAACGAGCCAAAAAGTTAATAACTGTCTGTGATAGTAACTTGACCGATATAGCTTTACAAGTTGGATTCTACGACCAAACTCATTTTGGTAAAGCTTTCAAACGAACTGTAGGTGTTTCTCCCAAGGTTTTTGCCAAGCTGCGGGCAACTTAAGCAAGAATTTACTATTTTGCCAGTTGTTGCGCCTCTTAAGCTGAACCCAGAGTTCATGAGGAAAAAGCAATGACACAACATCGCCGCGAAATCATTAAAGGTGCTGCTCTAACTGCTACAGGAATAGTTTTAGGGGCAATATCGCCTGTTAACTCCCAAAAAACCGTAGCTCAGGAACAAAGAGGCGATCGCCCCCAACCTACCACCTCTAGACTTCTTGCTGGCAAAGTCGCTTTGGTAACTGGAGCCGCTCGCGGTATTGGACGAGCGATCGCCATCGATTTCGCTCTTAACGGCGCTAATGTTGCTTTACTAGATATTGCTGACCCGACTGGCGGAATGGCCATCTCCGGCTACCGCCTAGCTAACGAGCGCGAACTGGAGGACACTGTGGCTGCTGTGCGTGCGCTTGGAGTTAAAGCACTCAAGCTCAAGGTCGATGTACGTGACCATAAGGCCATGAGCGAAGCCGCAGCCCTTACTGCACAAGAACTTGGTGGTATAGATATTGCAGTTGCCAATGCTGGTATCGCTATCTGGACTACAATTGAAGGCTCAAACCAACAGCAATGGCGCGACACGATTGATGTCAATATTAACGGTGTATTTAATACAATACAGGCAGTTATCCCCCACATGAAAGCGCGTCAGGGTGGTCGCATCATTACCATTTCCTCCATCGGCGGCCGTCAGGGTGTAGTGGGCAATGGTGCTTATGGCACTACTAAATGGGCGGTGATTGGTCTAACCAAATCAGCAGCGATGGAATTGGGCCCGTCTAACATTACCGTTAATTCTATTGCACCAGGGCCTGTCAATACTCCTTTGTATCGCTCACAAGGGCAACTACGCTCGACAGGTGTTAAAAGCTTTGAAGAGCAAGACAAGTTAGTCGGTGCGATGTTGCCCTTAAAGGTTAAGCCTGCACTTGATCCCCAAGACATTGCCGATACTGCCACTTTCCTGGCTAGTGACCATGCCCGCTTTATTTCCGGTGAGGTGATAGATGTAGCACTTGGCTACAACACAATCTACACAGCTTGAAAATTTAAACACTATCGCGGAATTGCTTTGGCGTTACCCCGGAAAGCTTGCGAAATTGGGCGGTAAAATGACTCGGATTGGAAAAACCTACCTGATAGGCAATTTCTGCTGATGACAACCGTGTTACCTTGAGCAATACTTTTGCCCGTTCGATTCGTCGTTGCAGAATGTAGCGATGTGGTGGTTCTCCTACCAGTGTTTTGAATCCACGAGCAAAATGAAACTGACTCATGGGTACTAATGCAGCCAGATCCACGATCGCTAATTCCGAGCCTAAATTATCTTCAATATAATCTTTAATTTGCTTGAGCTTTAATATATCGAGAACACCCGCTTCCTGTAAGGTGGAGTTACTTGATACTCCACCGTAGTTTCTTAGCAGATGCACTGCCAGCACATTCTGCAAGGACTCGACATATAAATTGCCAGCCAAACCACCACTGACTACTTCAGACTTTAACAGCTGTGCTATATGCAGAATAGTTTGATCTGGAAAAATTACGCGGTGTTCCAACTTAACAGGAGTAGAGAGTCCACTTTCATCTGCCAGTCGGTTGAGCAACAACGGCTCTATTTTCAGATTTACATATTCACTCTCCTTTTCCCGCCGATGCCAGACAAACTCACGCTCCGAATACATAAACACACTTCCGGCAGGCATAGGGGCGGTTTCTGGCTTACCTCCATCCACAGACCAAGTGACACGTTTGTGGGGAAGAAACGCCACACTAATAGCGTGTTTGGGCATCGCAAAGTCGAAATCTCCGATCTCTTCCAAACGACCGTATTCGACAATCAAGTCATTCCATTCGGCTTTGAGAATCACTGCCGTCTGTTGAGGCTTGCGTTGTTGCATCAGAGAATTAGATATTTTATACCTTAATTAGTCTCAATTTTAATTGAGTTGGCGTACCTTAGTCTTAAAGTGTGCATAGTACAAACATTAATACTTTAGAGTTGTCGGGAAATAGTGACTAAAATCGCTGAAAGGCTTAGGGAGTCTGGGTTTCAATAATTTTGGTCAGAAATCAATAAAAAGCTTGCCACAAGCAGATTTCAAGGATTTTTGAGCTTATTACCCAACAAGTCTTCTATATATTAAAGATATTCTGCAATTCCACTTATTTAGTCATACGTGGAATCACTTGGTTATGATTTATGGATGGCGCTTACCCAATAGCCAAATGGGATATTGAGCTAAAGTACGGCTCAGAGTTACCTTGGCTCAAGAAAATTAGAGATAATGGCAACAGAGAGAATTAATTAAGATAAAATTTCTTGAAATTGAAGACCGAGCCGTGACGTTGCACAGCAGTATTAATTTAATTAATCCGCACACAGGGCAGCGTTTTCCATCTGCCCCAGATAGTTCGGTTGTTCTGTCTAGTTTTCAAGCAGGATGGCATCACAACTTCACCCTAGAGGTACAACGGCTCAAGCCGATGGAACTTACAGAACATTATGTTGAAGGGCATCGACTGATCATCAATTTAGGTGACTCTGTGCGTTTTGGCTGGCGTAGCGGCGGACGAACCCATGAAGCCATTTTGCCGCCTGGAGGGTTTTGCCTTCAATCGGATGGCGAAACCAACGCTCCTTTCTGGCAAGATGAACTGACAGTAGCAGCGATCGCACTCTCACCAGATTTGATCACCGCCATTCTCGAAGACCGCACGCCTACTGCCATTGATACCTTTGCCGAACGTCGCTGCATCACAGATGAGTTGGCATACACCTATACTAGAGCCTTATCAAAAGAGTTGGCCCAACCGGGGGAACCCTTGTATGCACAAACTCTATCTCTGTCTTTCACATTGCACCTGTTGAGCAAACATCACCGCAATGCCAAAAAACCTTTGAATCCAAAAGGGAAACTATCATCGAAGCAACTAAAAGACGTAATTGAAACCGCACAAACACAACTGGGTACAGAATTGAGCCTCAGCCAACTTGCTTGTGCCGCCCAAGTTTCCGACTATTATTTTTCCCGCCAGTTTAAGAACACTACGGGTTTAGCACCACATCAGTTTGTCCTGCGCCTACGGCTAGAACGAGCGAAAAAATTATTGCTCACAAGCCAACTGTCCCTTTCGGAAGTAGCATTGGCTGTAGGTTTTTTTGACCAGTCACACTTTAATAATGTCTTTAAACGTGCTTTTGGTGTCACTCCACGCGCTTTTGCTAAAACAGTTTAAAAATTGAGCAAGAATTTCCAAGTTTTTCAGTAGTGAGTTCTGCGAGTATCTAACTATCGGCAAGGGAACACAACCACAACAGCCGCAAATCAAGTTATACCTCAACTCAAGGAGCCAAACATCATGCTGTCTGTGAAAAAAATTGCTGTAAAAACGCTCTTCCTCGCTTCTTTTGGTTTACTAGCTCTACCATTAACCGCTACTGCTTCCTTACAAACTGTTGAAGCCAAATCTATGCCTACCCAAAGCAAAACTGTTGCAGCGAATAATATCTCAGTTCGTAAAGTTCAATTTCTCAGCCAGGGTACGAAGGTAGTAGGTAATCTCTATTTACCAGCGAACATCAAAGCACCACAGGCATCTGTGGTTGTGGTAGGGCCGCAGTCGAGCGTTAAAGAGCAAGTAAGTCAAGTTTACGCCCGTCAATTAGCAGCACAAGGATTTGTGGCTTTGACCTTTGATCATCGCACCTTTGGTGAAAGTGGTGGCGCACCCCGCCAGTTTGAAAACCCACAAATGAAAGTTGAGGATATTCACAGTGCAGTAACTTTTTTACGGGCATTACCGGAAGTTAAGCCTGATGCAGTTGCTTTAATGGGCATTTGTTCAGGTGGTGGATACTCTGCAAAAGCGGCGGCAATGGACTCTTCAATTAACGCCCTTGTTACCGTAGCTGGCTTCTATCATGACCCACAGGTAATGCGTCAATGGTTGGGTGAGAACTACGAAGCTCGTCTCAACATGGGTAGAGAGGCACGTATTAAATATGAAAAAACTGGTCAAGTTGATTACATGACCAACGTAGACCCAAAAAACCTTAATGTAGCTATGCCTGGTCAAGAAGCCTATGATTATTATGGAACCCAACGTGGTTTGCGTTCTGGCTGGGTCAATCGTTCAGCAGTAATGTTCTTTGAGCCTTTCTTACAATTCAATGCTATTGATGCTGGTCGTGATATCAAGGCTCCTACTTTGGTGATTCATTCAGATACCGCTTTAGTTCCCGATGGTGCGCGTCGCTTCTTCCAGAGCATACCAACCAATCAGAAAAATTTACACTGGATGAGTACAGAAAATCACATTGCCTTTTACGACCAACAAGAAGTTGTGGAGGAAGCGGCTGTTAAGGCAACAGCATGGCTTAAACAAACACTCACTCTTAATTCAGTAGTTAGCCGTTAAATGTCTAACAGCAATCGCACCTATCACTACCACAAAAAAATCACCCCAACTAGTGCATCTAGTTGGGGTCTTAAATGTCCTTCATTTTCTTGAAAGGACATAAGAGATTAATTGTGTTTCAGTATAAGGCTTTCCGTATATATGTCCATATTACAATGAGCAGATCTTAATCGCCTGAATGATCATTAACTCTTCAAAATTGCTTTACGACAACTGATCAATCAATAAGCCGTCTACTTACTTCCTCAACCAGTGCTTGCTTCCATTGACAGCTTTTTCAAATCCTCAATCCGACAGCACCCCCGCTTCCATAGCTGTCTTTGGTTTTTATCTACAGGATGGTAATAAGCCCAAATACTTCCATCTGCTGCTGAATATAAGGAGATAATAAAAACCGTTTGTGTACCAAAGTTACCTGTACTTACCTCAATCTTTTCTTTAACAGTAAAGGTCTGTCCTGAACTATTAGTTGCTGTCTCTAATTTTTTATAGGCTGGTTTAAGAGCTAATTGCGGTTGCTCTGTTTCTATCTCTGATTGCTCATGTTCACCAGAGGTATTTTCAATCAAAGCAGTTGATGATGATGAATTAACTGGTGCTGTCTCTGAGATTTGGGGTACATCTGACTGTTCATTATCAGAGATTACTGTTTGAGGTATAGCATCATCAGTCAGGACAAGACTACTGTTTAATTCGGAAACTTCAATGCTTTGACTCTGGTTATTATTTACTTCTAACTCAGCCTCAACTGGTTGATTTTCTGTTGGTACACTAGTTGATGCTGAGTCAGTTTGTGCAGAATTATTATCGTCTGTGGCAGTAGATTTTTGCTTGACGACACGTAAAATAGCTGGCTTGGTTGGCGTGGCTTCTTCTTTTGATAGTGAACTATTCGTCTTAGGAGATTTACGTTTAGGCATAATAATTTATTGGCAGCAATGCACTCCAGAACGTTGATTCAATCAGCATTAGCAAGGAAATGGCTACACTTTTTTGTCAGGTTAGCTCTCAGTTAGCTCGGTAGTATCAACCTGTTGTATCGGTTAAAATATCTGAAGTTGAAGATTGCTCACGACTGGGAAATTTAATGCACTCCCCTGATTGAATTACTAAGTTAGCCCCGACACGTCGCACAGAAAAATTCCAGAATTTCTTAATCGAATTTGATGGTAAAAATCCGATTAGTCTTAGTTGGAAATCTTTGGGTGGCTCAAAGTCTCTCTGTGGTTTTTGATGAATTTTAACGAGTACTATCCCTTGTTCTAAGTCTTGATATACAACTAATCCTTGTACAGAAAAGTTATCAGCTACTAACTGCAATTCTGTTTTTACTGAGTCGGTATATTCTTTTTCGTTGCGAATATTTATCAAAGTCACCCGAAGTTTGGTCGGAGAATCTTTGAATGGTGTTCTGGGGTAAACAGTCCACAGGTAATCAAGTGATAAATCAAGTTGAGATTGTTGAACTAATTTCGATGCTCTCTTAGCAAGGTTTGTCTCAAGCATTACACCGTCAGCAGTTATTAGTTGTCCTTGATAAATAAGCGACTCACTAGGTACATACTTTCCCCAAAGCCGACCAATTGCACGATATTCTAGTGGCTCTGTCGGTCTTAACTGGTGATTATTAACTAATAACTGCTGTGTATCGTTCGTAATGGTCATGCGGACAAAGTTAAAATGTGTAATTTTTTGAATTGCTTTTATGATTGTAAACTGCGGCTCCCACTAAGATATTCTTCTTTCAATCTACTCCAAAAGCCTTAAGTATCTTTAATGGCAGTTTATACCCAAAGATGAACAAATGCCTTAGCATCCACGCTCTTCCTTTCATTGAACATGAATGCTTGAGACACATCTATTAACTTGCGCCAGCTTCAGCAGCCCCTACATCTGGTTTAACTTCCTTCGCCTTCTTTTCAAAAAGTTGGATTCCTGCGTCAATGCTCTCAAAGCCGTTTTCTGTTCGTTGGCCAAGCTTGCCCGATACAGCCCCTGCCCAGTCTGCAAATTCCGAGGCGCTAGTTTCAGCCTTCCGCCAGCTTTTGGCATTAACTTGAGCGGTGAAGACTATGCCGTTTTGATCAGTCAACTCGATTGCAACTTTCTTGTTCTCGGCTGGTGTAGCTGTTGGCAGTGACCCGCTAAATTTTATTGTTACCTCGCTTTTGGCTTCCATACCTTACCCCTGGCTCATCATCAATGAACTTTTTTTCGCTCTTGATTTTATCAAAGCTTCCGAAAAACTTCGCATACTAAACATTATTTAACTAAAAGGCATTTATAAGGTATTTACAAGGATTTTCTCTTTAAAGGCATTTATAAGGTTTTGCAATGGCATTTCAATGGCATATCTTTGGCAGATATAAGGATTTACTGTTGCCCAAAATTGAGATTTTTCAAAATTTGGTTATTTTGTCAAAAATAAGGTTCTGCAATGGCATTTCCAAGGGATTTACAAGGTAAACATAAGGTAATAAGAAGGATTTTGACCCGAAAAACCTCATAAACGACCCTGATTTCTCCGCCAAAAATTTCTGACCAAAACTTACGCACAGTACGCAAAAAATTTTGGCCAGTTTTTTTGAGCCAAAATTAAAAAACTTTGAACCAACGTCAACAAATAATACTCAATAACTACTTTTGTAGTATTAGAACTGCACTCCACTTGTGAGTTACACCAAAGCTATGCTGTAAACACCACTTATTACATAAGTTTTATGCAGTTTGTCAGTATTGAAATAGTAGTTCTAAATACCTTGCTCAACTGGTAGCTGTTGGGTAGCTCAACTGGTGACACACCGCTACCAATTGAGCAGTAAAAAAGCGAATTGTTGAAAATTTGATGGTTCCCCAACTGGTAGCAGTAGGGCCACCGTATTGCTACCAGTTGAGCATAAGACATTTATTGAAAAATTCTGGCGTAATGCTTACTGACTATGACTTACAGCAAATTTTGATCGCTGGATTCATTCTCAATAACTTCAAAATTATTGAGAACATATAATACACTTGTGTTGCAAAGGTAATTCAAAAAACTGCTCAATCGAGTAATTGCTTAACCCTGTTTTGTCACTTTCAGAAAACAATAATCTCAGCAAAGTTCTGAAACTTTTATATAGTCAAGCTTTGAGCTTTTATTTTCTAACAGTAACTCAAGTTTGTAGGCAAAACATGGAGATGGAAGCTCTGAAAGGCTTTCAGCGTTTGTGTTCTCCCAAAGTGACAAAAGAGGGTTAAGCAAGTAAATCTGTAATTCCATCTGTGAGATAGAGTAAATCACAGCAGTCTTGAGAGTGTTGCTGTCAACACCAATACGCTTCATGACAAAAGGCCCCCAACACATTCTCAAAGTACTCAAAACAATTTTAGTCAAACCTCTGCCCGACATTTTACGCTCTCGCTCTCGTAAAAATTGCAGCAACTGGCCATCGCTACTGTCGTGACTGCGCTTAATCGAAAGCACTTCTAAATTAGGTTGCTCCATGTCCTGTATTCCTACCGAATTAAAGGAGATTATAAGTAAGCCATCGTGTTGATTGATACCAATTTTCAAGGACTGTCAAAATATGCCGTAAACCACCCCTAGTACCCCTCTAATGTACCAAATGACAGTCGTTTGACAGTCATTGTCCAAAACCCCGATGACTGTCAAACGACTGTCGTTATGTACCCTAGAGGTAGTTTTGGGGATATTTTGACAGTAGGGAGTAAGCGCGATTTCTCCCCCAAAAGTGGATTTCAGGGTTTTGTATAATGTATACCATACTCATTATGGTTTCATGCCCTGCGGGTGGCTGCGCCATCTCTCGCTGCGCTCGTGACATGAAACCGCCGTTCGCCCGAAGGGGTTTTTTAGTACTACAAAGTACTGCATTTGTAACATAAATCTTTTATGTCGCCACTAACAATTCTCAGAATTGAGAAACTAAAAACATTCGGCAACGTTGCCGGAAGTGATGACCATGTTACCAGGAATAGAGAAACACCCAATGCAGATCCAACCAAAGAGAATGTCCGGTTGATTGGGGGAGAAGACTTACGCGCATTGGAGGAGATAGTCAAGGAAAAAATCTCCACGCTACTGCATCGCCCTCGGCATGATGCAGTGTTATGCACCGAGATGTTTCTCTCGGCATCGCCTGAATATTTCCGTCCAAAAGATCCATCTCTTTATGGGCAGTGGTCTGATTCACTGATGCAGCAATGGGCTTTAGCATCTCGTGACTGGCTAGCTCAAAACTATGGTTCAAAGTGCGTCAGGGCAGAACTTCACCTAGATGAAAGTACCCCACACATTCACGCCTACATCGTGCCATTGAACGAGAAAACTGGCAGAGTCAGTCATGACGCGATGTTTGGCGGTAGAGGTGGACAAGGAAGAATTAAGTTATCCAAACTCCAAAATTGGTAACAAACCGATTAATATTGGTCATTGTTATTCGATACTTTCTATCTTACCAGAGAAAGAAACTGGTAATGCTGCACCTTGGTCAATACCAATATCAGGAGAAAGGGTATCACTTGATAAAAGTGGCGTTGAGGTAGGAGGCGAACAAATTTCATCCGTGATGTGCGATTCATCACTTCTTTGGGATGAAAAATTGTGTATATTGGTTGCAGATAGCGCCTATAGCCAACGTTCATTTCTTTTTGAGCAGTCTAAACACAAAAATTTGGTAGTCATAGCCAGAGTCCGTAGTAATCGTATTTTCTACCAAAGTCCAATTATTGACGAGTCAAATAAAAAACGTGGCTGCCCCAAAAAATACGGTGAGCGGTTTAATTTAGCTGAGGTTGAAACTTGGCACGAACCGGACGAGACTACACTTACACAGCAGACAACTCGTAAAGGTCGCATTTTAAACATAACCCTCCTTGCTTGGCATCAAATGTTGATGAGGGGAACTAAGGAGCAAAAAATGTACCGTCATCCTTTCACTCTTGTCAGGGTTCATGTAACTGATGATATTGGTAATTCGGTGTGGAAACCCATGTGGTTAGTTGTCATCGGCGATCAACGTGAGGAAATTTCACCTCTGGTTGCGTATCAAAGCTTCAGACAAAGGTTTGATATTGAACACATGTTCCGCTTCAGTAAACAACGTTTGTTGATGACGCAGTTTCAAACTCCAGATGTTGAACATGAAGAAAATTGGATACGATTAGTCATGCTATCTTACGTACAGTTGTGGGCTGCAAAGGAGTTAGCAACGCATTTACCCAGACCCTGGGAGCGTCCCAAAGAACAAAACAATGATAAAATTGTGACTCCAAGTGTAGTGCAACGAGATTTTCACAGAATTATTTCGGAGATTGGTACACCTGCTCGTTCCCCCAAAACCCGGGGAAATTCCATCGGTCGAGTTCAAGGTCAGACTAAAACGCCACGAACTAAGCATCCTCTGGTTAAAAAGCCGTCAAAATCAACACCTAATAAACAAAACGCCGCGTAAATTTTCTTAGGCTTGAGGCGTTTAACTCCGTTTCATTCAGTTTGAAAAATAACTGAGGGAATTTATGATGTCTAAGTTTTTGTTCGCGAGTAATTTACGCGAACTTCACTTTTTGTCCAAAGTCGAATATTTCAAGAGCCATGCTGGAATATCTTATCAGGGGCGATGTTCCACCTGAACGAACAGTCTATATGGCTATTGATGACATCAAAAGCTTACCACTTGAGCGATTGCGAGACATCAATAATATAGTGGTGGCGTTTGGTAACGATAAAAGCTCTGATGCGGCAGCACAGCGTGTATTAGAACTAATGCCACAGTCCCAAATCAAAAAATCTCAGGCACATGATTGGAATCAGCAGCTACTTGATTATGGGCGACAGTTAAGGCTACAGCAGCAACAGCAACGCCAGCAGGATGATGAATTGAGTCTTTAATTAAAAGCCCTTTTGTAGTGCTGATGTAGTTTTTCTAGCCGTGAAAAACACATTGAAACAATGCTATAGCAACTGCTACGGTGATACCTATTACTAGGAAACCAGGTCACTACCATGAGGCTGAAAGGCACTAAAGCTACAGTCCGTATGCTGCTTTATAGGGCTCCTTTACGGCTGGTTCTGATTCTTCCCTTTGTTTTACAGATTGTGATCGCCGTTAGTATTACCGGGTGGCTTTCTTACAGAAATGGAGAGCAGGCAGTCAATGATCTTGCAGCCCAATTTAGAGATGAAGTGGTTGCTCGAATTCGCCAGCATTTAGATACTGAGCTTGCCACCTCCCACCTGATCAACCGCATTAATTTAGAACTCATCCGCTCTGGTGAACTGAAAACAGATGATTTTGCCGCTTTAGGAACCCATTTTTGGCATCAGCTTCAAACGTTTAAATCGACTAATACGGTCTTCTTTGGTAATCCTCAAGGGAGGTTCATCGCAGCGCAACGGCTAGACGATAATTCACTTATTTTTATTAAAAGAGAATTGCCTCCTGCTGAGGCTAAAGTTTATAACGCAAGCACACAGGGGAAGCTAGCAGCATTTAAATCAGTGATTCCAAATTTTATTGACGTGCGAAAGCGCCCTTGGTACAAGGCTGCGAGCATCAGAAGAACTCCAACGTGGGGAAATATTTTTGCACTCCAAATCAGACCAAGCATTGATCTACCTGCCAGTACTCCAATACTCAACAGTAACAGAGATTTGCAGGGTGTTATAGGTAATAATTTGGCATTGGGAACCATTAGTGAGTTTCTTTACAGCCTCAAGGTTGGGCAATCTGGACAGACGTTTATTCTAGAGCAAAATGGTGAATTAGTAGCTAGCTCTACTGCACCGCAACCTTTTTTAATTGGGAAAGATGGTAAAACCAAGCGGATGACAGTAGCAACGAGCAATAATGCCGTGCTTCAGGCAGCAACTGATTATCTTCTCAAACAATTCAGTAATTTAAAGGGGATTAGTACAACAAAGCAGCTTCGGTTTTTGATAGACCGCAAACCGTATTTTATTGAAGTTTTTCCTTATCAAGATCAGTGGGGACTTGATTGGCTCATCGTTGTTGTTGTGCCAGAATCCGATTTTATGGGACAGATTCACGCCAATACACGCACTACTATTGTGTTGTGCATCGGCGCGTTGGTGATCGCCACCTACTTCGGTATAATGACCACCCGTTGGCTGACTCGCCCCCTGTTGCAGCTCAATTATGCGGCAAAGGAAATTGCCCAGGGGAACTTTCAGCAAATGATCACTGCTGATCGCATCCGTAGGCTTAAATAGCAGTTGCCTAACGCTAGAAATCACTGAAAGTATGTTGCTCGACAATGTGGAGGACACGATTAAGCTGGTCGCCAGCTTACGAGAGCGAGGTGTTCAAATCAGCATTGATGACTTT
>JAHHHS010000180.1 GCA_019359215.1 Nostoc indistinguendum CM1-VF10 | reverse complement strand
ATAAATGAATGAATGAACTAATCATAGTAGCCTCCCAAAAAATCTTTTTTGTAGTCTTTATGTAGCAATTTAGTAGTATTTTTCGATGGCTGTGACTAAAAAATCAGTTTTGACTCAAAAAAACTTTCCGCCAAATTTGGCGTACTGTGCGTCAAAAAAAGCTTTTATTTCTTGGCTGTAGAATAATACTATTGTGATATTCAAAAAAGTGAAAATCCTTCTATTTGTCTCAGATATACCTTGAGAATGCCTTCTCTGTGCCGGAATTCTGACAATTTAATAACAATCCTAATATTTGCCTGAATTCTAACATTTTGTGATTTTGAATCTAATCAAAGGTCAACGTATTTTCGTCAGCGTTGAGATGCCAATACGGTTCGGTTAACAAAGTTATTTGTTGAGGGGAGCAGGGAGAGAAGAGAAGCAGGGGAAGAGAAATTGCTACTCTCTTTCCTCCCCGCCTCAAGAGCACCCCCTGCCTCAAGAGCTTATCCGAACCTAGTAGGTATGCCATACATACTCCATGAGTTGAATGGCACGCCTGAAAAGCGCAAATGTATTATTTACAAGGGTTTCATCACTTTGGAAAAACGTGGGCTAATGAAGCAGCGATGGCGCTGTTTCGCCCGCCAACTCTTGAAGACGCTCTGCGCGTTCGGCATCGCAAACTGAGAGTTGCAGATTATTCTGATTCCCGACCTTAAAACTATTATTTTTCTAAACCCCTTACCAGGCAAGTATTTCAGCTTTTCAAGCGTGCCATTCCTCCATGAGTTAACCATGTTTTTATCATAAAAATCGGTTCCAGTCAGTGGCAAGAAGTGGTAAGAAGTGGCTGGAGAATGACTGATAAATGCCCGATATTACCATGACTTTTATGTTATTTTGCCTGAGATTTGCCACAGAAATGACATACTATCAATCCGCCTATTGATATGTTTTTATACCAAAAATATGGCTCCGAAAATTTTTCAATAGGGGTGCTTTTGATCAGAGGCTCGTACTAGCATCTCAAGTTGGGTGAATTCACCCAAGGTCAAAAACCCGTGCAGTTCCGAATAAGAAGCGACTTCCATTTCACCCAGAATATTCTTAATTACCTCCCAACTTGGATTGGGGGATTCCAGGATACAAGCGATCGCTTCTGAGGCTAAAACCTTGGAATCAGAAGAAGATGGCACATCCGATTGACCCGCACCACTTTCTAGCTTTTCCGCACCACTTTCTAGCTTTTCCGCACAACTTGGGGAGCTACCCGCCCCACTTTGGGAGCTAACCGCCCCAGTTTCGCCCCAGTTCCCGCCCCAGATTTCCTTATCTGGTAAGGGTTCCGCCTCACCCGCCCCAGTTGGGGTTACATATTCTTCTTTTTCCATTGTCGGAGAAAGCAATTCAATTTTCATATCTGACTCTTCATTGTTTTCTCCAAAATTAGAAAAACTGGGGCGGGTGGGGCGGGTTGCTTGCTGTGACTGGGTTTCTGGGGCGGGTAGTGGGGCGGGTATGGGGCGGGTTGACTCTAAAGTGGGGCGGGTAACTTCCAAAATCCCGATGCCTTTCAGTATCGGGATCTGTTTTTTGCGAACATTACAGTACCTAGACCCTTTAACTGCCTTGGGGAAGAGTTGAGCCATTCGAGCGATGATTTGATTGATGCCCTTCACGTTCTTGTCGCTGGGGCGTACTTGGTCAATCCATGTCCTACGATTGTTGTCATCTATAGTTAATGTGCCGTTTTGCTTGTACCAATTCTCCAGGAGCATCCACAAAGCACTTGCCGACATCTCGCCGCCTTCGACGTAGCCCAGTTTTTCATCTTCAATGAAGTCAAAAAGATGATTATTCTCTCTCTGAAGGTTGCGGAAAGCGTCGGTTGTACATTCGTAATCAATCCCTGACTCTATAAGGTTGTTGAGAGCTTTCAGCATCCTATTTAAAAAGGCGGGGGCTAATTTTGTTCTGATAAATTCTTGGTCGTATCGGAATCGGGGGTCGCCTTTTATCTCGTTTAGGTTATTTGGATCAGGATTATCTACAAAGGTTTTTTTGAATTCTAAGATTGCAATCCTGTCTTTGATTGCTTGTATTACGCCTTGAAATGCGGGAGTCTCGTTCAGGTTGAAAATACCTATTGCGTTAGAAGAAAATTCTATATGGTCTTTCCCTTTATGTTCGCAATGCAGTGTGTCTCCAGTGACGAATAATTTTAAACTTTGTAGTCTGTCAATTCTAGATGTTTGTGGGTTCTCAGAAGCCCAATTAATTCGACTATATATAAGTGGGGCTAGCCCGAACTTCCTGCCTTCATCATAGGATTGAAAATCTCCCAAGGAGACAGAAGTTAGTCCATTTTTCCCATAAATGGTTGATACACACTCGCGGAGAGCATCTTTACCATTAGAACCAAGACCAATTGCGAACATTGCTTTTACCTCTCTTCCTCTGAATTTCCTAACAGTTTGGAGGTCGATAGATGCGGCAATATTTCTAAGAAATATTTCTTGTTGTGGCTTGTCTAAGCAACCTAAAAGTTGCTCACAATATGTATCGTCAGCATTAGGGTCATATTCAATTAACGGTTCATAAATGAAGTAGTCCTGGGGCGTATGCGGGTCTAATCTTATTGTAAAATCCCTGCCTTCCCACTCAACCCTAACTATCCCATTAGTGCAATTTACGCCAGGAGGATTGATTAGTTCTGGGTCAATTTCTGTCCCCATTTTTACCCATTCCAAAACCTTCTTGACTGAACTAGGTGAAGCATAAGGACAAGACTTTTTACCCTGTTCGTTCTCGACCACAAAGGAATTGCAAAAGTCATAAATTCTTTTGCGCTCTGCGGAATCTGGAGAGTGTTTATAGTGGTTGCCAGTGTGGAAGTAAAGCTTATCAGCAGCACAAATCCAGTTCTTATCTCCGTAGAGAGCTTGAAAAGCTTGCTGAGTAAAGGCTACAACCGGATTTTGGGCATCATCATCAATGATATCTACCTCTGCCTGTTGCGTTAGCGCAGCTTGCCGTAGGCATCGCTCTGCCACAGCCGCGTGGATCTCCTGCTCAAGAGCGCGGATAAATTCTGGTGTTTCCATCTGCCCCAAGATTTCTTTGATGTCACTTGATTTATATGGTAAATCGGGGCAGATGTCGTGCGGGTTAATTCCAATAAATCCAATCCCCACCTCGTCGGCACAGTCCTGGCAAGTCTGGAGTTTCTTTAAGCCAGTGTCGTCAGCATCGTGCAGAAAGATGATTAATCCTATACCTGAATCTTTGATAAGTTGGTATTCTGGCAGGATTGATTTTTTGTCCCATGCACTGCCCTGGAATGTGAACCCAGCAAGCCCATGCTCTCGACCAACTTCAACGCACCCCTCCCCTTCGTGTTGGAGTAGCGCCGGGGTTCCTTGCACCAATTTACTAGCAGTGATCGCCTCTTCAATACGATATGCCCTCCAGGGTTCATCCCCTTTTCTCATCTCTGGAGTGCCATCTGGAAGCCTGTGCCATTGGCGGAAGGATTTATCTTTTCCCTTCTCTTTGATGTAATCCGGCCATTCATAGCGAATTACCCATTGGGTTTGTGAGTAAGGATAGATTGTTTGTGTTGCATTCCCTGGTATTCCCTTGGGTAGCTTGCAAGTTATGTTTTGAGTTTGGGGTATGTCAGTCGCCGCTTGGGTCAACATCACCAGTGCTAATTCACCATCTGGAATTGGCGCACTTTTGGGCAAGATTCTCTTGGGCTTTGCAGCCAAACGGTTTAGGGATGGAGTGTAATTAGCCCCTGCCCTTTCTGCCACCACTTCAGCCCAGGGTTTAATCGCCTCTCTGATGTCCTTACACTCACAATTATTGAAGCATCTGTACTTCCCGGTTTCTGGGACAATAGATAAGTCATTACCGCCACAAACTGGACAAATAAACTTATTTTTAGCTTTGTCCGGTTCTAGCTGGTCTTGAAAATTTCGGATGTCGAATTTTTCAAATGCCTGTTGAGTTCTTGAGGCATTAGTTTTTTGTGGTGTATCTTCAAGGCGTTTATTTTCTACACTGGCAGTTTTGGTATTGCGTGCTGCTAACTCTTGCTTAATTGGGGCAGATTGTGCTATTTTAAGCGGCTCAGAAATATTCGGCGTTGCGCCATGATCTAACAGTCCGGGCGCACTTTGCATTTCTAGTGTATTCATTTGTACTACTCCATGTATTTTTTGTGTGTTTCTGGAGTAGTTCTTTGCCGTTGTCGTCGCGTTCTGTTAGGTTAGAAGGTGAACAATTATAAAAACTAATCTGGTTGTAGTTTTTGTTGACTACTCGTGAACGACCGTAAATCGTTCTTGGTGTTCGCCTCATCATCTAACAGAGCGCACCCGAAGCAGCAAGAGCTACTCCTTTTTTTTTGTACCCAAGCATTCAATCTGCTTGGGAATTTTTGTTTTTTAGCCAGTTTTTAAACATTTTCTTGATGATTGTACTGCGTCCTGCTCTACATATAAGATGCGATTACTATCTAAAACAAAGTAAACAGCTAGGCATTCTGGTAGAAGCTTGTGGTCAGATAGTGGCAATGGAGGAAGGGAAAGAAGGTCAATCATTACTTATCGCCCCCAGACTGCTTATCTCTCTCTATCGCATCAAGAATAATCCTCTCGACAAGATTGCTAAGTGTTCTACCCTCCTTTGCTGCCCACAATCTTAAGTACTGCTTCGTTTCTGTCTCACAAGTGAAGTTTATCTTCTCTGTTCTCACGTCATCTTCGTTCATGTTCTCCCTTCTCAAGATATATCCTTTTGCTGATATTTTTACATTTCTCATCTTCTCATATGTTGCTAACTTCTCATATTATTTGCTAAGTTGAGAAGTGTAAGATATAAACCCACAAGTGGCGAAAACAACCGCAGATGGAAGCGGATAACAGACCCCGTAAGACGGATAGAACAGTAACCGCAGATATGCAAAGCTTTTTCACCACAAAGGTTTTACGAAAAATTGAAACAAATTTAAGGACTTCAATCAGATGGTAAATTTGGCATCTTGTCCCACTGCTGGGATTCTAGCCCCATCGTTGACCCCTGCTTCTTGGGATTGTGGTAACGGGTATTCTAAACTACATTTCCCACAAGGAGAGATACTTATTCCCTCCTACTTTAAACAAGTCATTGAAACGGACTCTAACGACTACGAAAGCTTAGGCAACGGTGCGGTAGTCGAATATCTTCAAGGCGAACGCTCTGATCTATCTGGCTCTAAGTGGTTGATTGGAGAGACTGCCGAAATCTACTGTAAGCAGTCATTTGGACGCATTGTTGATGACTTCAAAAACAAGATTACTTATGGGCTGCAAATGCTCTTAGGTGCAATTGCTCAAACTCCTAGACAGCAGAGCTATAACTTGTTTTTAGTCGCTTCATTGCATGACTCTCAAGCCTTTGCCCATGATCTAAAGAAAGCCTTGCAAGGTAAGCACATCGTCAAGTTTGATGGCAAAGACATTGTAAACGTTGATATCACCTGTCAAATAACAGAGGAAGGTGTAGGAGCATTGTTAGTTTCTCGCGCCCCTGGTCAGCAGAAAGTCGCGCTCATTGACCTGGGGCATGGAACTACGATCACCTCAATATTTGAAGGCAACAAACTATTACAAAATAGTCGCAAGATTGACACAGTAGGCGTTCACCATCTTTGTGAGGCGATAGCGAATAACCTCCAAACCCGTCGCCACCTTGGTAAACCAGCTAACCCTCATCTGATCCGAGAGGGGATGAGCAAGAATTTTGTTTATGGAACCACCAATTGGGAGTTTTCAAGCATTTACTCATCGGAACTCAAGGGATGGCTTGCATCTTGTTTAGTGCCTGCGTGGAAGCATTTGCAATCCCGCGCTGATGACCTGGATGCTATTTACCTTGTGGGTGGCGGTGCAATGCTGCCATCGGTTAGTGCAATCGCATCTAGGCAAGGAATAGCACAGATTCCTAATTCCCAGACTGCCAATGCAATTGGGTTACTGAAATTAGCTGTTGCATCACTAAAGAAGGTTTAATTCATGGCGAAAGATAACCGGGTTTGCATCCCCAAAGATTTGATTGACCCCGTAAAGGCTGAGGCGGAAAAACTGCTTCTCACCGATGACCTGACCTCTGCTGTGACTTGGATTTTAAGGGCTTACTTTCGAGATAAAAATTCACTTTGCTGTCAGCACAAGCAACAACCCGCTCTAACTGACCAGTCCCAACCCGATAGCTTAAGTAACTTTGAGGATTTGTTCGTAGCGTAACCATGAAAATCAACAAAACACTTGGATTCTCTTTTGCCACTCTTGGCTTTCTAGCCCTTGGCTATTTCGGAGTGCAGTACTTCGGTCGTAACAATATGTTCACTATCGCCGCAGTTGTGGGAGGTGCAGGGGCTATCAGCTATGTACTTCAGAAACCGAGTCAGCCAGAAGCACCAACCGCACCGATAAAAGCCCAAAGGAAAGGGAAAAAGTCATGAGCGACCAAGACACCCAAAAGACACAACCATCGCTAACAACAACTGAAATCATGACCATCATCCTGGGTTGCGAACAGACTCTTAGGTTTGTGCAAGCATCCCCAAATTACAAGCAGATTGAAGCGTCCGAACGGTTCAGTACATCAAACGACCTAAAAATGGGTGATGCAGTGCAAGCCTTGATGGAGATTCACGAAGCAATCCTAAATATCGAGTTCTATTCCCAAGTTGAGGGACAAACTTATGCTTTCGACGACAGCCTTGCAACGTAATCATTTGTACGAATTTCGCGGTCAACAACTGCGCTATAGCCATCGCTCTAATTGTCGAGTCAATGCACCTTTCATTTTCAATGACTCCAAAGGCAGACGAAAAGAACTAAGCCAAACCCAAGTGCAGAGGGAGGTTTTTGAATTAAATGAATTTCGTGAGAACTGATGATGAAGCGATTGCACCGACGACCAATCATTGCAATCGCCCCACTCTGATATGTATCTCGATACGCAAAAACGAAAGTACAAAAGGATTCTAACAAATGGCACTCGATTATAGAAATCCCAATGATTGGGGACGCTGTTCTTTGACTGATAATGCTTTGAAACTCCAGCAATTTAAGGCTCTTAACCCAACAGCTACGAAGCGCGAAATAAATAGTTTTCTTTGCAGCCTTTACTTACCCTTCACAGTCACGGAATTCTTAGCAACTCATGAAACCATTGATGACCATCCATACTCTGCTGCATTTGGTCAATTCTTGGGCAACGGTATTGAAGAAAGATATTGCAAATATCTTAGCGTTTGGCTCTAAGCGATTTGATTTAATCTCTGATGATTTTGATGATCCAATACGGCAACTAGCAACGAGAATTTATAGCCGATTTGAAGAGATGGGTTACTGGGATAAGTTGCCCCAATCATCCAGCAATATCGACTATGACTACATCCCTTATAGGAGATTAAATGGCACGTAATTTTGGAGCAGCGAAACTCAAAAATCATATTTCCAACAATGCCCCCGGTACGTTAGGAGCAATGGGGAGACTGTTTGATGTGTCGGCTGAGGAGTTCAATAAAGCCTTACAGGGAGATCAAACGGTAATCACCAAAATTGCAGACATGGCGCGACTGTCTGACACAGCTAAGGCTAATCTGCCTAAAGCTTTGGAGGCATACCGAAAGATTATCGAAACTACAGGGGATGTAAACCAAGCCTATGCCGAACTGGTGCAACTAACCCAGAAGCACGGAACGCAGACACTCAAAGCTATCAACTCCTCGAAAATTGGTGAACAGCGTTTCAAAAATGAGATGACCGAGATGCAGTCAGAACACGTCAACGCCACGACTGCGGAGGCAACCCGACACGCTCAACGCTCAAGCCTAATTCAGATAGCAGGTGCGACGGCTGATTTGATGGCACTAGCAAAATATGAGGCGGATTTAATTAAAGCGTCTAACAAAGTACCAGAAGCACAAGACGCGGCGGATAGGGCTTATGAGACGGCGGTAACTACTGCACTGTGGACTAATGGCAGTGAAGCGAAGACCGACCGCATACCCAAGCCAAACTACAGCCGGACTGCTGGCATTAGCCGCATTGGTAACTGGTTCAGGAATTTTATGGGCATCTAAGCCATAAGTAAAAAGCCAGAGGATGAGAAACTCTGGCTTTCATGCCCTTTTGTAGGGTTAAGAAGGAGTAAAAATGAATGATTTTGACACCCTGTTATCTCAATTTCACTCCACCAATGAAGAGACTCCCTCTACCAATTGGGGTGAACAGCAACACACTTTGCCGAACCCGGAGGATGAAGACGGCTTACGCCTTGAGCAATCTATTAGGGATGTTGTAAATAACAAGCAACTCCTCAACAAAGCACTCTTTACATTTTTGGGCGTATTCACCGCTAACACGGGAGTCAGCCTACTAACTTCTTTAGGAATTGGCGCGATCGCTTCTGGGACACTCGGCAGCATTGTACTGGGGTTATTCTTCGCCAACACTCTCACCAAAATTCAATACGACGGACAAATCCACATTGGCAAAGAGTTCATGGTGGCAACTGTCCAAACTGCAAGTGTAGGGGCGGCGCTGTGGATAGCTTTTGACGAATATCGGGTTGTAAGGGAGGCGACCAAGATAGGTAAGACAAGGTTTTACGAGGAAGTTAGAAACTACGAAGTCAAACCAACTCCCCAAACTGAAACTCCCTGGCTGTTGATGGGATTAGGTGCAGTGGGGTTGTTGCTATTGGCAGCAGTGCTAAAGGGGGCAAACCAATGAAACGTAAGCAGTTCGAGTCATATAGAAGTTCAGGGACAGCCAACAATATCACTGTGGGGGTGCTTGCAACCATCGGGTTAATTTGTGGGGCTAAATCATTCACTGGTACTCAAATCAGTTTGGTTGAATATTGCTTTGTCCCCCAAACGCTAACCCTACCAGAAAACCGTGCTAGATACTGCACACCAGACAAGCGTTACATAATGGCGGAGTCTGAGTTTTATGCCTCTTCTTACGCACCAGCTAACCCAGAGTTTCAGCGTGATAACTTTGTGCCTACCAAAGCAACCAGATTAAGGATTATTCCACCCAGCAACCCGAATAAACCGCTTTGGGGTCTAGCCGCAGTCTTGACAACTGGTGGAGCTTTCGCATTATCCAAAGCTAGGGAATGGCGATTGATGCAGCTACTACCCGAACTCAGGAATGAACTAAAAGCCAATTGGTTGATCAGCAAGCTTCGTGAAGGCTTGAGACTCCACAAGGAAAGCTACACCGCGCAACTAGACTACGAGTTCCACCAATGGAGTGAAAATCGACGGGCAAGGGCAGCACAATTGTCTCAAATGACACCCCAAGAATTAGCCATCTTTCAGGAGCAAGTCAGGTTAAAGGCTGAGGCAGAAGCACGGGCTTCTCTGCAACAGGCTAGTGGACAACCCGCCGGAGCTTTACCGGGACAGTCAATGCAGGATATCGCCAGGGGTGACGATAAAGTGACCGGCTCTCAACAGCAGACATTACAACAAAATACTGCAATTAGCCTTGACCCATCAGAATCTCTTGCCCTAAATACTTTGCAAGCCCTAGCCAGAGCAGATAGTTCCACTGCTTTAGTTGCCGCACCAGGAAGCGGTAAATCGGTAACGCTCAATTACTTAATTCAGAAAATCTTGGCGGATTACAAGAATGCTGACATCTGGGTAATTAGTGCTAAGAATGATAGTTTTTGTGGTTTACGCGAGAAGGGGCGGGTAATTGTCTTTGACGGGGAAAACCCAGATTTAGCCAAAGAGGTAATTGACAACTTTTACACGGACTACAAAAAGCGTAAACAGCTACCAGAATCAAAGCGCGAATCCTTACCACCATTAATTCTAATTTTGGATGATTGGCTAGTAATTGCTGACTCATTAAGCAAGCTTTACTCTGATTGGAATTATGGGAGTAAATTGCTTGATGTTCTGCTGATTGGAAGAGAGTTTAATACTAAGTTTATTGCCTCTCTACAGTCTTTTAATCTGGCGGCTTTGGGCATTGAAAAGATGGATGCCCAAACTCGGATCTGTCTCAATTTATTGTTGTTAGGTAACAGGTATATCAAGAATGGAAGGGAACAAGAATCTTATGGGGTGCTGGAATTGATTTTAAATAGAGGTGACATTATTCCAGGTAAGCAAGAGCGGGAGCAAATTAAATCTAAATATCTGGATGTGAAAGCAGTCTCTTATCAAAACCTCCGTCCAGTGATGATTGCTTCTGTTGGTGGTTTTGTTGTGGCATTAATGCCCCTTTTATCTAATCAAGTCAACTCCATTGCTTCGGAGCAGGAATATCTAGATAGAGTATTTGACCTAGAATTTAATTTAAATGCTGCTCACAATCTACATTCAAAGCCATTATCTGAAGTAGCTAAAAAAATTTATGAATACTTCCAGAATGTGAAGTCTAAAACGCCAAAAACATTACGCGATTTGAAGAAAGCAGACAGGTTATCTGGTTATTCAGAGTCAGAGTTAATTGATGGTTTAGCTGAATTAGTAGAGAGGGAGAAGATAAATTCTGACGGCAATGATAGCTACTACCTACCTGATTGGTGAAAGTCCTGCCGTGATGCCGTGGTCATAAAAAGGGATGTGTAACTTGCTTTTCTGAGTGGACACGGCATACGGCAGCAATCACGGCAATCCATACCCTGTATAGGTCGTAGCCTACGGCACTGCTACGGCAGCACGGACACCCACGGCAGAAGCATCAATAATAAGTCCGCCAATAAACAGCCATTTATTATTAGAGGATTAATAAAATCATGCTGAAAATAGTAATTGTTGAACCAGAAATATTCACTCTCTTAGGCATCAAAGGTGCTATTGAAAAATCTCCAGAGATAGAAGTTACAGGGTCAGCCACCAGTGGAAAGCTGGGGTTTCAGTTAATTGAAGAGATGAACCCTGATGTTGTGTTAGTTGATTTATTATTACCCGACATGAGTGGTTTAGAACTGACTCGCTCAATCAAAAGGAAAACTAATAGTAAAGTGGTAATTTTTACTAATCAGACTCATTCCGACTTTGTTAACTCGGCTTTTCGTCATGGGGCTGATTCTTATATGCTCAAAAGTGCTGATGTAGAATTGATTGAACTAGCCATCAAGAGAGCTTACTTTAATGAATGTCTACTTGACCCGAAGCTGGCTAAAAAACTGTTAGAAAGCCTTTATCAGAACAGATATATCGACCCCAACTTCGTTGACAAAAACTTGCTTGAACCACCTACTGAGCGACAAATACAAGTCCTGCGTTTACTGGCTCAGGGTTTAGTTTTTGAACAGATTGCCAAAGAAATGTTTCTCTCTGTTAGTACAGTCAAAAATTATGCCAGTGATTTGTATAGCAAGTGGCACGTCAAGAACCGTTATGAGGCGATCAAAAGAGGGGCGATGCTTGGTTATATCGACTATAACTTGATTGTGAATGAATGATTTATCGGTGAGGAGAGCGAAAGGATTAAGTCGGGGATTGAAGCATAAAAACTGGCTGTAACAAAAGAGAATCGCTTTAAAGCGTTAAAATTCTGGAATTGTTCATAATATATCTGTATCCAAAAATAAATTTGTATACAGCACCCACCCATGCCCCAGGACTACTCCGGTCAAAATCTCAGAGGTCGTTCTTTCAAAGGTCAAAATCTTGAGGGGGCTAATTTTAGTTACGCTGATATTCGGAGTGCTAATTTTAGTGGGGCTAATTTGAGGAACGCAAACTTTAGCCATGCTACTGCTGGGCTGCAAAAGCGTTGGTTCATTGGATTAATTTTAATTTCATGCTTAATATCGACAATATTAGGAATCTTTTTAGGAGCTTTTGGTCTTGTCGCAGCGGGTATAGTTACTTCTGATATTTATGTAAACTTTACTACTGGTATACTTTCCTTAATTATGCTTGTAGCTTTTTGTATTATTACTATCTATCAAGGTCTACTAGCAGGCTTAGGAATTTTAGCTATGGCTATAGCTATGGCCGCAGCTTCATTAATCCAAGGAACTTTGGTAAGCGCAGGTATATTTGGCATCTTCTTTATACTCTTAGCAGTAACTATAGCTATAGCTTTCGTGGGATCTGGAGTCATAGCCATAACTGGGACTATAAACATAGCTGGAGTTAAAGCTGTATATATAAACATTTTCGCTCCTGGATTAGTAATCTTTACACTTGTAGCCTCAACAAGTGGTATTGGAGCCGCAGTCGCAACTGTAACTATGCCTGTAGCCGTAGCAATATTTATTTTTTATATTGGATGGCTTGCTTTAAAAGGAAATAAAAAAAATGCTTGGGTTTGCTCATCTGCTATTGCCTTTGGTGCAGCAGGAGGCACTAGTTTTTGTGGTGCAGACTTAACTAATGTTAATTTTACCGCAGCGACACTTAAAAATACAGATTTTAGAAAATCTATTTTGACTCGCACTTGTTTTAGCAAAACTAAGAAACTTGACCTTGTTCGCCCTGGCACAACTTACCTGCAAAAATCAGAAGTGGTAAAAGTGTTAGTTACTGGTCAAGGGCTAGACTTGAATTTTGACCGTGACGACTTACGGGGAGTCAATTTTCAAGGAGCCAATTTAGTAGATGCCAGTTTTATTGGTGCGGATCTGAGTGAAGCCAACTTACAAGACGCAGATTTATCCAGGGCGAAATTAGTACAAACACAACTTAATGAAACTGATTTAACAGGCTCTAATCTTACAGGAGCATACATTCAAGATTGGGGCATTACCACTGACACCAAATTTGATGGAGTGAGATGTCAGTACGTTTATATGCGACTCCCTACAAAAGAAAACCCTGACCCCCTCCGCAAACCAGATAACAATCAAGAAGTGTTTGCAGATGGGGAATTCGGTGATTTCATTAAACCAATTTTCGATACCCTTGACCTCTACCACAACCAAGGAGTTGACCCAAGGGCGATCGCCATCTCGTTCAAGCAGTTAGCAGAAAATCACCCAGAGGCGGATTTACGAATTGTTGGCATGGAAGTACGAGGTGAAGATAAATTTTTGCTTCGTGCAAAAACTGCACCTCTAGCTGATAAATCCCAACTGAGCGCAGAATATGTTGCTACTTATAACGAGATAAAAGGCTTGCCAGAGCGAGAAATTAAATTACTTTTAGCAGAAAAAGATAATCAAATCGGCAGATTAGAGAATATGGTAATGACGGCGTTAGAGCGCCCTAGTTTTTATTCAAACACCCAAGTAGGACAGGTAAGTAGTATGGCTAACAATCCCGGTGGCTTTTCAGTTGGTGGTTCAGTAGGCGGTAATGCCAATAATGTCCAAGGTGACGGCAACTCAGTAGTGCAGGGAGATACAACAATGGCTGGCGATGCCTACGGCGGTAAACTACGCAATATCAACACAGGTGGCGGCAACTATAACGAGCGCATTGAACGCGATTATATCCAAGGTAATTACTACGCGGCTGGACAACCGCAGAGCCTTGCTGAGGCTGCTGCTGAGATTCAGCTATTACTAAAACAGTTAGAGCAAACTT
>JAHHHS010000179.1 GCA_019359215.1 Nostoc indistinguendum CM1-VF10 | reverse complement strand
TAATAAAAGCAATTAAGGCAGTAATCCAAAATTTTTGATTCATCAGCGATTTCTAACTACTAGGTTTTTATTTATATCAATTCTCTATAAAGTTGCACAGAATAAAATGCTTGAGGTTCTGTGTATTATTGAAAAATGATTTTATGCATACTCACATAGATTTAAGCTCGCCAACTCAATTAGCAGCAATTGTCCGTTTGGATCTGACAACTAAAGAGCTAGAAGTACTACGGTGTTCTAGTGATGTAACTATTGATGCTGGTTATCTTTCTTTACCTGAAGCCATTGAGTACGAAACATCTGATGGCAAAACAGCATACGCCCTTTTCTACTCACCTCGAAACCGTGACTATACGGCTCCTGAGACTGAAAAACCGCCATTGATTGTCAAAAGTCATGGTGGCCCCACCGCAGCAACTTCTAGTAGCCTCAATTTTAGCATTCAGTATTGGACTAGCCGAGGAATAGCGGTTTTGGATGTAAATTATGGTGGCATTGAGAGAAAACCCAAAAAAATAGCAGGATTTTATCCCTGCATACATTAGCGCTTGTTTTACTATTGGACTACTCAAAGGTGAACAGTATATTTATGTAAAAGCGCTGCTGACGCTTGCTGGCAGGCAACCTCAAAGTTAAGTTTGTTGAAGGAAAGGGAATGGATGTCAATAAACGTATGTTAGAATAACTGCGAAACAGAAACAGCTAATCGTATATAGCAATCCGGAATCATACGTGAGAAAGTACTTAAGGTATAAAGGTAGTTTTAAACACTCATTAATGACTTGATTTGGAGGCTAGAATTATATATATTCCATAATATATAGCTGACAACTAAGTTTTATAAATCACGTTGCATATCCCTGTATATTCTCATAAATGATTTAGGATTGCTATATTTGCGTTTACAATTAACATTTTCCTAAACTTCATAGTTTTGCCTATTCTCGGAAATCAAAAACTACCAGGGGTAATGCTGAGACTGGTTATTGTAACTTAGTGACTAAGCAAGCTTTTTAGAAGGGCGTTGATGTCAAGTTTAATGTATCCATAATATTTCTCGCCTTTCTCGTCTTTCTCGTCTTTCTCGTCTTTTTTGCCGTATTTTTTAGCGTATTCTTTCTCGTCTTCTTTTTCGTCTTTTTTCTTGTATCCATAGGTACCACCAGAGAGGTTAGCTTCTTCACAAGTGGTCAGTTCGCTAAATAGTATGTTTGTCTGCATATTTTTAGTTCTCTTCAGTTGATTGTTGGGATTAGAGTCATCGCTAAAGCAATAGATATACACGTAAAGTGTATAGTTAGTTACTTTTTTGTTTCTCTAATAAGTATTATACGACTCTGGCTCAGAAGATCAAGCAACTAGGTCGTGAGAAAACATGTATTATACGTCTTCAACACAGATATTACATGGTTTATGTTTATACCAATTTAATTAAAAATAAGTTTGTATTTATCAAAAATCGCAGGCATCAATATAACTATGATAGGTACGGGGATCTATAAGTTAATTTTGTCAAAAAATAAATGGATTAATCAAGCTAAATAAGTATTAATACTTATGAAATAGTGAAATTCGCAGAATTTAAAGATATAATCAAGTAAACCAAATAACATTTTTATACAAATTGCATTTAAATAAATCTATAAAAATTAAAACTGGATTCTGCATTTTTGAATAGTATTTTTATGTGCAAATATTTTTGCAATAAATAATTTTATACAACTGTAATTTTAATTGATATAACTTCTTTTAATATAGAAACGTTTAGCGTCCCTGAAATATTTATATTAATTTGAAAAAAGATTTGCATTAACTATAACAAATGTTTTGCAAATAAATAAAGAAAAAATCAAGTTTTTTATAAAAATTATAAAGATTTGGTGTTTGTACTTAGTAGCAGGAGTTGAAAAGCCGAGAAGCAATTATTGAACTCAACGAACCACCCCTCTTGTCAGTGGTGGAAGTCGTCAGTGAGCCAACAATATTCGCCCCATACCAACCACAAGGTGTAGCCCCCAAAGGTAAGGCAACCCGAAACCCCTTGCTTGCAATCAGAACTAACCGCCGCCGCGCTTGGGACAGTCCAAAATCAGCCATGTTGACCATGCTGTAAGTAACCGAGTACCCCTCTTGTTCCAAAGCTGACAGGATAATACTGAAACTCTGACTGTTCTGATAACGCGGAACATTTTCGAGAGTAAACACCCGTGGCTGCAACTGTCGGATGGCTTCTGCTACAGCCAATGCTGCTGTGAGATCATCAGCTGTTTCAATGCCCTTGCCCGCTTTAGCTGTGTGAGCTTGACTGAAGTTGGCACACACCGGAGAGGCGTGGAGATAGCCGGGGCGGCGGGGAAAACCTATGAATCCTAACCGCGCTACTTCTTGAACTGTTAGTTGGATTATTCTACAGCCATACTCGCTAAAGTTGCGGTGATGATTGAGAGCGATCACTTTACTCAAATCTGGTTTGGTGGGGTCGAATTCCACTGCGATGGCTGGACGAATCCCGGCTTGCACCATCCCCGCTTCAATCCCGCCGCCACCCGCGAAAAGTACTACAGCGATCGGGGCATCATCTGGCAGAACTGGTTTTATTTTTGTGTTATCAAAATTTTTGCAGACATCTGATTTTGGTGATGGCTTTTTGGTTTTCGCTTTTTTGATAAAGGCGATGATATTCTCTCGTGTTGCCCCCTGTTGTTGCAGTGTCCGAATCATTGGGACAGCGCCAGGGGGAATTGAACCGATACTTCGCCCTTTCCATAATCCATCAACTCGTTCTTCCCAGTTAAAACCCCATTGCCACTGAGTCGGGTTGTTTGGGTCACGTTGGCCTATAACTCGTGGGTAAAAAGCTACTGAGCCATCAAGTAGCTTTTTCTTTTCGAGATACGGATAGAGGCTTCCTTGGCTATGCAGTTGTGAAGCTCTAAGGTCGTCCTCTAAGAATTTTTCGGGTATTGCAGATAACTCAAATATTACTGATTTAGTCATGCAGCCACCTCCATCACCAAATCATCTGGTACTTCAAAAATCCCCAGTTGACCAATGTAAGGAATTGGTATAATCTGACGCGGATTCTCCAGCTTCCAGTGATATTGCCCAGGCATCCCCCAACCAGACGCAACTTGTGAAAACTGGCAATCAACTATTGTGACAATACCGATGACTTGTCCACGACGTAGAGAGATTAACTCTGGGATTACTACCCCCATCCCTTGGCAAAATTCTTTCGCTAACTGGTACTCTTTTTTAGTACAGGTTTTTGCAGCGTGAATCAGAATGTCGCCGCGATAATGAATAGGCCACCCACGGTTTTCAACATTTTTAAGAGCATAAATAATTGCCCATGCCCAAGGTTGTCTGACTGAAAGTGCTTTCACGGGTTTTAAAACTCCAGTAATTGAATGTATGCGTCTTTCTTCCGCGATCGCTGGATCTGGCTGTAAATTATCTCGCCAAGTTCAAAAATTTCGATGTAGATAAATCGCACAACATCGTTGCAGTGCCGAGCTTACCGTAAAGCCTGTTTTTCTCAACAATCAACTCGATAGTGCGGTCGCTTGGGTCTTTTGTGTAGACAGCATCGCGGTAAAGCATGATTAACTGGTCACAAACCTCAAAGATTTCACCAGAATTACGTAACAGATGACGATTGGGGCGTTTATCAGCCGTTGTTTGATTCCCCCGATTGATTTGACAGCCCAAGAAAACAGGGATTTTGTGAGACTTAGCAATATCCCGAATCTGGCGGGTAATCTTGCCGACTTCAAAAGCCATATTCCCACCGGACTCCAGAGGAATCTGCTGCAAGTAATCAATAAACACAGCCCCAATAGAACCACCAAATTCGGCAATGGCACGGCGCACCGCAGAAGCAATCATTGTGGTTGTAGGGGACGAATGCTCATAGACTTTCCAAGGCAGTTCCACCATCTGTCCTATACCCTGTGCTATTTGCTCCCAGTAGCACTGAGTATTGGTTTGAATCATAGAAGCGTCTACGCCTGTGATTCGGGCCAGCATTCGGGCATTGAGTTGATTCTTGTCCATTTCTGGAGTAACGTACAGAACTGGTAATCCGAGCTTAGTCATGATTTCGTAAGCGTAAGAAATCATAAAGTGAGTTTTCCCCATGTGGGATTCAGCAGCCACTACTACCAAGCTGCTTGGATAAATGCCACCGGTGATATTTTCGACGTCATACCAGCCAACTTTATCGCCTGCCATGTTTCCCATCTCCAGCTTTTGAAAAAGTTCAATGCCCATGTCTTGTGCTGAGAAAACCTTGCAACGTTCATCGCTTTGATTTTGAGTAACATCAAAAACTTTCGCCTCAGCAAGCGATAGTACAAGTGGTAGTTCAGTTTGCGTCTCGTAACCGAGTTGGACAATTTCCGATCCCACTTTGATTAACTGTCGCCGTCGATATTTCTCCATCACCAGATCAGCCAAAGCATCAATGTTGACGGCGGATACAGTGCGGTCTACCAGAGTCGCTAACTTATTTCTGCCACCAATGCGATTGAGAAGATTGTGGTCAGCCAACCATGCCGTGACGCTTAGTAAATCTGTGGGTTGGTATGTAGCATGAAGTTGGACTGCGGCTTGATAGATATCTTTGTGGGCGCTGATGTAAAAAGCCTCAATGCTCAAGCGATCGCTGACTCTAGTCATTGCTTCTGGGTCTAGCATAATCCCGCCTAAAATCGCAACTTCCGCCTCAATGTTTTGTGGGGGCAAATTGTCAAGTGACTTGTCAGGGTGAAAAGAAACTACGTTGTCTTGATTGCTGTACATAATCATGCTCTAAGTGCTAATTTTAACTGCGCTTCAACTTCTCGCAAATTCGTGGAAGGGAATCTGGTGTTGCTTGGAACTTTTGGCTCATTTGCTTTGGCTTGAAGTTTTGCCTTTAGCTCCAGCATTTGTGGGCTAAATCGATACTCATTCTTACGCTCTTGTTTTGATTGTTCTTGTTGACGGCGTTCTTCGTCAGCAGCAATTGCCATAGCTAAAACATCATCCTTGCTGGTATTTGCATTATGTTTTGATTCGGTAGGCTGCTGACGTTCTTTCAACTCGTTGAAACTATCCCAGTGGTTTTGAATCTCTGCTTTGCCAGAGTCAGTTTTTGAGAGTCGAGTCAGGGCATTTTTCGCCTCGCCTGTTGTTGCCTGACGAATTAACTCTTTGGCATACCTGGGAGTGCTGTTCAAGTATTGCCTGTAAGACTCTACAAATTCTGCTTTCCAACCGTTAGGGCCTGCTTTATCCATCCAAGGCGGCAGTCCAGATACTCGCATCACTTGCTCGGTTTTCTCTGTGGGGTGCATTGTGTAACAAGTCGAATCGGGCAGTGAAGTAGGACTAGCACTTTTTAGGTTTGGTGCTACTAGTTGATTATTCAATTGTTCGGATTTATCGGAGTTTAGACCTGAAAAACTGCCAGCCTTCATAACCCCTTGATTAACCGTATTGACAACACGACTATCGCAACAAGGCTGGCAGTTTTTTGCGGCAAATTCGTTATCGAACGACCCCGCCGCAATAGTTGGTCTACAAGAAGGGTTATCGGTTTGTAGCGAAGACTCGGATTTATTTAACAACGAAGTGGAAAGTTTTGGGGTTGGTTCTTCTGGGGTTGATTCTTCTAAGCTTGGTTTTTCTGGAGTTGGTTCTTCAAGTTCAATTTGTTTTGTTGTTAAATCAAGTTCTTCTTTTTCACACACACTCTCATGGGTGGGGGGCGCGGGTGGCGAAGCCAGGGGCGCATTGTGTGTAATCTCTGAAGTAATCTTTGAAGTAATCTCTGTATCTATTAGATCATTTTGACAAAATGTTAATTTTAAATTTGACATTTTGTTAAGTTCTAACTCACCATTTTGTAAACTTGGACTTTGACATTTTGTTAAATTACCATTTTGATCAGAACGGGCAAATGTTGTCTTAATCCGCTCAGGAGCATTAGGAGGAGCTTGTACAACAGCTTGTAGTTCATTCAAGAAGTTTTCCCAGTCAATGCGGATGTGTTTAATGGGGCTATTTCCAAATTTATAAGTTGCAGTTTTAATCAGATTTTTGGACTGCAAAAGCTTAGTAGCTAAATCAAACTGTCTGGGTGTAATTCTGCACTCCTTCCACCAATCATCACGCTTTTTAGCCAGCCACTTGTACCCATCACGTTCAATTCTGAGTCGGGATTGCCCTTCATGATCCGGTAAATGCCAGTACATGATCTGACTAAGTAAAATTCCAGCGATTAAGTCACCACCAGCTACGTCTACATAACAACGTTTGACTTCTAATACCAATTCCATGTGAGGCTGCATAGAACTGTAGAATAAAGAACGGAAAAGATAAAACGAACCAGAGGCGAACAATGGCACGCCCCTTTAACGTAGAAATAAGCGAGAGTACTGAGTATCTGTCTAAAAGTCTTAAGAAAGCTCGCACAGCTTTTGAAAAAGAGCGGTTGCAAATGCTGTGGTGGCTCAAAACAGGACAAGTTTCACAGCACCAGGAATTGAGTCAAAGACTTGGCAGAGATAGCTCAACTGTAACACGGTGGTTACAAAGATATCGACAAGGAGGACTAGAAAAACTGTTAGAGGTAAAAACTTCCCCAGGAGCGATCGCAAAAATTCAAGGAGAGGTGCTGCAAAGTCTTGTGGAGAAACTGCAACTTCCGCAGGGATTTAGCAGCTACGGGGAAATCGTAGAGTGGCTGAAACAGGAATGGAATGTAGAAGTCAAATATAAGACAGTTTATCGTGTAGTACGCTATCAGCTTCAAGCGAAACTTAAAATCCCTCGACCTGTAAGCAAACAACAGGATGAAAAAGCTGTGAATCTGTTTAAAAAAACATTCCCCACGCCTTTGTCACCCTGCAAAACCTCTTAGGTCAAGGAAAGCGACTGCGTTACTTGTGCCAAGATGAGACCAGATTGGGGCTGAAAACGGAAACTGGGCGAGTGATTACGGCTCGTGGCGTCAAACCAACAGTCAGTGTGCAGTGGCCAAGAGAGGCATTCTGGTTATATGGGGTAGTTGAACCATTAACAGGATGGCATTTTTGCCAGGAATATCCTCATTTGGACAGTGAGAATTTTCAGAAATTCCTTGATGTCCTATCCCAGGAACTGGGTAATGATATGGCGCTGATGCAAATGGATCAAGCATCTGCACATCAAGCCTTAGCACTGTCTTGGCCAGAAAACCTCATCCCTATCTTTCAACCTGCTCATAGTCCTCAACTCAATCCAATTGAGCGATTGTGGCAGTTTATTAAACGCCAGTTCAAGGGAGAAAGTTTCTCTAATTTACAAGAACTGCGCCAACGAATTCAACGCGAGTTAGCTCAAATGTCTTCTGAGTTAATCTCCTCTTTGACAAGTTATGATTTTATCCTCGAAGCTCTCTTTCATGAAGCTTTATTCTATGCATCTTCATAGAGAATTGGTATAAGGTGTCTCGTGAACGAGCTTCCCAAGTTAGAAAAGTAGCTTGATTTTTGAAACAGTTTGTCCCAGATTTTGGGGAGGTAATTTTTGGTGTATTTAATGTTAAACTCATAGTTAGATTACCCTTTGATAACTTGTTTTTCTTCTCCCTCGGTTTGCACCAAAAGATCGAGGGTTTTGCTTTTGAAGAGAAGTGAAAATTGTTCATCTTCTAAAGCTTCAATGTTGAGTTTGGAGAAATTTTTATGATTATGGATGCAGGTTTTAGCCTCATAATTGGAGGCAATTTACCTTGTTTAATTTATCCCTGTTTTGTCACTTTCAGAAAACAATAATCTCAGCAAAGTTCTGAAACTTTTATATAGTCAAGCTTTGAGCTTTTATTTTCTAACAGTAACTCAAGTTTGTAGGCAAAACATGGAGATGGAAGCTCTGAAAGGCTTTCAGCGTTTGTGTTCTCCCAAAGCGACAAAAGAGGGTTATGACTAGATTGAAGTTTCAATCCAGATAAAATACTCATCTCCTACCCCCAACGTGCGGTCGAAAAGTTAGATTAATCCGTGTGCTAACGACCTTATTGGTCTTCGGAACTTGATGCAGATGAGTACTCTGACAACCTGGGTGCATCACCAGCAGACTCCCATGCTCCAACCAAAAGTCAGTCGGCTTACCCCCGATGGGCTTGATTTGGAATTTCCTCACTGAACCTAAACTGATTGATGCGATCGCTGGGTTAAATCCCATTGATGCTTCACTATCGTTATGCCACCCTATCGAGTCTTGTCCGCTTCTGTACTGGTTGCCGATGACAATGCGGAAGCTGTAGCCAGTAGCCGCAGTAATCCTATCTCGCAGTTGGGCCAGCGATGAAGTCCAAGGTAATGGTTTGAGCAGTACACTCTTGGAGTAGAGGTAATCACACCCTTCGTCACCATAAATGCACTCCAGACGCGGAACGGGCATCGTTTTACCCAGCATCCTGATTTGGTTTTGCTGCCATTGCAGTTGTTGGCAATGTTGGTAGAGTTCGTTTGCTTCTTCCTTGCTCAGAAACTCTGGATAATAGTTAACTGGTAAAGTAGTAGCAGATTCGGGAAATAAAGTTAGTTGTTTCATAATTCTCCTTTGGCTATCGCCCGTACAATCTCAATCGCCTGCTCTTGCGTTATGGCCTGCTCAGGGTTCTTGTAAAACCCAGCGATCGCCGACTTGGGACGAATAATAATTTGCTGTCCTGTTGCGCGTTTGTCCCATACAAAGCAGGATATGGTGATGTTATCGGTAGCCCAACGACTACCCCGTTTGTCTTTCCGAAAGCAGAAGCGTGGCAGAATCAGTACAAGTGACGGCGGGTGCTGTTGTAAAAAATCCGCCCGGTCATCACAGGGTTCGAGAAAGCTGGTAAGTAAAAAAGCGGCAACACCTACACGAGCTTTTTGGTAGGCATTCTTGATGATGGGTGCAGCTAATTCTGAGTATGGGGGATTAGTGCAGATCCAGTCACAATCGGGAAACTTAGCCCATGACTCGGATAGTGTTGCATCCATTTGGTAATCAGCCGCCTTATGTGGATCAATATCGTTCGTCCACATTTGCTTGGTGTAGGGCCACGCCGATAGTAATGTTGCGATCGCCCCCATCCCCACACACGGCTCACCAATGACACCAGACAATTTCACATGGCGTAGTAATTCCGTAGTAAACCATGAGGGAGACTCGTAAAAGTTCAATGGATGCTTACCAACAGTTTCTCCTGTAGATTTAGGAGAGTATGGTTGTGGTGTCAGCAGTTGTGCAAGAGTCATAAACTCTCTCCCGTTTGTTTTACAATTTTGGCGCTGATTGATTCAAAATCTACTTGGTAAATATTCAAATCTGCTTGTATTTCTCCACTGTTATAGCGGTCTGTTATATGCTGTTTAATTGCTGCTTTTGATAACCCATTGGGAATATCAATGTGAGCTGATGATGTGATTTTTTCAACTAATGTAACAATGACTTTCATATCCGTTATCCTGAAAGTAAGGAGTATTTTTGTGTGGCGATTGTTACTTATTTAGCGGCAATCCCTTTTTATTTTGATTGTTATAAAGCTTGAATTTACGACACTTTTTTGAGATGTGTATTATTTGCTAGAGCAGTCATCTTTGTAACGGATCATGTCAGAAGTTTGGTAGTTGCTTGACTACGTGAAAGAGAAGCTTTTAATGTTATTGGTGATATTTGATGCTTTAGCAAAAACTTCCATCTTTAAATTAGCGAACGTTTCTGTGGTGGAAGCGTTCGCTTTCATTTATCCAGCGCTGGTTCCTTTTTACTAGCGAAAGCACCTGCCTGCCTTAGCGCTGCACCGGGGCTTGAGTGAGCGAAAAATTCTTCTATAGCTTTGGTCAGTCCGTCGGCAACAACCGGATCGTGGCAAGCGTAGACATAGATGGGCTGTTGAACGCCATTGACCAATCGTGTTTCTTGGCGTGAGCCTAGTTGTGGGTAAAATGTTCTCACCCATGTCCCCAAGTGTCCGCGATAGTGAGCACCGCTCAGGGGGACTTTCTTACCCAGTTCCAACTCAGCAAAATTCACCACGCCAAACCACTTTTCTTGTGTGCCGATTAAAGACTGTCTGTTGTAATCAGCTAAAAGATTGGCGGCGAAGTCTTTGCAATTTTGTTCCATGTATGGGTTGAGTCTGCCACCGGTGAGTTCGGCTAAAGTTTTCATTGCCTGTACAAAAGTATGTAGCCGTTGCTCGACTGGAGGGAGGGCTGGGATAGTGGGAGTATCAACTTTTGGTGTAATCTTAGGCACTCCCACAACTAGCTCTAAGATGATTGTTCGCACGATTCCGGCAATTTCGGATTCAGTGAGCAGCATTGCGATCCGAAGTGTTCCAGAAGGTGAAAATACCCTAGCTTGTGATGTTCTGGATGGTAAACCCAACAAGGAGCGAGCATCAGACAAGTCTTTCCCAGTCAATTTTCTGGTTTCGTTATCTCGAAACTCTTTGCTGTTTCTCTCGTAGATATGCTTAACATCTGGTATAGAACATTGGAAGTACTGAGCTAACTGTTCAACAGTTGCCCAGCCCTCGCCATTCCAAACAGCAAACACAATAGCTTTAGCTTTGTTTAATACTTGTTGAGAGCGAGAAGCATCTAATCCATCTAATGCAGATGTCCTTAAAGATGGAGACTCGATTAAAGCGCTTTGGTTTAAAGATAAACTCATGCTGATTCCTTGACTAATATGTTTTTCAGCAAGTAATAGAATTGAGGTTTGGGTGTGTTTGAAGAATGAACGCCCAAAAAATACCTCAAAGTGAGCAGCAATTTCACTGCTGCCCACATGAGGCTTTAAACTGTGACTAATTCTTGAAGAAGAGATCGCACTTCATGGTTGAAAAGCTGCTGTAATTCCTCACTAGTCAGTTGCTCTAAGGGTCGGGATTGCAAGTATTCGTGAACTGGTTCAGCCAGCGATGTATCCACCATCGACAGCGATAGCACAGCATCAAGCACGGAGTTAGAATACTGCTGCTGGACTGAATAACGCCTCTTCACCCACCAGTTACCGTTAGTGCATCCGACTTGCCCCAGTTTCACGCCCTTGTTGTTGTAAATGCCATCATCGAGAATTTCAAACCCATAATTTTGGCACTCATTGAAGATATGCGCCATGATTTGGTTTTCAGTAAAAGAGGAAGGCATGGGGGCAGAGGCGTAGAGGGGCAGAGGAGAAAGCTGTTGTTGGTTTTTCCCCTCTGCACCCCTGCTCCCTTGCACAAGAGCTTCTACTGGCAGTGTGCCGTCTTTATAGTGAGTGCAGATGAAGCGATCGCAACGCATTAGAGTGTTGGCACGGAATACTTCTTTGTCGTTTATCATCACTACCCAAGGCTGGGTTAGATTATCGTCATAGCTAATGCTGCCTACCAATTTGTCATCAGCATAATATTCGTGAAGGTCAAACGAGATTTCGACTATTGTGAGGGATTCGGGAGCTATGGCTTGGGCTTGGTCAGTGATGTAGTTGTCGAGTTCGGCTTGAGCGAGGTCTTGTTCGTCGGGGGCAGCAGGGGAGAGTTTCTGAATCTTGCTGGCTTGATAGTTAACAATGGCGGAAATCCAGGCATCCTTGCAGCGTTTGTCGCTTACTTCGGTTGTGCAGGCAATTTCGCTGTAGATTTGCTTGAGTCGGGCAATCGATTTCAGTTGTAGCTGTTGTTGGCTGTAGATGTTGTAAGTCATAATAAATCAGTTCCTAACGGGACGGAAAGCGCTTCGATTACCAGTCTGGGGCGCTTTCTTTATACCTAATAGTGTAATCTGTTAATTAACACGTTGTCAACTGTTTAGTTGACAATTAACATATACTTTTAGAATTGGAATTATGACTATGACTGTGAAAGTAAGACGGATTATTAAGCTAGAAGTTGATGTTCCTGGATTGGGCGATCGCATTAAACAAGCCAGAGAAGCTAGAGGGCGGCCAGTTACACAGATGGCTAAAGAAGTTGGAATATCTCGTAACTATTGGTATCAGTTAGAGGCAGAAGCTGTTTTAGGTGGTGTAGCAGAAGAAACTCTTCGGAAAATTGAAGAGGTGCTGGGTGTAGATTTAGGGGTACAGTTTGATGATTGACCTCCATACTATTAATCTTCTTGCTCTCCCCTCTGTCTTATTAGAGAAGCGATGCCTGGGTTGGGCTAGGGCTATGCAGTTATCAGTTACATCCAGAATTTACGTTGCAATTGACTCTGAAAAAATATTGTTGAACTAGAAAAGGTGGAATTATGCCTAAACCACCTTCTAGACGCAACAAAGCCACCTCTGGCGCATCTGCCAATTCGACTTCACCAGCTAACTCTGTAAATGAGGATATCTCCCAGCAAGTAGATCCAGGTTCAGCGACAATTACGGTAACTGCTGTTGAAGTTCCAGAGTTGACAGAAGAAGAACAGCGCGATCGCCTGCATCTAGAGCGCCGTGTGGAAAGAGCGTTTTTTGAGGCGGGGAAGGCACTGTCAGAATTGCGCGATCGCCGACTGTATCGATCCACGCATTCAACTTTTGAAGAGTATTGCAAGGACAGGTTTGGGTTTGAGCGTCGTCATCCTTACAGATTAATTGGAGCTGCTGGAGTTATAGATAATTTGATCAAAATGTGTCCAAATTGGACACAAAATGAAATTGAAGATGATCCTGCGACAGTCCACTCCGATCAGCGACAAATCTTGCCTACCAGCGAGGGGCAAGTTCGACCAATGACAAAGCTTGAACCCGAACAACAGCAAGAGGTGTGGGTAAAAGCGGTGGAGCAGGCACAGGGTAAAGTGCCACCAGCTAGAATCGTTAAAAACGTAGTGCAGCAAATAATGGAACGCACCCAAGTACCCAACGCTTACCAGTTAGGCGAAGTATGCCAAATCCTTGCAAAAGACAATCCAGAACTCAGAGGCAAGGGTGGGTGTTGGGGCATAGTCAACCATGTGGGCGAATTCAGTTGCACCGTCAGAACCTGGGATGGAGAATATACGGTTGGGTTGCAGCACCTCAAATCTTACAATTACCTGCCTGCCGAGTGTGAGCAGATGCAGGTGATTTGCGATCGCATCAATCGGGTGTATTCGAGTGGGCTGGAGGAGTCGGTGCAAAAATTTTTAGAGTCGTTGGGGAAGCTGAATCGGGCTTATTTGACGGCTTTAGAAGAGAAATTGTTGAGTTTGCTGGAAGCTGAAATTGCAAATTAACGTTTGTTAAATAATGTTTGACTGTCCTCCTCGTTACTCCCCGTTGAAATAGGCTATTTATGTAATGCTAAGGGGATTTACCAAGATGCCAAAAAAGAGCCAGAGCAATACTTTGAGTAAGATTAAACAAGAAACCTCTGTTGGTTCGCGCATCTTTGAAGCACTTACAGAAGGGGAAATTTCCCAGCTACTGGATGAATTATTTGCGGTTTTATCTGACGAACAGCGAGTAACTGTGTTTGCTCAACTGCAAGGGAATACCCAGGAGACTTTAACTCAAATCATCGCTCCACCTCAAACAGTAGAACAGGTAAAAACAAGCAAAGCACAACCAACTTCTTTGG
>JAHHHS010000178.1 GCA_019359215.1 Nostoc indistinguendum CM1-VF10 | reverse complement strand
CCAAAGAAGTTGGTTGTGCTTTGCTTGTTTTTACCTGTTCTACTGTTTGAGGTGGAGCGATGATTTGAGTTAAAGTCTCCTGGGTATTCCCTTGCAGTTGAGCAAACACAGTTACTCGCTGTTCGTCGGATAAAACCGCAAATAATTCATCCAGTAGCTGGGAAATTTCCCCTTCTGTAAGTGCTTCAAAGATGCGCGAACCAACAGAGGTTTCTTGTTTAATCTTACTCAAAGAATTGCTCTGGCTCTTTTTTGGCATCTTGGTAAATCCCCTTAGCATTACATAAATAGCCTATTTCAACCGGAAGTAACGAGGAGGACAGTCAAACATTATTTAACAAACGTTAATTTGCAATTTCAGCTTCCAGCAAACTCAACAATTTCTCTTCTAAATCCGTCAAATAAGCACGATTCAGCTTCCCTAACATCTCCAAAAACCTCTGCACCGACTCCTCCAGCCCACTCGAATACACCCGTGTAATGCGATCGCATATCTCCCGCATCTGCTCACACTCGGCAGGTAAGTAATCGTAAGACTTCAGGTGCTGCAACCCAACGGCGTACTCGCCATCCCACATTCTCACGCTGCAACTGAATTCATTTACTTGGCTGACAATCGCCCAGCACCCGCCCTTACCCCTGAGTTCGGGATTATCCTTAGCAAGGATTTGGCAGACTTCGCCAATTTGGTAGGTATTTGGTACTCTGGTTCGCTCCATTATGCGTTGCACAACATTCTTCACAATCCTACCACTTGGAACTTTACCACCCGCTTCGTCTACTGCCTTCTGCCAAGCTTCTCTTTGCACTTCTGGCTCTAAAGAAGCCAAAGGGCGTACAAGACGTTCATTATTTGGCAGAATTTGTAAACCATTGGTTAACATTTTTGGAGTCTGTAATTCATCCGTAGCTATTTCCTCTCTTTGTAAACCATTGGTTAACAAATTGTCCATGACTGTCGCTGCGGCAATCTTGTAGCTGGCTGCTATCCGCGTGTAACCAAACCTTTGCTTGCAATATTCTTCAAAGGTTTTGTGAGTTGAACGGTACAATTTGCGGTCGCGTAATTCCGCCAGCAACTGAAATCTATTGCCCGACTCAAGCAAATCTACAGCGAAATCGCCTGCACAGCCGAAGTAAGCGACAAACGCTGTAAAGATTCTTGGATTAGTGCGATCGCTAATTTCCAAGCCAGCAAGATTCAGAAACTCACTACTGCTGCCCCCGACGAACAAACCACAGCCCAAGCCAAACTCGACGGGTTCATCACTGCTCAAGCCCAAGCCATAGCTCCTGAACCCCTCAGAATAGTCGAAATCTCGTTTGACCATCACGAATATTATGCTGATGACAAACTGATAGCCAGCATCAGCCATGACGACAACCATTTAACGCAACGCTGGGTAGTTATGGTCAACGACAAAGAAGTATTTCGTGCCAACACCGTAATGCGCTGTCATCGCTTCATCTGCACTCACTACAAAGATGGCACACTGCCAGTACAGGAACAACTTGTAACACCATGCACCACGGGTAACGAAGTCATGGCGCAGATTTTCAACGAATGCGAGAAGTACGGCTTTGAAATCCTCGACGATGGGATTTATCAGAATGACGAAAAATTAGGCGAAGTAGGACAAACTGGCGGCGACTGGTGGTTCACACGCGCAGCAGACGAAACCCAGCGCATACCCTGTGATTCTGCAATGTCAGCAGTTCAATCGCTTTCGATGCTGGACGTGTCTACTGATGGTAAATCTATTTTTGATGAATGTTTTTTAGAGCAACCCAAAGAAACAGCTAACTGGCGATAAATTGCAACGGCTGCTGGAGAGAACGGAGTTAGTCACAGCGTAATTAAAACAGTTATCAGTAAACAGTTAACAGTTATCAAGATTCGACACTGTTAACTGATAACTGGTAACTGCTCACTGATTACTTCCCTTCATTCACCAATCAATATGCAACCCACAATATCGATTCCCAAACACTGGGATTACCCTCGCTTTGCTTTGGAACAGCGTACAGAACAAGGCACGATTCTAGGGCTTTATTACTATCCCTCTGGTACAGAATTGGCTGAACAATTCGGTGGTGGCTGGCGTTATGCGCTGATGCCTAGTAAAAACTCTGAGGAACTATTCCATTTTCAAGAGTCTCAAATCCAACCGCTTTCCCCACAGGAATTATTTTCACAGATCCGCGCAGAGATTGACTTTTATCAACAGCAGATAGCAATCCGGCAACAGCAATTATTAGCCATCACTGGAGGTAGTACAAATGGCTAATTCTACAAACAGTTTTGACCGTAGAGCCAATCATTTGCTGCGTTCGATTAGGCTTTGCGGTGGTTGTGTTTCTCTGCACCGTTTGCAATTCCAATTCTCCGCCAAGGTCATTCAAACTCTGCTGGATAAAGAACTGGTGCAAGTACAGAACACGCGGCTTTTTGTTGGAGATTGCCGAGGATTTTAACTCTTAATCGAAGAGGAAGCAATTATGAAACTTTACGCTAAGACCATTGCACAGACTTTACCTGATTGGGCAACCATCGTTACAAAGAGTGCAGATTTGATTGAGATTGAAATCAATGATGAACACCCAAATTTTCAATCTCTGCTTGAGGAGTTAGAGACGGAGATTGAGCCAGGGACTTTTGGTGTTAAGGCGGAGGATTTATGTTCCCGACTTGGCATCGAAATGTCTAATCCGCATCTCCACCAGTTAGTTGAACAAGCCCAAACCCTGGTATCTGAAATTGCTACGCACCCAGACTACAAACAACTGCTGGATGAGGGATATAGCCCTGATTTAAATATTGCAGATGCTCAAACTGCGCTCACCTACCTGCAATGGGAGTTAGAGCGGAATCGATAACTTTCTGCCTAATACAAAAGCGTTCATCTAAAGGAATGCCATTACTTCAGATGAACGCACGGAAGTTCTTCTCCCGCTACAGAATTCCCATTATACACAGAACACCAATCAATGGAACTTTAGTCGAGGTGAACATGGTTACTGAAATCAAACTAGGTTTATGCAACCCTCCCGAACCCATCTATTTATATGTCAAAAATGCTGAGTTAGGTGGAGAATCTTACCTGTGGTATAACTACGATATTGACAGGGAGAAAACCACCCCAGTTCCCCAAAGAGCATTAACTGGGTACTTATCAGAGCTACGATTGACCACTAAAGAATTTTAAGGAAAGGACAATCTGAAGCTGGATATTGTCGTGAGCGCTGATCAAGTTTATGTCATAAGAACTGGTGTTGAAACAAACTTTGCCAAAAGCTTTCTTCTAGCTGCATCAGGTGTACAGGATTTTTCTAAGCCATTAATTATTGCTGCTACTGCTGGTGAAAAAAATACAGTTTTCTGCAATCTTTACGATGCAGTAACTAAAAGCAAAATTGAAAGGGAATGGAGCAAAAATGTTGATTGTGCAACTATCATTCGTGACATTCAATTTTTATTAGGTGGCACATCATCGGCTATTCCAGCCACACCAAAACTTAGCGTAGTTCCTCAACCAGTACACCCACAGGATTTGCGAGTTAAAAATATTCGCACCTTGCTTGATTATCCACTTGATTTGGTCAAAGAGTGGTTGCAATTCCAGGATGTTGACCGCCCAAGTTTACTTGATATTAGTCAGATTAATGAACTAATCAAAACCATGTGTTTGGCTTGGGCTTCAAACAAGTGTGAATATCCCAATCATGCCGAATCTTCGTATCAAAATCAGGTTGTTGATGCTGTTGCTAGCGGTGTTGATGAATTAGTAGCAATTAGGGCATGGATGCAAGAGTTACAAGCGGTAAAGACTGGGGCAGTGTAAATCAAAAGTCAGAAATCAGGATTCAGAATATTTTTACTTCTGAATCCTCAATTAATCAAATAGGAATTAACCATGAAAGTCATCGTTACAGTAGTTGAAAAAATCACGAGCGAAGCGCACATCGATATCCCTGATGGGCTGAATCAATCCACAATCAAGCAGCACATAGTAGACCGCTACAACACTGGAGAGATGTCCACAGATATGAACATCTTCCAAGTGGATTTTGAATCTATTAGCGCTCGAATTGTACCAGAACAATCTTCTACTAAATCTGCATAAATATAGGAGGGAATCAAATGCATACAAAATGGACTGATGAGGAACTCGCAATCATTGAAGCTAAGGCTGAACTTTATAACCCTAAACAAATAGCCTCAATCTTAAAAAGACATGGCTATTTCCGTACTCCAATTGCTATCGCTACTAGACTTTGGGCTTTGGGTTATTCTACAAGCCCCTTTCTCGATAACTATAGTAGTGCTGAAATCGCCCGTGTTCTGTGTGTGCATTCCACTACCGTTTCTGGTTGGGTGCGCCGTGGTTGGTTGAAAACTAGCCGCCGTTCTTCTAAGCGTTATCAAGTTCGGAGATGGCATCTCAAAAACTTTTTTGACAATCCCCCACAACATCTAAAAAAGCGTATTGCCTCTATTGACTCTGAAGCCATTAATTACTTATTGGGAAGAAAAGCATGATTGAACATATTAACGCACTCAAAACAAGTTGGTATCTCTCCCCACCTTGGGGACAAACAATTCCACCTGTTGCAATTAATTTGCTGGAGAGAGTATACCTCAGAACCACGAGAACATTTGGTTATTGCTGCGGTATGCAATGGAAACACGAATGTTGGATTTACTCAATTGATTGCCGCAATGAAATACTCCACGCTACACAGAACCAAATCATCGGGACTGGAGAATTAGAAGTCATCACTGTGCAAAAACCTACTTTTGTTCTGGGCGAAAGAGTGATCCTCTGTTCTCACGATAAGGGAACAAAACAACGGCTGATTCTGGGGATTGGGCTGGTAAATAATTCTTGGTTTTACGTTGTTGAATTGATGTTGCCAACTTTAACTCAATCACGAACTATATCGAATCGCTTCTCACTGATTGGTGAAAAAAGTTTGGTACGCGTGAATGCTTGAGTTTCTTAGATTGCAAGTCCTCTTTCTTCACTGTTTGAGCAATAACCAGGGAGTTAATTATGTTGATACACAAATGGCGTGACTCAGATATTAACCAAATGCCAGAAGTTGGGCAGTTAGGTAAATACAGCATTCCCCTTGGGTACGTGAATGCAACTCAGATGTGCCATGCAAATAACAAGTCTTGGGGGCATTACAAAGAAAGGAAGTCCACAAAAGCTTACTGGACAGCGCTTTCAAACGACATCGGAATCCCGATATCGTCTCTTGTCATCGAAGTTGATGGCTATGGCAGTTCTCAAGGTACTTGGATTCATCCAGAAATCGCCATTGATTTAGCGCAGTGGGTTTCTGTCGAGTTCCGCATTTGGGCTAACAGAACTTTAATGAAAGTGGTGATGAGTCAAGAGCCTGTACAGCAGCAGTCAATGACTCAAGTACAGTTACTTGCAGCTTTAGCACAACAACTGGCAGAGCAAGAACAGCATTTACTCCACCAACAGCAGCAACAGACCGAAATTTTGCACCGACTAAAAGCCGTTGAAGTTGAGCAAGACAGAGTAAATACCCCATGTGGACATAAATGTAGTGTTGTTGGTTTCGCTAATCTTCAGGGTTTAGAAATATCTGTAAAAGAAGCAGGTGCTAAAGGTAGAAAAGCAAGTGCTTTGTGCCGAAAACAAGGAATAGAAATAGAACGCATTCATGACCCACGTTTCGGAAAAGTTGGTTTATATCCAGAAAGCGTGTTGATTGAGGTTTTTAAAGCTGAACAAAACTAACTGTAATTGTCTTCGCTACACGTTCAATAGTAGGACAAAACTATCATGCAACAACTTACACTTTTCTCTGAATCAACCCCAGTTTTACCAGTCACTTACTACCACGATTTCTTAAGTCTTGAACAAGCAAACGAACTCTACCAACACTGTCTGAAACTGGAGTGGCAGCAAAATCAAATCAGAATGTTGGGTAAAACTCTGCCCGTCCCGCGCCTTGAGTGCATTTATGGTGATGCCGGATGTGATTACCTTTACTCAAAGTGCGTGTTTTTGAAACCAGTGACTTGGACAGACAATCTGGCTAAGTTACGGGACACAATCACTGCGTTGACTGGATATAAGTTCCGCATTGTCATCGGCAATCAGTACCGCAGTGGACAGGATTCAATTGGCTGGCATTCCGACAATGAACCATCGATGGGATTTAATCCAGCAATCGCTTCCATAAGCCTGGGTTCATGTCGCAAATTCCAGATCAAACCCATCGGCGGCAGACCAACGGACTTCTGGCTGGAACACGGGAGCTTGCTTGTGATGCACCCTGGCTGTCAGTCTACACATCTGCATCAAGTCCCCAAAACCAACAAAGTTGTTAGCACACGTATTAATCTGACATTCCGACCGCACACAGCCAAAAGCAGATAATTCTGATTTTTTCAATCTGAGCAGATAAACAACAGCACTTCAAAAAAGCTGTCAACCCTGATTCTATATCAGATTCACTGGCTGACAGCATCAATTTTTCGTGCAATTGATTTTTTAATAGTCATCTACAATCACAGCTTATTAGTTCTTTTGTACTATCTTATTCCCTCAAAAAGGAGTCAAATCATGGGAGAAGCAAAACGTCGTCGGTTATTAGATCCTAATTATGGCTTACCTAAAATACCCAATACTTCTGAACCAACCTCAAAAGAAGTTTTCAAAAAACAAACTGATTTCAAAACTGTACCTAAAAATCACTTCATCAATTCTCATTATGAATTACCAAAGCATTATCTAAATTTACGTAACTCCTCGAACCAAAATGATGCTGTTCATTTGAGCCACACAATTGATACACATCAGAATCCGAACAGTGAATTAGCTCCCAACCACTGGCATGAATGGGTAGTCAATTCTGCTGTTGACCCCAAACTCACTGCACTAAATGTCCGCTCTCTAAGTGGTTCAGAAGTATACGAATACCTTTTATACGCTCTCCCCCAAACTGCCAGACGCAACGATGGGCGACTGCGCGACGGGTACTTGAAAAGATATGCCCACGCAGAGTCGGGTGCATGGTGGGTTAGTGGACTTGACCCGCTTAAAGATTGGCTACCGATGGACTGGGGACGGATGAAACCTGATTACCCAAGACTCGAATGGGACAAGACAACCCTTGAGCAAACGCAAAAGCCCGTTAAATACGAGTCACCCCCCAAAACTCCCAACCGAGTCACCTACCTGAGAGTCCCTCTGCACATTTGGCGGTTGATAGCCCTGCGGTATGACGTGCCGATGCCAGAACTAATCACCGTTACAGATGTTGGTGAAGCACTGGGTTTTTGGGCTTGGGTTATGGCTCACCCCGAAATCCCTGTATTTCTTTCGGAAGGAGAAAAAAAGGCAGGTTGCTTGTTGACTTTGGGATATGTAGCGATCGCCCTCCCTGGAATCTGGAACGGTCGCGTGGGCAAGGAAGACTTAGAATACCTGCATCCTGATTTAGTCCCAATGGCGCAAAAGGGTCGCAAATTCGTTATCCTTTTCGACTACGAAACCAAACCCAAAACCAAACAGCAGGTTTTTGCTGCTACTCGCCGCACCTGTCAAGTCATTCTCCAACTTGCCTGTCAATGCGAAGTAGCGCTACTGCCAGGACCAGAAAAAGGAATTGATGATTGGGTTGTGGCACTGGGGAAAAAAGCTGATAAAGCAGTGTCCACCATGATTGCTGATGCCTTGAGAATCAGCGAGTTAAACCAAAGATTTTTTGTGAATCGCGCCAGGGGGCTTCGCAAATTCAAACCCAATGTGATAGTCAATACTCGTTATCTCTCCACAGTCATCCGCTCCCTGCCTCAATCTGGGTTAGTGGGTTTAGCTTCCGACATGGGTACTGGCAAGACTGAAATCTTGGCAATGATCAGAAGAGATAACCCCCAACTCAGCTTTTTGAATAACGGGCATCGCGTTACCCTGCTCAAGAATCTCAGCGATCGCTTGCAAACAGCAATGTACTCTGCGATTTCTTGCGGTGACTGGGCTAAAGCGAAAGCTCTCAGCATTACCGTAGACTCGCTGTATAAAATGGCGAACGATTTACAGGCTTATGACATCTTATTTATAGATGAAGCCTGCCAGTACCTCGCTCACTTGCTCAAATCAAAGACCTGCAAGGAACACCGGGGGGCTATTCTGGAAGTGCTGGAGTATCTGGTTTACAATGCCAAATTGGTAGTGTTGGCAGATGCCCACTTGGATGATTTGACTATAGAATTTTTCATGCGAATGCGACCGGCTGGCGAAAAACCCTACATCATCAAAAATGAATATCGTTCCGGTGGTCGTCAAGTTTATTGGTACGAGGGGAAAAACAGTAGTGCAATCGTTGCTGAGTTCCACGCTCAACTCATGTTGGGTAAAAAGTTGATGATGGTCAGTGACAGCAAGCGGTTTATCAAAAAACTAGAGAGAGCGCTCAATGATGGTTCAGCAATTGATGATAACGACGAAACACCCGAATCAGCCGAAGACCGCAAGCTAAGGGTGTGGGCTATTCACTCGGAAAACAGTGGCAGTGAAGAGAATGTGATTTTCATCAGGGAGATTAACATTGCCATTAAGGATATTGACGCTTTTTTAATTACTCCCAGTCTCGCTACAGGGGTTGACATTTCCAGCTATCATTTTGATGCCGTATTTGGTGTGTTTCACGCTGTAAGCCAGTCGGCTACAGAATGCGCCCAGCAATTATGGCGGTATCGTCCCAATGTACCCATGTATGTTTGGGTGGCTCCTCGTCCTCCATTTGGTTACGCCGAAACCAATGCCCGTCGCATCAAAGAAAAGATTCTTCAGAAAAACGAGATGACAGCGTTTTTAATTCGCATTAACCGAGAAACGGGCAAACGTGGGGCTGAGAAGGATTGGGCATTAGATGCCTCTTGCCAAATTGAAGCACAGCGCAATTGGTCGATCAATAATCTTCGGGCTGATTTGCGTGAGCTATTGGAGGAAATGGGGAATACGATTATTCCTTTGGGCGACGGTGGTGATGAAGCGACTTTGCGGTGGATGAAGGCGGCTGGTATTGCCATCGATGAGGAGCATTACCGTAAAGTTGCCAATGCCAAAGATATTGATAGAAGAACTTATACGAGTAGGCAGCATCAGGATTATCTCAAACCGGAGGAAGTTTTGGAGTGTGAGAAATTCCGCATACAGGACACTTATGGAATGAGCGTTACCCCTGAACTGGTTGAGCAAGATGACGGGGGACGCTTAATTAAAAAGATTGTTGCACTTGAAGCGATATTGGCAGCGCCTGGGGAAATGATTATTGATGAGCAGGAGCGGGAATGTGTTTCACCGCCGACTGTGGTTGTAGAGCGGGATAAATCAGAACGCGATCGCTTGGCTATTTGCACAGACTGGAGTAATCATTCTACCGCGTGGTTAATGCGTCATCGGCTTGGACTCAGGGCTGTGCTAGTGGATCTGATGGCTGGGGTTGAGATTAAAGGGGACGAGGCGATAATTCAGGCTTTGGCTGACTTCTCAAAACGCAATGCATCTCACGTTAAAGGCATTCTTAATCTGACCATTCCGCTATCGGAGTCTGCTTTGTGGATTTTAGGTCAGTATCTTTCACAACTCGGATTGTCTACTGAGTCACGGCGACCACTGGAGGACGGTCAAAGGGTTCGGTATTATCGGCTAAATACTGAGGATGTTGAGTTTGCCCAAAAGGTGCTGGATTATCGGCAGAGGCAGAAAGAGGAGAAGGAAATAAAGCGGCATCAGGAGCAAGAACGAAACACGGCTTATGCGGCTATAATGCAGGCTCAGTATGGGATTAATCCTCCGTCCACACCCACCTTTAATGAAAGTGGAGATAATAATCGGGGGGGTATGGACACAGAGGCAGGACTCAGTAATTCTTGGTGGGAGCGGGTTAAATATTATGCCCGGCTGGCGATTGAACGGGTTGAGTACGGTGTAGAATCAGTTAAAGAATTACTCAGTACGCTAACAAATGATGAGCGTTGCGGTGTGATGCTGGAGTTTGAGGATCTTGACCCAGAGAAGTTTGCTCAATTGGTGACAGATGCCCCACAGTGGACTGAATGGATGGCGTGATTTATTAGCTAGAAAAAGCGACGCTTTGTGTTGTTCCGTTAAAATTGAAGATGTCTACGCCTTGAATGAGGCGTTAGAGAGAAAGCCGCCTTCATGAGAGCGGTGCTACAGTACATTTGGGTAATCGCACGTTTGAGAAATAAGTCAGCGTGGCTATAGCTTGGAGTCAATTTATTAATTAGGGCAGATCCAAGAAATAAAATGCTATGAGCCTAATGCTAGTATGTCGAACATGGGCTGTATGTAGCTTTTGAGCTGTCGTTTTGGAAGACCATAACTCTACTACATCAGCCCTCCCTCTTCATACTTTTTTTTTGGCAAAGGTATTGTACTTCTAACTAAATTGTCAATGCCCGCCAAGTTCGTTGACCAACTATTCCATCCGTTGCTAAATTCTGCTGATTTTGAAAAGCTTTGACTGCTGTCTCTGTCAGTGCGCCATAAATCCCATCCACTCCAACGGCATAACCGTTAGACACTAACAGCCGTTGTAAGACTCTGACAGCAACACCAGAGCTGCCGAAATAAAGAGCCGGTATAGGCTGGCTACTAAACTTCTGGAACCGTCGTGTAGGCTTTGCACCAACTTTACTTCTAGACTCAGAATACTGATTAGACCCACCTAGCTTAGAAGAAGCTAAGAACTGATTCTTTTTGCCGATTTTCTTAAGTATATGTTCTTTCTCTGGTGCGTTCGCTGTGGGAGAAGGCTGAGAAATGCCATCTGTCTGCATAAATTCAGGTGGTGTGACTTGAGCAGTTATCTCTAACCGACTCTGTTTTGACTGGTTTACGTCATTCTCCATCTGAACTAATTGCTGCTGTGGCAGATTGGCTCCAGATGCTTGTTTTATTGCTAACACGCCCGTCATCATCAGGCCAATTTCAGTCATTGTAGTTCATTTTACTTCAACCAATATTTCTTTTAGCCAACAACATTGCTGCTGTCCGGGATAGTACATACTGACCAAATAAAAAAGTCATGTAATAATTCTTTTAGATAATAATTTCATGATCATATTTGCTCACCTCCGATTCCATCTAATTAGAGTAATATCATTAGCTTTGTGCTTTTTTTATCTTTAATTAAACCATCAGCTTGTAAGATGTGGTATATGAATCAACGGTTTAGAGAATAACAAGCAGAGGTAAACAAGCCAGCAGTAGGTAAAGGGATTGCAGCAGCAACAGCTAAAGTTGCATTGAGTAATTGAGATTTAAAACCAATCATTGTAGTTTGAGGCTCGTAATAATAGCCTTAAATCAGAGCAATTGCTTTACTTTTAGTCTCAGTAATTTATGGAAAATACTGTCAGTGAAAGCGAAACTTGCGTGATGTATTTCTTATCTCTATGAAATCACATAGACTTAGAGTCGGCAATACTTACTGAGTTGTCTTCATCACATCTTTAAACCATTACTATCCTTCATGAAATTTTAATTCCTTATATATCTGCGCTTTGTATATTTCGTAATCGATCACGGGGTAATCGCAGACTAAAAGCCAATAGATGTCAACCCCTTCGGAGAATTCAAAATTCAAAATTATCAATTCAAAATTAAAGACAATCAGTGGGGGCTTGAAACCTGCCACTGATAGCGTAGCGGTAGCGAGTCCGCGATAGCGAAGCGTTAGCGAAGCGTTAGCGACGCAGGAGCGTCGCGTCTTGTAGACCACTGATTCTTTGAATCAGTGGGGGCTTGTACCCAGAATTAATTAATTCAAAATTATTCTATTCTTCATTTTAAATTTTGAATTTTGAATTTTGAATTCCAAAAATGGTCAATGAGTGAAGAAACTAGTACAACACGGCGGAAATAAAACAGCCATTAAACAGCCAACACTTTTAGTTTTGACATCATCTTTACTTTTTAAATTCGCTCTTCTTAGTAACTTACGAACTAACGCTCTTTCATCACTCTCGGAAAACAATAATTGAAGCAGAAAATTAAAACTATGATCCAATCAGGGTTTGAGACTTTATTTTCTAATAGAAATTCAAAAATATAGCTAAAACTTGGAAACCGAAGCCCGTAAGCCTTGCAGCGATTGCTTTTTCCAAGACTTATGGAAGAGCGCTAAAATACTAAACCAAATTTCAATAAGATTTCGCCAAGAACAATGTTTAAAAGTGTAATGAAATACATTTTTATGTGTTGGATGGCTATTATCACGATTATTTTTTTCAACGCCTGCCAGTAGAATTATTTTTGCTCGCAGTGCTATCTGTTAAGATGTATTGTGTTTATTTATCAACTGTTGCAGTTAGTTCTGCTCACTCTCGCTCAAAATCAATGCTTTTGGAACTAATTGTGCCACGCTCTTATTCCTTTCGTTGTTTTCCAAAACAGCTTTTTACCTGCTTGTATTAGTTTCCCACAATAATGGTTGTTTTATTTCCGCCGCACTGTACTAAAACTTAGTACGGGCGTAATCGTCTTGAAATCGAACAATGTCATCTTCTCCTAAATATTCTCCATTTTGAACTTCAATTAAGACTAAGGGAACCACACCAGGATTTTCTAGACGATGATTCGTACATTGAGGTAAATAAGTAGATTGATTATTAGTCAGCAGTAGTTCTTGATCAGCGCAAGTGACTTTTGCTGTACCAGAAACAACAATCCAGTGTTCGCTACGGTGGTAGTGCATTTGCAAGCTCAGGCGATGACCAGGCAAGACTTCAATCCTTTTAATCTTGTAGCCTGGCTTTTCTTCCAGAATAGTGAAAGAACCCCAAGGCCGCAGTTCCGTTGCACAAACAGTTTTGTGAGTATCAGATACAGATACCAGTAATGCCGGACCAAGATGAATCTTTTGAGACTGAACCATAATTATTTGTCCTTATAACAGAACAGCGTTTGTTTGCTGAACACTAGTTAGTAATTTGCTCCCGTCAAACTATAGTATTAATTATTTTTCAAAAAGAAAGAATAAACTTTGCGTGTAAATACTTAAAGTAATTGTAAACTTAGCTTTTATGCAAGAGTGAAAGTTAAAGAATTGCTCAGTACGCTAACAAATGATGAGCGTTGCGGCGTGATGCTGGAGTTTGAGGATCTTGACCCGGACAAGTTTGCTCAATTGGTGACAGATGCCCCGCAGTGGACTGAATGGATGGCGTGAGAAAGCGTTCCTTCAGGTAGTGAACCAATAAACTATTGCTTGCAAGGTGTGTCTGCTACAAACGATATAGCTATACCCTCATTACAAGCCAAACTTATCATCACCGATGACGGGCGTTGGGAAATCCTCCCAATACCGTTCGGTTAAGGAATTTTTTGGTTGAGGCAGGCAGAGGGAGCAGGGGGAGAAGAGAAGCTGTTCTTGAGAAAAGAATGGCTGAACATATACCCTCTTGCTAGGGTGTTGATTTTGTAGGGAAATTGCTCAAAAAACTTCATACAATTATTGTGTCGTCGATTGAGGTCGAAAATACAGTTTTTCTTTTTGAGAGCATGGACTGACCAAAAACTTGAGATGACCA
>JAHHHS010000177.1 GCA_019359215.1 Nostoc indistinguendum CM1-VF10 | reverse complement strand
CAATTAGCATCTAATTTTTTCGATTCAGTTTTTAAAATTATTCCAATTCCCTCATAAAGACGATGTGATATTACTTTCATGTCGTCTAAATCAAGAAGCTCTGTGAGGATTTTTATATCATTTTTATTGATCATGACCGTAAATTTACTAAAAAATAATCTGATTGAATTTACAGTTAACAACAAATATTTATTCTATGTCAATGATTGCAATGCTTTTAGTGATCTTTTAATACAATTTTAATATCGTTTTCAGTTTTTAACTAATAATTTAGCATAGTAAGTACTGAAGAACCGATTATTTAAAGTATTCTTCCATCCGGATTCATGGTTACATTGTGGATCATTAGAAAAATCAATATCGCTATTTTCTTGTGCTTCAGTCTCAAGTTGACAAGATTGATTTAAGCCTAAGAAGACTGGAGAATTAAAACTAATCATTGTATAAACACTAAAAATAATCTCCCACCATCTCTCAATATGTTGGAAATTAGTGAAACGGTAATCTGTCCAGCGTAGTTCCTGTTTACACTTCCGGCAGCTATGAGGTACATCCTAAAAGCTGAAAGCGATGATAGCAGAGGGGCAAGAAGAAAACTATATTGCATAATAGCCGGAAGCGTTGTATGGCTGAACAAATTTCTGAGACAAGCCACTTTTTTAAGGAACTGCCTTTTGGGATTTGAAACCCGACCTTTGTCTGTTTTCATGCTTCATTACCCACCCTATTATGAGCTTACCTACCGATTTACGCACATTCTAGCGTAGCGGTCGTTTGAGCCTGTCCTTTGGAAATTAACGTCCATCAATGATTCGGTGATGTCCATGTCCCAAAACTCTAGTCATACAAGGCGTTGTTGCGTGAATAGGCAAAATGGTAAATTTTACCTACCGCCTGTTTTCTAGCCGCCTAGCCCAAAGATGAAGACGAAAGCCCAGTACAAAGTTAAGAATTGGAACGCCTATGATGCTTCCCTAAAGCAACGAGGCAGTATAACTTTCGCTTGTGAATGAAGAAGTCATCGAGCAGTGGCGCAATCAGCAGAAAACGGGGAAAAAGGGAGCATCGAATTATTACTCTGAGGTGGCAATCGCCACTATGGGAACGATTCAATCGGTGTTTCATTTACCAGGAGGCTTGCCGAGGGGTTTTTGGAATCGCTATTCATGCACATGGGGATTGAACTAGCATGAACTTAATTGGAGCCACTCTTTAAACCAAGTGTTAACTTCTATCAGTAAATTTTAAAGAAACATTTTCATTAATTATGTCAACTAAACTATCAACTACTGAAATAACTGACAATTGGTTAGAAGCTAATCAGTCTTATCTGATGAGAGAAATTAAGCATATACAGGAAGTCATAGAAAATCATAACCAACAAGCACAAGGGATTTTAGATCAGGAAAAAATAGACACATGGAAACAAAGTAGAAAATTACAAGCTAGTTCTCCAACCTTTGAAGTAGATGGGGATTATTTTCATCATCTGGTAACACAGCCAAGTGAAGAATGGTCATCGGCGTTAGAACAGTTGTGCGAGATATTAGATTTGTCTTTGTTTGAGCGCAATATATTACTGTTATGTGCAGGTAGAGAATTGGAACGCAGTTGGTCATCACTGTTGAGCGAGGCTCAAGGCAATAATCAGCAAGACTATCCTACTTTCAGCTTGGCGTTGGAAGTGTTAGCACAACCAGATTGGAGTGCGCTAATGCCTGACGCTCCAATACGCCGATGGCGATTAATTGAAATTGAACCGGGAAACAGTCTTACTACCAGCCCATTGCGGATTGATCAACGCATATTGCACCATTTGATGGGAGTGCAACATTTGGATGAGCGCTTAACGGACATTGGTGTACCTGTGCCAATAGCAGATGATTTGGTATCGTCTCATCAACAAGTAGTACAGCAGTTGGCAGATATTTGGTTGCAGGCATTAAATGAGACAGAAATATTGCCGATTTTACAGTTATGTGGTGCAGAAGTAAGGAGTAAATTAGCTATCGCCTCAGTTACTTGTACCCTTTTAGGGTTAAACTTATATGCTGTCTCAGCTCAAGCGCTCCCTACCGAAACTAACCAATTAAATTTAGTCAAGTGTTTGTGTGAACGAGAATGGATGTTAAGCGATCGCGTGTTGTTATTAGATTGTGATGAACTAGAAACAACCGAAGCCAGCCGTGAAAGTGTAATTGTGCGCTTCATCGAAAGTATTAATTGTCCTTTAATTATTACTAGTCGCAATCGCCGTCGTCAAAGGCAGCGTCCTTTAATTACTTTCGACGTGCATCAACCCACATCCGAGGAACAGCAGCTAATTTGGCAAAATGCCTTAGCAGATATGGCACCTAGCTTTCAAGGACAGTTAGAAGCTTTAGTATCTCATTTCAGCCTCAGTCCTACAGACATACAAACTGCTTGTTTGAAAGTAAAAAGTCTAGTCAAAAAAATAGAACAGCAAAGCGACACACAAACAGAACAAGATATAGCTTTGAAATTTCCCCATCTCTATCTCTGGGATATTTGCCGGAACCAGGCACGTCCGCATCTAGATGAATTAGCTCAACGAATTGAACCATCTAGCATTTGGAATGACTTAGTACTACCAGAACAACAAAAGCAAATTCTGCATGAAATTGTCGCTCATGTAACGCAACGGTCTAAAGTATATAACAGTTGGGGATTTGGCAGCAAAAATAGCCGAGGTATGGGGCTCAGTGCCTTATTTTACGGGGCTAGTGGTACAGGCAAGACAACAGCATCTAAGTTATTAGCCAAAGAGTTGCGACTAGATCTTTACCGCATCGATCTCAGTTTAATTATTAGCAAATATATTGGCGAAACCGAAAAGAATCTGCGACGAGTATTTGATGCAGCCAAAAGTGGTGGCGTGATTTTATTATTTGATGAAGCAGATGCTCTGTTTAGCAAGTGCTTAGAAGTAAAAGATAGCTATGATCGCTATGCAAATCTGGAAGTTAGTTACTTGTTGCAGCAAATAGAATCCTACCGTGGTTTGTCCATTTTAACTACTAACTTAAATGCAATTAACAAAGCTTTTTTACGCCGCCTCAGCTTTGTTGTACAATTTCCCTTGCCAAATGTTCAGCAAAGAGCAGAGATTTGGCAGCGTGTTATCCCCAATCAAACGCCAACTCAAGGGCTAGATTTCGACAAGCTAGCTCAACTGGAACTTACAGGAGGCAGTATCTGTAGTATTGCTTTGAACGCAGCTTTTATAGCCGCAAATGCTGATGAGTCACTAAGTATGAAGCATATTTTGCAGGCTAGCAAAAACGAATCTATGAAAACAACAGGGTTGCATATCAGTCCAACAAGAAATCTTTTAGAAAAACTACAACAAAAAACTTTAAATTCTAATAAAGGAGAAATATAACAGATGGAATCTTTACAAACGACAAAATCTTCCAGCAAAAAATCCATTCAAGAAGCTACCATCCCAAAGCCGATTCAAGTGATATCTCATCCTTTCGTAGGGGATGGTTCACACAATCAGAAGTCGGCCAAGCCACCAGAACAAGCAAAGCAGCAAGAATTCAATTTGGGTCAGATCCCCATATTTCCTAGATCGTCCCAAAAGGATGATCAAGCATCTGGAAATTTAAGTGAAGATGACTTTGATGTTGAGGATGTAGAAAAATATTTGGAAGAAGTTCGTAATTTTATCTCACAGAGTGAGTTGCGCAATACCAATCCACAAGAATTAGCCGAAATAGCCAAGGAACCACAGCAATCGTCCCAAAAGGATGATCAGGCATCTGGAAATTTAAGTGAAGATGATTTTAATGTTGACGATATAAAAAAATCTTCAAAAGAAGCTAGTAATCATATCATAGAAAGTGAGATGCGTAATGCAAGACCACAAGAATTAGCCGAAGTAGCCAATGAAAAAGATAGTGTGCTTGCTCCAATAGCCCAACAAATGGTAATGTCCTCTGAGGGGCAAGAGCAGGGAGGGTCGCCTCCACCAGAAAATTTAACTACTGAACAACCAGAGGCTTCTTCTAGTTCCCGAAGTGAGAGACAAGAACCTCAGCCATCTACTCAAAGTGAAGTAGAGCAAATAATTGAACAGAAACTTAACAAAGCTGAGACGGACATAGAACAAGCTGAGGCTGTAGCGTCTGCTGTGCAATCTCAGCAAAAGCCAGCACAAACACAAACACCTCCAACACAGGAGCAACAACTCTCAGCAGGTTTAAAACCGCTGAGATTAGTCCAAGAACAAAAGCAAAAGCAACGACTCTCAACACAAACACCTCCAACACAGGAGCAACAACTCTCAGCAGGTTTGAAACCGCTGAGATTAGTCCAAGAACAAAAGCAAAAGCAACGACTCTCAACACGAGTACCTCAAACAGGGAACCAGCAACGACTCTCAGGAGGTTTGAAACCGCTGAGATTAGTCCAAGAACATCAACAATCCTTACAAGCGCCAGAGTCAATACAAGTGCCAGAGCAAGAACAGCAGCCACTAGAAAGACCACCCAAGAACCTACTACAGCAAACTCCCAATTATCCACCACCTCTATCGCCACCACAAATAGAGCAAGAAGTACAACAGCTGCTAAATATGGATCGTGCACCAAGACAACAGCGACTTTTACAGTTGCATCAGCAGCAGCGACACCGACCTGAGATTATGGACGCGCTCATACAGCAGCTACAGACAGCACTCAATGAGCAGCAATCTGAGACTGAACCCTATAAAGCAGTTAATACTGTAACTGATAAGCCTACCGAAGAGACTCAAAAGAATACAGGACAACAAGATAGGAAGCAAGTAGCAACAGGAATAAGGCAATATGAGGCTTGGGCAGATGCAACTGGAATTCTAGGGCAACCATCGGGAGAATTAACTGTTGACAATCAAGTGTTGGGGCAGAATCTTGACGCCAATAGTAGCGCCCAAGGATATAGCTACCCAACCTTTAAAGATGATTCATCTGTAATAGACATGACTAGGGATAACTTTAAAGCTGCTAGTGGCTTGCTTCTATTTGCCGATTCTGCCAAGCAACTCAAAGCGGTATTGAAAGATAAAAAGAAGAAAGCTCACGAAAGAATTGCTATTGCTTCTAATTCTCTTGGTGAGATGACTCAAGCTATCACATACAGCACAATATCAATAAACCAAGGAGTACAAGGTGGCAAAAACCTCCGTCAAACTGGTTCTGCTAATTTAGGGGCCTTAGCAGCTGCTAAACAAGGAGGTACTATAGCAGGTACTTCGCTACCTACCGATATCGGTAAGACGGTGGGAGGTGTTTTAACAACCATACCCAAGTTGATCATTCATACTGATGCTGGTGTTAAGGCTTACAAAGAAAATAGGCTTGGCGATTACAAATCTTGGGGTAGGGGTTTTAAGAACGTTGCAGACACGGTACAATCAGCAGCAGGTGCAGTTAAAGATGCCTCAAGCTTAGTACAGCATCTGCGTACAGCATCAAATGCAACAAAAGCAACAGCAAATGCAGTCAAGATATACTCTGGCGGTCTTACTGCTCCTATGGCTAATGCAGTGGGGGGTGTTTCAGAGTCTGTTCAAGGCGTCGCTAAACTTGCAAAGGCTCAAAACAATAACAAACGACTAGATGAAATCAAGTCTAAAAGTTCAGGAGAACATGGCGAAACACTAGATAGACTCAAAGAAAAGCAGAAAAAGAAAATGACGAGTGGAGGCATAGACCTTGTTCTTGGTGGTTTAAAGGTAGCTGCTGGTGTTGCAGGGTTTTCAAGACTCGGTGCTCCAGGACTTGTCACTGCTACTGCCATAGGTGGAGCTGTTGGAGCCATTCAAATCGGACTATGGGGAACTAGAAAATTTAAGCAGTATATGCGTGACAGGGCTGAATCTCAAGCAGGCAGCCAAGAGGGAATATTTGATACTAGTAAGAGTACAAAAAACAAAGAAGCAGCTAATAAAAAATTTGCCGTAGATGTTGTTAATCTAATTAATAATGGGATAAATTCAGAAATAGATCCAGAAGCAGCTAGAGACAAAGAATCTATATTCTCAAGTATAGGTTTGAATGGTGATAAGAAGAAAGATAATGCAGTTCAAAACGTCTATAATGATGTGTTGAAAAAATATCTGAACGATAAATCAGAGGAGTATATAACTAAGAAACTTCAAGAGATGGCTAAACAAGGCACAGTTAAAAATATTACAGAAACTCGTGAGAAGTTACATGAAGAATTTTTGAACCAAGAGGACATTCAGGGATTGGAACAAAGAGGGCATGAGCAAAACTTGAAACAGGATGTGACTTGGAATAACTTGTATGAGCTTCCAGAAGACTTTCAAAAGCGGTTGGAAGGAGCAGCGATCGTCAAAGCTTTGAAGAAACGTTAAGGAAGTCAACAAGCAATAAATCTTAGGGGAGCATCTCAGTTTTTGAAGTGGCTCAAACTGACAATAATCCATTGAGGTAAGCAGAGCGATGAGCCAGGACTTGAGAGACATTTTCTCGTTTCCATTGTGCCCCAGAAATCTTTGTTCAACGGTCAATCTGTTTAACGGCAGATTCAACCGAACCAGAACCAATTGAACAAATCTGTTCAGCTTGATGATATTCGTAGTTAATAATGCGAACGCGATGTTTATTAAGATAACGGCAAAAGTTTTGTGCTTGTTTACCCTTACAATCAGTGAATAGGGCAATAGTAGCCTCAACTTGACCTTTCCATAGTAGAGCATGGGAAGAGTTTCAAGCGTTTTTGTAAACCCACAACTTTATGGAGGTTTTCTATCAAATGGAACAAATTTTGCACTTCTCGACGTTATACATCAGGGGCTAGTTGGTCGACAATATTTCAAATACCATCATGTCCATCACCGATACAAGTAACTGTGTTACTATACTTTTGCAGAAATTGACCCAGAAATGAAACTCCTGGGCTAACTATCAAAAAGTTGCAACTATTGCTTTAAGCCGCTAAACGAAGAATCTGGTCTAATTCACGTGAGCGTGACGGCAAGTCCGCTTCAGGAGCGGACTTTTGTCCAAGCAGTAATAGACTTATCCGAAATATTAACCGAGGAAAAGAAAAATGGTAAAATGCTGAATTAATTATCTACCATTTTTCGCAATAAGTTATGGTTTTTGATTATATCCAAAAGTATCCTCATAGAACAAAACAAATTCTAGGGATTAGTTATGAACAATTAGAATCTTTATTAAATTGCGCCATAAAACGGTACCAGGAAATTAAAATTGAACTCCAAAGCCGAAAGATAAGAATTAATGCGGCTGGGGGAGGTCGCAAAGAATTGTTATCAATCCAAGAACAAGTCTGTTTCTGCCTGTTTTATTTAAGACAAATGCCAACATTTCAAGTATTAGGAATGTTATTTGGTGTTTCCAAAACAGAAGCTAATGATACATTTCACGACTGGATACCAATCTTGCGAGATATTTTACCCTCCAGTTTATTAAAACCCTGCTCAAATAATGAAAGTGATTTACTATTTGTTCAAGAAGTATTAACTAATTTTAGGCTATTAGTTGATAGCCTGGAACGTATCCAGGGCAAACGCATCTAAATATTGACGAGCCTGAATCAGAGTGGAATCAATACTTTTCGGTTAAGACCAAAAATAGGTAGATTGAGAGTTGTAGTTAAAACTTGCGCGGCTAATGCAACTCAAAGAATTTTCGCTGGAATCACTTTTTATAGAATCGGGAGAAGTGCTAAAAGCGATAGAAACAGCAATACCAGCAGAAGCCATTGAGCAAGTATTAGGGCAAACAGACAGTAGAGAGACACGCAAGCGGAAACTGCCATCACACTTAGTGGTCTGTATGGTGATTGCGATGAGTATATGGTCATCGGATTCAATGCGAACAGTTTTAAAAAACCTGGTGAAAGGACTAAGAACGCAGTGGCTAAAATTAGGGCAGTATTGGCGTGTACCAAGCCCATCATCAATCACAGAAGCGAGACAGAGATTGGGATGCCAAACGATGAGTCAGTTATTTCATCTGCTAGTACGTCCATTAGCAACAGCCGAAACTCCAGGAGCATTTCTATTTGGGTTAAGAGTGATGGCAGCAGATGGAACAGTATTAGACGTACCAGATACTCCAGCAAATGCCAAAGTCTTTGGATATCCCGGAAGCCCAAAAGGAACAAGAGCGGCATTTCCCAAAATTCGACTGGTGTTATTAGTTGAAGCAGGGACACAGTTAATTGTAGATGCCCTGATGTGTCCTTATCGTATAGGAGAGCGAGTCAGGGTAAAGAAACTGCTGCGTTCGGTAACATCAGGGATGTTATTAATGTGGGATAGAGGATTGCATTCTTACAATATGGTGCAGGCAACTCAAAAGCAAGGATGTCATTTTTTAGGAAGAGTTCCTGCCAATGTTAAGTTTGTACCAGAACAAATTCTAGACGATGGCTCATATCTTGCCTGGATTTATCCTGATGGTAAGTCTAAGAAAAAGGGTTTTAGCAAAATTTTGTTACGCGTCATTGAGTACACAATTGAAACAGAACCAGAACAAAAAACTTACCGTCTTATTACCAGTCTTCTAAACCATCAACTTTACCCGGCTTTAGTCCTAGCTCGTGAATACCATCAACGTTGGGAAGTCGAAAACACAATTGATGAGTTAAAAACCCATCTTAATGGTCGCAAAACGCCTATCCGCTCGCTTAATCCTCGTGAAGTTGGACAAGTTGTTTATGGTTGGCTCTTAGGACACTGGGCAGTACGCTCTCTAATGTGCCAAGCTGCACAACAAGCAGGTATTTCTCCTCTGCGCTTAGGGTTTACCGGCACTCTCAAGGTTATTCGTGCCGCGATACCTGAGTTTCAGCATACCCCAACCGAACAACTCCCTTTTTTTGGTCATGGTTGATCATGGAAATTTTGGATGAGAAAATTCCGCCTCGACAACACAGAAACAATCCTCGACTAGTCAAAAAAACTCGCTCCAAATTTCCATCCAAGAAACCTATTCATCGTGGCACTGGTACTCAACCTCATCTGCTCAATTTTTCCATTATTAACACTGCTTAGTTCTTAACCGAAAAGTATTGGATGTATGGAGAGTCTAATCGCCTGTGATATAGTTAGGCTACTGAAAGTTGTCAAGTTGGAAGGAGATAAGCGTGTCAGAGTCTAAATACATCTTTGCTGATTCTCAACATTCTCAAGAAATTGAACGACTCCAAACACTTGAGACTGTATTCGATTCAGCAAGCCGTAAACAGATATTGGCAACAGGAATAACTCAGGGTTGGCGATGCCTTGAGGTGGGCGCGGGGGCAGGCTCAATCATACGATGGATGGCAGAAATTGTTGGAGAAGACGGTAAAGTCATTGCTGTAGATTTGGACACACAGTTTATCGCTAACATAGAACTGCCTAATGTCGAAGTTTTAAAAGCAGATATTCGACACGTCCCACTTGAGCGTCACTCCTTTGACTTGATTCATGCGCGTCACGTTCTCATTCATATTCCAAACTTTCAAGTTGCTTTATCTCAAATGTTGGACTCGCTCAAACCGGGTGGGTGGATTGTAGTTGAGGAGCCTGACATCTCTGCGGCTAAAGCAGTCTTTGGTAACGAAGCAGTATGTCAGTCCGTCAATCGAGTCAATCAAGCCAGTTTGCAGATGTTTGCAAATAGAGGAATTGACTATGCGCTTGGAGTCAAGTTACCTGCAATATTTCAGAAACTTGGCTTGCAGCTGTTATCTATCGAGAATGATACCCCGTTATCTCAAGGTGGCTCAGGAATCGCCAAGGTAATGAAAATGTCTACTGTGCAATTAGCAGACAAGTATGTAGCAACAGGTAAAGCAACGCACCAAGATATTGAGCAATATTGCTTATTTGCAGAAAATACCAATGCCTGGGCTATCTATCCTCCAACAGTAAGAGTTACTGCCCGAACAACCAGGGCGGCCGCATCATGTCAATAAGTAAAGTCTATTCTCAATAAAGCTAAAAATAATGTCACGATTGCCCCTTTCCATAACTGAGGTATTAGTATCTCAGTTACATAAGTGAGGAATACATCAGTATTTGTACTTCCTGGTACAGTCATCGCTGCAACCAGTCCATCAAGGCTTAAAGCACCAATTAAAGAAACGTTTCCACCCTTACTTCCAGGTATACTACCAACTGCTCTTTCGCCATTCATGGCTCTAGCAAATAGGCGTGACATTGATAAATTCAATCCCGCTTCATCGACAAATATCAGGTTTCTAACATCAATTTTATCTAAAGTTCGGCGATAGTCATGTCTTAACTCTTGTACTCTTGGGGTGTCTTGCTCGCTGGCGTAAAGACTTTTTTTTACATCCTAAGCCTAATTTTTCTAGCACACGATGCATTGTCGTAATACTTACACTAATCCCTGTGTGTTCTGCATAGCGATCGCATAATTCTCTGAGTAGCAAATCATTTTTTCCCTCAACTAAAGACTGGATAAAGCCCAGATGCTCGTTTTTAATCGTTGGCTTTTGATATCCTCCACGTCGTTTTGCCTCTATTTGTCCATTTGTCCGATACTGACGCAGTAGGTTTCTGACAAATGACAAGCTGACCTTAAATCTTTGCGCCAACTGGCGTTGAGAGCCTTCCTTGGCTTCCCACGCCATAATCACACGCTCACGCAAATCCTTTGAGTAAGATACTGGCATCTATTCATACAATATTATCTCTTCAGTCTAACTTAGCTTGTGGTTCAATTACCTGAAAATTGCTGTAATCTGTAAATGCTCACAAATTTCTGCTAATGATTGTGGTTGATCGGCGAGCATAGAAAATAGCCGTAGGTCATAGGCAACCAGGAATGTTGAAAAACCCACGCAGCCAACGTTAATTAAATCCCATATTTTTCGTTCATCTGCTTTAGACTGCTGAAGAAGTAGCTTCTGATCGATTTTAGAAGAGGATTTGTTCATTTTTTCACTGTTTAAGTGGTAATGGGCAGCAAAAGCTTGAGTATCGTATGCTACTGTCTGTCTGATATTGCTGAACTTGGGGAGAAATTAGCTCCGCATAGCACACTTAAAAAGAATTATTCTTATTTAGCTCTAATAAACTCTTGCATTTCTAACGTGTTCATGAACTGTTGATTCTCCTATCATCAACATAAATCCTTAGTGCGAATGATACTCGGAAAATTAACTGCAAGTGAGCCAATACCTAATACTTCTCGGTTAAGAACAAAAGCAAGGTAAAGTGATAATTGTTCTCCAAGAAGTGCGATGGGAAAAATTGGTGCTGCTAAAAGATTTCTCGTTGATAACGCCAACCTTAAAAGCAGAGTTAATATTCAAAGCGATAGAAACAGTCATTCCGCCATCAGTGATTAAAGAAACTCTATCAGAGACAGACAGTGGTGAAGAGCGATGCCTACGGCGAGCTTCGCTAACGCGGAAATTACCATCTGGGTTGGTAGTGTGTTTAGTCATAGCAATGAATCTATGGTCATCAGATGCAATGAGGGACGTACTGAAAAATCTGGTGAGTGGATTAAGTAGAGAATGGACGCGATTAGGGAAGTATTGGAAAGTACCAACTAGTTCTTCAATCACTGAAGCAAGACAGAGATTGGGATGTTGGGCAATGAGTCGGCTGTTTCACAAAATAGTCAGACCATTAGCAACAGCAAAAACTCCAGGGGCATTTTTAGGAGGACTAAGAGTGATGGCAGTAGACGGTACGGTATTGGATGTCCCAGATAGTGCTGCTAATGCCAGAGTGTTTGGATATCCAGGCAGTAGAAAAGGGACTAGGGCTGCTTTTCCAAAAATACGTTTAGTATTGTTAATTGAGGCGGGAACGCATCTAATTGTCGATGCCTTGATGTGTCCTTACCGCATAGGAGAAAGAGTACGAGCTTTAAAATTACTACGAGCTTGTAGTCAAGGGATGCCCCTGATGTGGGATAGAGGATTACACTCTTACCGTATGGTTCATGCCACCTTAAATCAAGGATGCCACTATTTGGGGCGAGTGCCAAAAAACGTTAAATTTCCAGTAGACAAAGTTTTAGACGATGGCTCATATCTGTCCTGGATTGCTCCAGACCGCAAATCCAAACACAAAGGTGGGTCAAGGATTCAAGTACGGGTTGTAGAATACACTATCGACTCAGAGAATGGACAACAAACTTATCGTCTAATTACCAGTTTGATGGATATTGCTTTGTTTCCAGCTTTGTTGTTAGCCACAGAGTATCATCAGCGTTGGGAAATTGAAAATACTATTGATGAGCTAAAAACCCATCTTAATGGGCGTAAAACTCCCATTCGTTCTCTCAAACCCCGTGAAGTTGTTCAAGAAATCTATGGTTGGCTTCTCAGCCATTATGCAGTTCGCACTTTAATGTTTCAAGCCGCGACTGCTGCTGAAATATCTCCATTACGCTTAGGTTTTACTGGTACTCTCAAAGTCAAACGCCTGTGCTATTTCTGATTTTCAAGATGCTAATAGTGAGCAACTACCCAATATTCTCCAAGCTGATTCTGGAGATTTTGGAGCAAAAAATCCCTCCCAGACAGAGCAGAACAAATCCCAGAGTAGTTAAAAAACCTCGTTCTAAGTTTCCATCTAGAAAACCCATCCACAGAGGAGCGGCTACTAAACGTCAACCACTCACTTTTTTTATTCTCAATACTGCTTAATTCTTAACCGAGAAGTATTGAGCCAATACCTACTAATTGAAGCATGATTAAAAACCTCCTTATTGTTTAGCACCTTGAGAGATGAGACTTTTGATACGACTACCAATTGGTGCAGGTTGATTGGGTTCAATAATCACATCAACAACAAATGGCACAGTTGAAGCCATAGCTTTTTCTAAGGCTGCTTCTATATCTGGCTCTCTGTGAACGCGGATACCTTCGCCGCCCATTGCACGGGCAACCATGGCAAAATCTGCCATTGGGATTTCTGTGTCTACACCTTTGAATCCCTGCAATGCCATTCCTTGGGCGCACATATTGTAGCGTCCGTCATTGAGGACAATCCACACAGCTGGAATTTCAAATTTTACAGCTGTGCTAATTTCGTTATTCATTAACATTGCCCCATCTCCAACAATGGCGACAGCTTTGCCTTTGCGTCCCAAAGCCGCACCTACAACTCCTGTCACGGCATGACCCATAGCCCCAACACCAGTACTGATGCGGTAACGATGTGGTTGTTGAAATCGCAAAAGATGAGTTGCCCAAGCAAAGGAATTACCTGCTTCAGCCATTACTACAGCATCGCTTTTTTCAACGATCACTCGTTGAATTGCATCTATCAAGATATTCGGTCTGACTAAACCATTTTCATGGGGAATATTCGTAGGAATATTTGTATAACTTTCCAGACTAGGCAAAATGGAATTGGCAGACCAATTCAGACGTTGTGGTAAATGTTGCAACAGTGCTTTGAGAAATACTTTGATTTCTGAGTGAATAGATAATGTTGGTGCTAATGGATAGGCTGCTCCTGGAACTTCTGGATCAATATCTACATGGATGAAGCCATTAGTCGGAACCATAACCGGACTCCAGAAGGAACTAGGCTCACCTAAACGCGTTCCCAGAACTAGCAAGCGTTGCGGATGTTGTTCATGCAGTATCGGCTCAATAATCTGGGGTAGCAGAGAAAAATTAAAAGGTAAGCAAGCTGCACAAAACGTCATAAAATATGACACATGACGCAAAAACTTCTTGAGAGCAAAAAGTCATTAGAGGATTTGC
>JAHHHS010000176.1 GCA_019359215.1 Nostoc indistinguendum CM1-VF10 | reverse complement strand
TATTTCAAAAAATTAATTTTTTGAAAACTTTTTAGCGTGACCCTTTATTTTCAACAACCAATTCTTATTGAGAAAAGTCATGCTATTACTCACTTTTAGACTTTTTATTTACATCGAACTCAGGTAGCTGTAGCTGGGACAACTTTTCTTTCTTCGTAGCCTTTGCGTTTGAGAGTCTTTAAGTCGTTAGGATGAAATTTAAGTGTAGTGTTATAGATTGCCACCGCTTGAATCCCGCATTTCTCACAAGCTTGAGGGAAGAGGCAGAGGGGCAGAGGGGAAAGAACTTGTACAATAACTCTCCTCTGCTCCCCTGCTCCCCTGCTCCCCTGCACAAGCACAGGCTTTGAGCATCGGTGAGAAATCCGGGTAATGTATCTCTAATCTTTGTCGAATTCAGTTATCAGAACTTAGCAATCTAGTTAAGGTGATTTTCATCGATGACAAAATTCTCTTGAGAGCGTTTTGGAAATTCCATAATCAGTCGTGCATCATCCATCACAAATGTTGAGTTAACAAACCGCACATCTAGTTCCCAAAAATCACCTACCTTTTGTTCCGGCAGTAATCCTGCTACTTCGATGACGAATGGTTGCCATTGCATCGCTAACTCAGATCCCAATGGCACTTGAAAGTTGCGTCGAATTTGCACAGACAATTGACCGTTTTCTTGACTGATAACTACACCCCTGATTGAAAAATAGCCATCAGCAGCCAATAGCCATGTCTGTTGTAAATCTGATATTGGTTCTTTGTACCTGCCTCTGATGTGAAAATTGAGTTGTTTTGACTCTTTCTCCATTCTCGGCCACACTACCCAAATGCTAGTACTCGCTACCAACTCTGGATTCTCTTCCAGTAATTTCTCTAACTTAACTCCTAATGTTGCTGGATAAATACTGCCATTTTTGGATACTAAAGTACCTTGCTTAAATGCTTCAGCGCTTGGTAAATACTGCCCCTCAACTATGCCAATACAACGGTACATCGTTGGGTAATCTGGGGGAGAAAATAAACTGCTCATGCTTGGCTCAATTGTCATTCATCCTCTGTGGTTACGGGAGTGTTTACCTAAATCAGCAATTTAGGAACCTTATTTTACAACTAAGCCAGTAACAGAAAATTCCTAACTCACTACACCTAATTCCCCATCTGCTGGCTGTTTTTGATCCTTTACAGCACTCAATTCCTCAATAAAAGCGTCGATTGCCTTGGCCGCTGATTGCTTGCCTGTTTTCAATTGGGAAAGGATATTTTCGCGTATTGCTGAATAATCTGGTATGATTTGCCCCTCAACAGAAACAGCCTCTTGTGTAGGTAGGGCAACTTCACCATTACGCTCATCTAGTAAACCCTTTATCTGAGCGATCGCTTCGGCTAATTCCTGCCTAATCACCTGTTTTATCTCTTCCCCATCAGCTGTAGACGCAGCTAAAGCATTTACTTCCTGCTTAACTATTTCCTTGATTTCATCACCATTAGATAACGCCAGCCCCGCTTTTGTCTGACCCAGGATTCCCTGGAGCAATCTTGTCGCTGTGTGATTTAATGACTCATTTTCGGAAATCTGCATTGCCGATAAAGCTTTGATTTCTGCATCAGTTAGCCCAATAGAAATTGTCACCTTAGCCATACTTTTGATACCTGTAAATATTAAACTCTATATCGCTATTTTTGGGTTCCACCGTCTGTATACAGTTTCTTTGACAGTGCTTTGATTGCTTGAATGCTGTATAAACAACTTATCAATGACCCAATTATTAAACTTTGCCCTGTGAGCAACTTTTACACTCGATTCTTTAATCTAGCTTCAAATCAATTAAGTTGCCATTACTTCAATTCTAACGCACGCTTATCTGATATCCATCTTAAAAATGAGGGCAGATATGCCCCCATTTAAACTTTTAACTTTTAAATATTGCTTTACATCCGCTACCCCTACAGTTTTATATTCCACAAGGTTTGTCGCTTCAGTTACTACTTGACATTATTGCTAGCTCTGAACATTACCAACTACCACAGTAACTATCTACCCGAATTTATCGCCAAATATCTGATACCTGAACCTATCCCACTAATAATATTTATGCTAAAAAACTTAAGCTTGTTGAGAATTGAAAACGAAAAATAAAGCTTTTCAAGCACATTTTACGAAAAAAAGTAGGGATTTTTAGAATAGTGGGATAGGTTCCTGCCACCCTGAGCTTTCAATTGATTTCAATTGAGGGTTCTCAAATACTGGAGAATAGTAATAGTTAGAACCATAATCTAACTTGTTATTGTTCTCTTCCAGTTTTTGTTCGGTTTCTAATGTTGGTTTGCGAACCTCGATGATTTTAATTTTTGGCTCTAACTGTTGGGGTAAGTTTGTTGCTACTGCCTTTTTCAAAATGGGCTTTCCTATTTGACTGCTCAGTTCCATATCTATCTAAAATTGACAAATCTATGATTACAAAAAGTTGATTCTTGAATTTGAAGAGTTCAGGAGTTAGTGGAAAGAATTAACATTGATACCTGACTTTATAATTACCTACCTTTTAGACTGCTCACAAGTCGTTAAAACTAGAATTTACTTGTTCGGTTCGCTGCACTGTCTAAAGTCAGCGCAGTGAGGATAGATTACAGCTGGGTATAGACACTCAACTTCGACAGCAAAGAAAATTATTGGTACAAATGTATTGTAAATGAGAGTAAGTTGAGCTATGCACCTTTTGTGGTTTCGTCGAGATTTGCGTTTAACTGACAACGAAATTGTCACCTCTTCATCTGCTAATGATGCAAGAGTTGTGGCATTCTTCATTATTGACCCTTGGTTTTATACCTGGACTGATGTTGGAGCTGCTAGAGTCCGCTTCTTGTTTGAGTCTTTGGAAAATCTCGACTCAAATCTCCAAAAGTTAGGTAGTCGGCTGTATTTATTTGAAGGTAATTCTACTGGTATCGTACAAGAGTTGACTAAGCAGTTAATCGAGCGTGGGTATAAACCCAAACTTTTCTTTAACCGTGATGTACAGGTAGAGTACGGTGTCAGCCGGGATAAAACTATAGTTGATTTCTACAAACAGTTAAACCTTGATTACCACATTGGACTAAACAACTTTCTCCAATTAGCAGAGCAACGTGACGAGTGGTTTAACGAATACTACACCTATCAAAGACAATCCCAATATAAAACACCAGCAACTATTAATACGCCTCAAATCACACTCGATCTACCAGAGCTAACATTTGAAGAACTCAAACAAAAATACCATCGCTTCTGGGAAATCGAGAAAGTTTACTTTACAGGGGGAGAAACACAAGCACAAGCTAAACTAGACTCATTTCTGAAAAAAAGATATTACGGATACCATTGGAAACTTTCTCGCCCAATGCTCTCACAGCTTGGTGCAACATCTCATTTATCACCACACCTGACTTTTGGGACTATTTCAACTCGCACTGTTTACCAAAGCACTAAAGCTAGAGCAGAAGGATTAAAAACTCAACCCAAGGCAGAATTCTCCCTCAAAGCATTTCGAGACCGTTTGCGCTGGCATGATAGTTTTACACAGCGACTCTATTTTCATCCAGAAATTGCTTACACTAATCGCTACAGGGAGTTTGATAAATTATATACACCAGAAACATTGTCGGGAGAAAACAAGAATTATTTCAGGCGTGGCAACAAGGAATGACAGGCTTTCCACTGGTTGATGCCAGTATGCGGCAACTCAAAACAATGGGTTGGATGAATTTTCGCATGCGGGCAATGTGTGCCACATTCCTAACTATTAACTGTGGGATTTCATGAACCTATCCCACTAATAATATTTGTGCTATAAAGCTTAAGCTTATTGAGAACTGAAAACGAAAAATTAAGGTTTTCAAGGGCATTTTACGGAACGAAGTAGGTTTTTTTTGAATAGTGGGATAGGTTCATGGCATCACGGAGCTAAACACTACATGAACTATTTAGTAGATGGAGATTTAGCAATTAATAATTGGCAATGGCAGATGCAAGCTGGTGTAACTAATCCACTTAGCGATACTTTCCGCATCTATAACCCGTCAAAGAATATTACTGAAAAAGACCCTCAAGGAGACTTTATTTACCACTGGATACCGGAACTACGGGGCTACAGTTTACCAGAAATTGAACAGGAGAAATACATTGACACTAGTAAATATCCTAAAGTGATTCTAGATTGGTCAAAGACGCGTAAAGTTAATGGTAAAGTTGTTTCTGACTTACGCAAGCAAACCAAACAACGATTATTGAGCCAAGGTGGAGATGAATACGATAGTGCGAACGCTGCCAAAGAAACAGTTGAAAAATACTGGCAGCATCAAGACAGAGAGTACAAACAATATCAACAAAAGCTTTCCCTGACGCAAGAGTGAAGCATAGTCTAGATTTTAAAATAAGCTCCTCTATATCTTTATTATTAAAGAAAATCCCCATTCAACAATACTTTGTCGCGTCTTCCCCGCATTCATCTACTAAATACAACAAACACTTATAACGAAGACCAATTATTTGTTCATAGAGAGGATTGATTTTACATAATGGGGGAATGTGAAAAAGAGTCCGTCCTAAAATTGATACAGTTCTTTCAAAAGGACAGTGAGATGGAATTAGTTTACATAATAGTCTGGCTAATTTTGGATTATGAATTTCTAATATTTCAACCTGATAACGTATTTGGTTTAATAAGCTGTTATTTAAATGCTCTTGCTTAGGTAAATTCATATATCAACTCTCTTTCCCGAAATCTGTTTCTCTAAAATGACAGTTATCTTCAGAGAAAAACATCGTAAATTTACGAAACTATTTCCTCGCTTCAAGAAAGCTAATTGAAATCTCAGTAAAATTCCTTAAAATCCACCAGAGGAAGACAATGCTATCTAAATGAGAAATATTTAGGAGCAAAGTTAACGTCTGAAAAGGACACAAGTGTGAGCGCATCCCTAGTTCCTGTAACGACTACTGTTTTTTACTTTGAAAATTTAGCGTTAAAAATAAACTAAGGTCTTTGAAGTATGACCTCAGCAGTGGTTGTGAATAAAAGGGCTACCAAACCGAATCTTCACGCCAGATTGACCACCAACACTACACTCATCACTCCAATAGCCCATATCAGCAAGGCTTTCGCAAATAAGAGAGAAAATCGATTCGGGAGACGATGGACTAAGTTTCGCTTTTAGAGCGATCGCTACTTTAACGAGGCTACGATGCAGAAGCGTCGCTCTAGTTGTTGTCCAGTTTCCTTGTAATGCCGTCGGGCATGTTGATTGTTATAGAACTTCACAAAGGTAGTGATACATGAGCGCTCGCTTATCAGCTAATTTCGCCGAGGCTCGTAATCCCGGTAATCGTCGTAATTTTGATTATATCGGTGGGGTCTGCCGTACCTAGAACAGATCCGCCGGCTTTGCTCTGCTGCCACCCATCCGGTTTCATAGTTTGGGCCCAATTTGTTATCCGGTGTATAAATTTCCAGCCAATTGTCTTGCTGTCCGATAACATCTAATACTGTGCCGTTAGGAAGCATGGTATTAATGTTGTTAAAGCGAACTTTGGGTGATGATCTCACATCGACATAGCCATCCCGGTCCTTGGCAATCGTTCGACAGAATCTAGCTTGCGCCATTGGGGAATAACTGGCTAGAAGAGAAATGGCGATCGCGGTTATTGTCAAACCTTGACTCAACAGTCCACGAGTGAATTGAGTAGATACTGGAATGTGGTTCATAAATACACACCTCTTAAGTATTGTGATCAGTTGGGATTGGTTCACCAAAATCGTTGTTATTGATACCAGTCCAAACCATTTCCAAGGCGATCGCCTCCGGCGGGGCGGAGCATCGTCGCTCTAAATATTCCGGCGGTAAAAAGACTCCTCGATCCACATCCGCACTTCTTCTTCGGAAGCTAGACAAGCGGTGCGGCCTGTTTTGGGATTGTAAACTTCATACCAAACATTCCCTGCACGATCTTTGCGTTGCCAAATTTTCAACTCAGGTTCGGTGGTGAGTACATTCCAAATCCATTGCCCGAATCGTCTTAGTTGCAGGGTCAATTTTTGCAAGTTGGATTGAGGAACAGGAACCTCATCACCAAAAAGTTCAGGTTTTTTGTAGTCTTGCGATTGTGTATTCATCACTGCCTCCTGTTAAATTCACCATTGATTGCATAGTAAAGCGGTGATTAAATCGCAACTTCCCCAAATGAGTCTCAGTAGATCGACTCATCCGATCGGGTGAATCAGCCAGGGGCACAAGTTGGCACAATCAGGCGAAGTGCAAAATCAACTCAAAGAGCGATTGTGAAATCAGCAATTGATTTACTATTCGCTATTGAGGGAAATTTAATGCCTTTCTTAACTATTCGTCGTTCGCTCGGCGTATTGCTTGCCTGCACTCCCATTTTGGGATTATTCAATATTCATACAATGGCGATCGCCGCACCTGGGATTTCTCAACCAAGCACTGATGCAAAATTTCAACACCTGATTAAAGCCATTGAAGCGCAGATGAAAGCGCAAGATGTCCCTGGATTAGCTGTAGCGATCGTGCAAAATGGCAAGGTGACTTTTCAAAGAGGCTTCGGTGTTCGCAACACTGAAACTAAAGATCCGGTTACACCTGCAACTTTATTTCGGGTTGGCTCAACCACAAAACCATTAACAGTAATCGGTATTACCTAATGTTGCTTTGACCTATCCCCTAGCAGTGGGTTATCAACCAGGCAAAGCCGGACTGGAAACTGTGCGCCCTAATCCTGATAACGTCGCTGAATACCCCGCAGGGTTTGTCTTTTCATCGGTGGAAGACCTCAGCCGCTTGGTATTATTTCTCCTACAAGATGGCAAACTCAATGGCAAAACCGTATTGAGTGCAAGTTCTATGCAAGCAATGAAAACGCCTGTGTTAAACATTGCCTCATTGAATGTGGGCTATGGCTTAGGGTTAATTGTCGAGCCGAAAAATGACAACATTACAAATATTGGGCATGACGGCTCAATTAATGGTTATAGTGCTGCACTACAGACCATCTCATCTGAGAAATTTGGTGTTGTAATTTTGGCAAATAAAACAGGATTTAACTCGACCCCAATTCTGGAAGCAGCTACGCAATCTTTGCTGAAACTGCCAAAACCGAATCCTACATCTCCAATTCAGCTAGATGATAACGCACTTCAAACCTATACGGGAAACTATGCTGTTTCTGGAATTACAGGGCAGCTAGGTACTCTGGCAATTGTTCTAGAACAAGGCAAGCTCAAGTCTAAATTTGCAGGACAACCCGATCTCGAATTGCGATCGCTTCACCCAGACATATTTACGGTATTTCTAGGAAACACACAACTAGGAACTGCTGCTTTCCTGCGGGATAAAACAGGCAAGATTACATTTTTGAACTATGGGTTACGTGCATTTCCGCGTTTAGGAAATAGGTAAGGTAAACCAGAAAGTTGCACCTTTACCTGGACTACTGTAAACTCCAATTTCTCCGCCATGTGCAGTGATAATTTGGCGACAGAGGTACAATCCTAACCCAATACCAGTAAAAGGAGAGCGATGGGCTACGCCCCGCCGGAGGCGATCGCCTCTAGAATAACGTTCAAATATTTTTAAGCATTGTTCCTCGTTCATTCCCACACCGTTATCCTGCACTAGACAACGGATCATTTCTCCTTCTAAGCTTGCTTGCAAAGTAATTTGTAATCCTGGAGAATTGTGATTTAGCGCATTACTAATTAAGTTTTCAAAAACACGCCTTAATTGCAAATTATCTGCATTCACAAGAGGAAAATCATCCAAAAATAAATTATGAATAGTTGCACGAGTTTTTAGAAATAATGGTTCTAAATCTTCAGTAATAGATTTCACTAATTCACTGATTTTTACAGGTTCAAAATGTAATGAAATTCCTTGAGCCTCACTAATATGTGTTTCCAATAATGAGTTAATTAGATGCAATTGGCGTTCACCACTCTCAATCATTCTATCTAAAATCTTCCGAGGTAAAGAGATATTTTCTAGCTGTTTTCCATCTTTAGTTAATAAATATCTTTCAGATGTTTTGGGAATCTGTTTAATATTTAGTTGATTAAATTCCAATTTAGCTAATTTTATTTCTTTTGTAAGGGAGAATATTTCCCAGAAAAACTTATTCTCTACTTCAGCAAAAGAATATTTAGTTATTTGCTCACAAGCACTATTAAAACAGACAATTCGCCCTTGTTGATCAAGTACTATAACTAATGCACCAATCGGATCAAGAATTGCGGTAATAAAATCACGTTCTTGAGTGAAATGTTTGATGATTTGTTGTAACTGCATAGTTATTTGATAGCTGAATTTATCGGTATATTGATTTACATAATATTAGGAGAAATATGGTTGAAATAGAAAGAAAAACAAAAATATAATTTATCTGTGGGGTTTCTCCTCTGCTCCCCATCCTCTCTGCATCTTTATTGATTGAGCGAAGCGATCGCCTATGGTATTACTAGGAGTGTGGTCGCCTGCCATCAAGATTACTAGTTGAACCCTAACTAATTTCCTATGCTGTCAACAAATCACATGAAAAAATTTGGTCAAACTGCTATATCAGTTGCCTTTGCTACAACTGTAGCTTTAGGTATAGCAGACAAAGCACACGCAGTAGTGTTGGGTAGTCCTTTGACTGGTACTTACAACGTGGGTAGAACTGCTTATCACTTAACTGATTACAACCGTCAAGAAATTTTCACACCTGATAAAAACGACTATCGAGAATTGATGGTGCAGGTTTTTTATCCCACCAAAACTGTTGCAAGTGAAGTATCTGCGCCTTACATCGAAGATAATGTTGTGCAAAAGCTAGAAGAAGAAATCATTCCTATTCCTGGTGTAGGGGAATTACTCAAATCAGTCAAGATTAACGCTATTCCCGAAGCCAGTGTTGCTAGGACTCAATCTGAATATCCTGTTTTGTTGTTTTCACATGGTTTACGTGAGCTACCTGCGTTTTACACCTCCTTCGCGGAGCAGCTAGTTAGTCATGGTTATGTTGTTACCACTGTTTCCCATAGTTATGATGCGCTAGCTACTGTATTTCCAGATGGCAGATTCGCAACCATAAACAACTCTCCTTTAGCGGCGATTGGTAATCCAGATGTTAATTTTGATATCCAACAGCAGCTTTCTGCTCAAGCAACTCAAGTACGGGCAGCTGATGCTCAGTTTGTACTTAATGAATTAAATAAACTTAATGCCAACGATCGCAATAATCTCCTAGCAGGTAAGTTAGATTTGGATCAAGTTGGCATTTTTGGACACTCAACAGGTGGCGCTACGGCGGCAGAAGCAATGCGTCTTGATAACCGCTTTAAAGCTGGCATCAATATGGATGGTACATTGTGGACTGACGTAGTTAATACTGGTTTAAATCAACCGTTTATGTTAATGAATGGTGACAATTCTTATAACTCAGATCCAAGAATGGAAACATTTTATAAAAATCTCAACGGTGACAAATATCATCTAGTTATTAAAGACGCTGATCACCAAAATTTTTCTGACAAATCTTTACTAATTTCACAATATGGTTTTCCTGATTATTTGTTTAATGAAATTGGCATAATTGACCCAAATATTAGTAACGAAATCATTAATGCCTATACTCTGGCATTCTTTAATAAATATCTAAAAAATGTGGATGCACCTTTGCTAGGAAATAGAGTATCAGATAAATTGGTTGATTTTACTCCCCAACCAAAATCAATACCAGAGCCAACTTTACCTGCGGAAGTACTGGGTCTATTCAGCTTATATTGTTTATGTCATCGTCAGCGTAGCAAGGCTGAAATCTAGATTTTTCATTACCATAGATTATCACTGTTTATGGTAATGAAATAGTTTTTCTAAAATGGACTACTATCTATCAATAAAGTAAGCAGCAGAGCAATGAGTGTTATTTTTCGCAAAGAAATTTTGCCATCTGGACTAAACTTTAATACACCATCTGCGATCGCGTGGGTAAAATCACCTAGCATAGATGAAGAACCTGCTTGTGGTTCAAAGTTCTCTTTAAAAGAAAAAGCTTCTCCAGCCAGCCTTCTAAACAAAGTAGTGACTAGCTGGCCAGTTTGTAAATTCCACAAAGTTAAGCTACTATTCTTACTGTCGCCAGTACCGCCACAAGCTCGCTCGTAACTGTAATTAGAAATGGCTACAATTGGACGATGAGGACTAATTGCCTCGCCTTTGTATAAATTGGGCAAGAAGTATCAGGATAAACCTGTTTTAAATCTAATGTATGAATCAATTTAGCATTTGACCAAGATTTAAAATTTTGATGATGGTGGGATATATTAGTTAATCTTGGCGTTGGTACATCATTCGCCAACAAAGCTACTGGGTAAACAATTAGTATTGTTACCACAGATAAAGGAGTCCAAAATAATTTCATAATTTATACATTCAGAATATAAAACAAAGTGAATAAATTGAGAGGCATGAAACTAATGTTTCTTACCTCTTAGAAGTGTGCTGTCAATCAATGCCATATTGAACTGGTGAATGAGATAATTTTATCAGGGGTATTTATATTCATTACCAGGAACAATTAATTTATACCAGCATAATTGATAGTGGCAGATGATTTCTACTCGGCTGCTTGCCAAAATACATAAGGTCTACCACCTGCTAATTGCTTATTAATGATTTTTAAATATCCATCTCTCCCCTCTAAATTAACGCGAAAATAAACTTTCCTATTGCGAAATTGAAAACTATACATATACAAGCTACCTTGACCGACACAGGAGGCATATTTAGGTAGTAAAGGGGCTTCGTACTCGACTAATTTCTGATGATATTTGATAACTTTGGCATTATCAGCAATAGGTTTAATGTCAGCTACCACAATATGATCTGCTCCTCCTTCAAAACCAAATGGCATCCACCATAAACCTACGTTATTTGGACAATTTCCTGATTTCCTTTCTACATTGACTTTGGTACTTGGTTTGTCAAAGCTTTGAGCTAACGCTGAGGTCGATGCCATGATACTAGTAGTAGCCATTAACCCGAAAATACTTAATACTTGTAATGCTTTAAAATTGTAATTATGTGTCATATTTCGATACAAGATATGATTGTTAAGTTACATTTTTTGGTTGGAAATGCCTTTAATTCTGCTATTCAGTTGAAGTCAGTGATTGATAGAGTTTATACTTCTCTATTTGTTCCCCACCTCCAATATTTACTTACCTGCTATAGACTGATGAATGCGTTCCAGCCAAGCTTGATTTGCATCAATTGTGAGAATAATTCGTTGGCAAGATTCATCTTTGAGTTCTAGAGTTAAATAATCTTGGTCTTTCGTCACGTACCAAAATTCTTTACCTCTACTGCTGTAGTAGGTTCCTGCTTTAATTATCCCTGGAATAACAAGACCGGGATTACGGATTTCTGACCAACTGCTTACTGGTTGAGCAGTCGAAACTGCTGCAATATGATTGAGGGGAATTACCAAATTTTTGCAGAGATTAAATGCCAGTAATTGCTCATGCCATTCCCATTCAATTTGTAAATTGTCATTAACGAGAGTGAGATTCATTTGTTTTCTTCCTTAATCTGTTGGTAGCTAAATAATGTAACTTTTCCAGAAATTACTAAATGAGATTTATTTCTTTAGTTCGCAATGATAAGCTCTAATCATATATTTACCAGCTTTTGATTACAGATATTTGCTAGGTAGATAAACATAGTGACTTAGTGATGCTATGGTTGAGTAATGTTAAAATCTTCAAAGATAACTGAGAAACCTTCACCTTGTGGTGAGGCGCACATTACCCCCACTTGTACTGTTTCAGTATGGGTAAGATATGCCAGTCGCAACATTTGATAATTCTCACCATCTAAAGAATATTGTACTTCTATTGTTTCTGAGCGACGCTGTACCTGCAACCATAGAGCAACTGGTGGTTGTGATAGGGGGACTACAGACCAATCTGAATAATCTCTGGTTACTACAGTACTAACATTATGCACGCCTTCAACAGACTCAATTCCGCATTTGAGCCAGGTATTTTCGTTCTCCCGAATCATCAACCCTGCTTGGTCATATAAAGCCTGATACTGTCCTATAACTTTTACCTCAATTGTGAAATTACCCGTTACTTCCTGATAGTAAAAGTTGCCATTATCACGCATGAAATTATAATGAGTCTTTTGCCAGAAATCTGTCTTTGCACCTGCGTTAACGTAAACAACTTCTGCTTGCTTGTTCCAGGTTGCAGGTTCGTTGTACCATTTCATTTGCTTTCTCCTAGTTAAAGTTCACTGCGATGAATTTTTTATCTTGTCTAGAATTACCTTTTAACAGCCTGATAAACTCCTACACCTGCTGACTCCAATTGGGCGTTGCCCAAGCAGTAAAATTACGTATTTTAGGTTTATTTTTGAAACAAAATTAATTGCGTGTTGTACTTTTGTGGCTGGCCTTCTGATATCATCCAACGATCGTAAGAGGCGTGGGACAGCCACTCTGCTTGAGGAATCCCTGCTTTGGCAGCACCATGAGCAAGTTGATATGCGCGGCGGAAATGCTCAGGGCAAGTACCATGCTGTAATATCAGTGCTGCATAGTATTGAGCTTCTGGTTTGGTGATCAGTCCTTGACGATCTAGGGAGAGTGCCCGCTTGAGCCTTGCCTGATCCCGACTGGAATCGAAAATCATACGACTTGTTAGACGATCCTGCTGATCTGTCTCGAACATATAGCGCAGTTCGTCACTCGGACTATGAGCTTGAATTGATAGGGCTGGAGGTGCAAATGTAATTAAGTTGGCCATCGCCAGCATGATTACACCTGCCAGCATGGGTACATAACCTAACAGCAGTAACTCTATGACTGATTGTTTTTGTCGCAGGTTGAGAAACACAAGCAGTAAGGTTATGCCAACAAGAACTAAGAATGCCATGAGGATCAGCAGAAACCCAGCTAAACCACCCCAAGGAAAAATCCCACCTACTAAACTTGCTGTGATGAATACAATCACTACCAACAAGCGGATAGTCCTCGGTCTATTAGCCAGTAGCACCCACGTACTGGTTGCCGCCCAAGTACCCAGTACACCCACAAGTCCAGCGCCCCAGTATGGGAACAGTGATGGTATAACGAACTTGGCACATATATATAAAGCTAAACTTGCGATCGCCAACCAACCAGTTAATTTAAGTAATTTGCGAGCCTTAGTTTGCTGACGCACTTCCTCTATCTCCGGGAGATTTTATATTTTTAGGAATTATCCAGTGCCAACCAATGTCCTAAACCCAAGCGATGTATGTTTGTTCATCCCTGACTAAAAAGTTTTACGTTCCAGAAAATAATTAGCTTCAACCTGACGCAAATGCTCAATAACTTGATTTCGTTCAACCCAAGTCTCATACTGATGAAGATCTTTGTCATCCAATCTAGGAGCAGTATTCTCCTTCAGGCAAGAAAGGTCTAGCTTGAATTGGCGACGAATAAATAGAATGTTCATAAAGCTCTCAACGCCTGTTTGAATGTCATGACCGAATCATAAAGTCAGGCATCTAATTAAAACTTCCCACGATTGATTCACTCGGTTAACTCACCCGATTGGATGAATCGGTTGGGCAGGGTTAGCGCGTCTCAAACCCTATTGACAGGGGGATTATGGCAGAGGTACTGAGTTTGAGAGAGCCGCAGCCAATACAGAAAGCATATAGCGATGGTTCATAGCTGCTCGTCGTGATTTTTGGCG
>JAHHHS010000175.1 GCA_019359215.1 Nostoc indistinguendum CM1-VF10 | reverse complement strand
AATTCAATTTTTCGAGAGTGCCTTCAGGTACAAGCAGCGTTTTTAGCTGTTTTTTGTTCTCGTAAACTACACGCGAACAAAATATTCTTTATTCCACCATCTATTTTCTCTTAACCGAGCAGTATTGGGTACAAAATTCTTTTTACATCTTTAAACAAACCAGATTGATTGCCTTTTAAAGCACCGATATAATTATAGGAATCCTATTTGATTTTTGAAAAAACTCCGTACATCCCAAGAGTGGGAAAATCAAAGGTAGTGTGTCGGATGAACCACTCAAACATCCACTTTAAATGGGAGAAAGAAGGAATCAAGGCACAAAAACGTCTCTTCTCTACGAGAGGCTGCGCCAACGAGACGCTGCGCGAACCAACCCATGTTTTAGCCTGCAACCAGATATCTTCAATAGGATTTTGCTCTGGACAATTAGGGGCGAAACGAACGCAATGAATTTTCCATTGTTCTGGTGCTAAACCCTGATTAAGTTCGTCTAAAAAGCTTTGAATTTCTTTGGAACGGTGGTAAGTAGCTCCATCCCAAAAAATTAGCAATCGTTGGTTGTCAGACTCAGTTAGCAGATATTGCAGGTAATCAATAGTATTTTTAGAATTTCCTCTGTCGTAAGATTTGAGGAGTAATTTTCGTTCCAGATAGTCCACTGCTCCATAATATGTTTGTTTCTCTCGCTCATTTACGCGCTCGTACCGTTATTTCTTCGTCTGTTCTCCCCCACACATAACCAGTTACATCTCCCCACATTAAATGACACTCATCAATTAACAACACCCTCAATTTTCCAGCTTCGATTTCCCGACGGTTGTTAGACAACAATGTTTCAATCTCTTTTTTTTTGCTGCAACAGCATCTACGTTGGCTTTGGGATTCAGCTTTGTTGTTTTCTTCCAACTGATGTCAGCGGCATCAAACAGGTCGTAGTAACTTTGCTTTGACTCATAAACCACGTCGTACTCACTCATCTTGTTTGTACTCAAGTTCACCTAGTTCCCAACAGTTCTTGGTAGAGAGCCAACTCAACACTTCTTCTCGCTGTTCAGTACTCAGGTAGCTTTTTCTCACGAGTGTGGTTCAACCGCAATCCATCAATTCCATCCTGCTCATAGGCTTGTTTCCAACCTGTTATCGAACCTAAAGACACATCTAAAATAGTTTGTATTTCTTCGTATAAGTAATCTTGGTAAATTAACTTGACCGCCAAAGCTTTTCTTGCCTCACGAGCATCACGACAAGTGGCGATAAATTCTTGTAACTCTGCGATCGCAGTTGACACTTCTGTTTTTAGTGTTGCAGCTTGTAGATGCTGATTTATCATAGTCTGCTTTTACACTTCTACATTCATCCGCATTATCTCGTACTCTTTTTCAAAAATCAAATAGGATTCCTATATTCCCACTCTCTACAATCAACTGACAAGTTTTTTTTGGGTATTAATAGCATCAAATGCAAAAACAACTCCCTTGAGAGCAAGTTTCTCAATCAATTCCGGTAAAGCTTTAATTTCATTGCTTTTGGCATCAACTTCACAAGGCTCCAAAATTAATCCTCGCTCCACAAGATAAGCACTAACCAACATAATTGCTGGGTGGGAATCAGAATATGGATTATCATTTTCTAGTTGATACGAGCCTTTGAGGACTTTCCCATCCATAGCAACAGTTTCTCCAGGAACTGGTTTGATGTCAAAGAAATTCGCAAGGCATACTGAGTATTCCTGATAATTTATGTGTAATAAAGTACGACGCACTGTACTGTAAGAAGGTAGCCTATTTTTTGGGGGTTTAAAAAGGTCAATTAACTGCTCGCGGTAGCTTGAAATCCAATCTCCAATTGCTAAAAATCCTTTATTTCCTGCGGCGATCGCCAGTGTGAAGAGTGCCAGGCATAATGGAAGATTATGTCGCTGTCCGGCGCGACGGCGGAGGTCTTTTATATCTGCAAAAGCTTTTATAATTTCGATTTCAGACACAGTAGTAAATGCTTTAAGTATAATTTGCGCTGCATTTTACCATATTGTGCTTTATTTTAGAATGAAATAGCCCTGATGCTCAGGTCGCATATTTGACAAAAACAACTATAGCCTCATGCTGACTCAATGAGAAAAGTAAGGTAATAGTTGCAGTGATTAGAGTAACATCAATACATAATTGGGAATGCGAATCTCGTCTTTGAGAATTGCTGCTAAATGCTCCCAAATGTAACAAGTGATAGCAAGGTTTAGACCCACCAATGCTGTTTTGTATTCCTACTCAGTTGAAGCTATCAAATGCGAGAAATATTGAACAATGTGGCGCATACCAGATGCAAACGTCTGGCTAAATCTCTCCTCCGCCCTTGCGTGCCAGTACAATTATCCATTGGTCTATGCCTCTAATTTTCACTTATTGTTTTATGTGAGAAGTTCAAAAAAAGTTTTGAGATTACTACTCTTCTACAATTAAGTTACTTTTAATTAAGCGTTTTTGTAAAGCAATAACAACAGCGGTCTGGCGATCAGCTACTCCCAATTTATGCAAAATAGTATGGATATGCACCCGAACTGTTCCAGGTGTTATGTAGAGTGCAAGAGCAATTTCTTGATTAGTTTTTTTTACTGCCAGCAGGGAAAGGATTTCCTGTTCGCGGTGGGTTAGAGGATTTTCAGGTGTTAAAAGGTTTGCCATCTGAGACTGGGACGGAGCAGAGGCAAAGGTGGAGCGAATTTCTTTGGTTGCAGTTTCATCCCACCACGATGCGCCAGCAGCGACAGAACGGAGAGCCAAAACCAATTTTTCAGCAGCAATTCCTTTAAGGCAATAGCCTTGAGCACCTGCCTCAATCAACCGTGTAATTAGGGATTTTTGAGAATGGGAGGTTAAAACTAAGATTGGCAGATGAGGATTTTGCTGCTTGATTTGTCTACACGTCTCAATTCCTCCGATTCCTGGCAATCCCACATCTAACAGTACTACATCAACAGGGGTATGATTAACTAGCTCAATAGCTGTTTCACCATCTTCAGCCTCAGCCATAACCTCTAACCCAGTCTCTTGTTGCAATCGCATATGCAAGCCTAGACGGAAGAGTTCATCATCCTCAACTAGGAGAATTTTAATTGGAGTAGGGAGCATCTAACAGAGCTAGAGAAGATTGAAATGGATAAACAGGGAGTTTAAAGGCAAACATAGCGCCAGTGGTTACTCTGTTCTCTGCCCAGATCATACCGCCATGCGCTTCAATAATTTGTCGAGATAGGTAAAGTCCCAACCCAGAGCCTTTAGTTTGGCGTAGGCAAAGCCCGCCGAAGGCATCACTATGCCCTTGGTAAAACCGCTCAAATAAATGGGGGAATTGTTCAGGCTGGATGCCTGCACCCGTATCTAAAATTTTAACAACTTGATAGGACGTTTGTGGTTCTAACACGATTTCAACACGTTCACCGCGCCGCGAATGGTTGATAGCATTCACCAGGAGATTAATAAAAACTCGTTGTAGTTGTAGGGCATCACCCTTAACCCATAGCGATTGCCGCCAGTCAGAATCACCATAGCTAAACGAGAGATACACCCGACGATTTGCAGCTAACTCAGTTAAGGTACTAGCTGTTTCTTCGCCCAAAATAACTAAATCTACAGGTGCTAAATCAAGCTTTAAGCCTTCAGTATCATTACGATAAACATCCAGCAAGGTTTCTAGGAGTTGTAGAGAAGTTTGATGGCTGCGTGCCATCGTTGCTAAAACTTTTTGCTGTGCTGGTAGGACTGCACCAAATTTTTCTTGTTGAAAGGCTTTGAGAGCTTCAATTGCTCCTAGCAGCGGCGTCTTCAAATCGTGGGTGAGTGTGGAAGCAAAGTCTTCACGCAATCTAACTAATTCCTCTTGTGCTTCTAGCTTTGCCCTGGTCTGGGCGCTCGCTTCTTCTGAGCGTCGAATGCGATCACTTAAAAACCCGGTCACAATCAATGCCATCGCCGCGATCGCTCTACTTGCAAGTATAGAAGCCTTGATTACTTCACCTCCTGGTACTACAAGATTCAACATGGTTAAGCACACAGCAATTAGAGTAGCTTGAAAGGTAGCAAGCCGCCCTAACCAGGAGTTTGCTAATAAAATCGGTCCGGTGTAGAGATAGCCGAACACATATTCATTCGGCGTAGAAAGCTCTAGAGCTAAAACAACTATAAATAGACTAGTAATGAGCAAATATTTGCCCAGAGGTGATTTTTTATCAGATAATCTAGCTTTTAAAATTAGCATTCTATCAATAATTATTTATCTATGTTGTTTACTAAAAAACTTCTATTTAAGTCTCTACATTTATTTTAGGTATATTGGTTGCATTATGATATTTTTAGCTGCCGTTTATCCAAAAATATATCTAACTGTTTAGGCTGTCTAAACACAATAAACATATATAAACGCTGTTTATAAAAAATCTAAACTATATTTTATATCCGTTAGTCACCCAAATAGTATTTAATCAAAACTAGATGATAATGTACTGGGAACTTTTTTATTTCATGTTACAAGGATGGATTCAAATTGCACTAACATTACTCATAGTCATTGCAACTACTCCCTCATTTGGGAGATATATGGCTAAGGTTTTTATGGGAGAGAGGACGTTACTCGATCCGGTGATAACTCCGATAGAACGAGCCATTTATGGCTTTAGTGGTGTGCGATCACAAGATGAGATGACGGGCTGGCAATATGCCAAAGCCGTGCTGTATAACAATCTCGTTATGGGAATTTTGGTTTACTTGATGCTCATGACTCAAGGATGGTTACCACTCAATCCTACAGGGCTAGGTGCGCCAAGTTGGGATTTAGCACTGCATACCACTCTTTCCTTCCTGACTAACACAGACCAACAGCACTACTCTGGCGAGACAACCTTGAGCTATGCCAGTCAAACTTTTGCGCTTGGTTTTCTGATGTTCACCTCGGCGGCTACAGGTTTATCTGTGGGTATCGCCTTCATTCGTGGTTTAACTGGCAGACCTTTGGGCAACTTTTACACTGATCTTACAAGGTCAATCACACGAATATTACTACCCATGTCCATTATTGGGGGATTGTTGTTAATCCTGGCAGGTGTACCAGAAACCTTGGCAGGGCCAGCAACAGCAACCACCTTAGAGGGCGCGACTCAGGTAATTGCCCGTGGTCCAGTTGCCCACTTCGAGATTATTAAGCAAATTGGAGAGAACGGCGGCGGTTTCTTTGGTATCAACTCTGCCCATCCCTTTGAAAATCCCAATGGTTTCTCTAACTTGTTAGAGACTTGGGCAATGATTTCCATTCCCTCAGCGTTGATTTATACCTACGGTGTATTTGCTAACAACCGTAAGCAGGCATGGTTAGTGTTCTGGATGGTATTTGTCATCTTTGTCATTTTAGTCGGCATTGCAGCAGTAGGTGAGTTTCAAGGAAATCCCCTTGTTAATCCCTTGTTAGAAAGACAGCAGCCCAACTTAGAAGGGAAAGAAGTTCGATTTGGTTGGGCACAAACAGCACTATGGGCGGTAATGACTACAGCAACAATGTGTGGTGCCGTAAACGGAATGCATGATTCTTTAATGCCGCCAGGTGGATTTGCCACTCTATTTAATATGTTCTTGCAAATTATTTGGGGAGGTCAGGGAACTGGCACAGCGTACTTATTTATCTACTTAATTTTGGCAGTTTTTCTGACTGGGTTAATGGTGGGACGAACACCAGAATTTTTAGGACGCAAAATCGAGAAAAAAGAAATCGTCCTTGCCAGCGTCATCTTATTAGTTCACCCCTTTGCCATTCTTATTCCTTGGGCAATTGTCTTTGGCTTTCCCGATACCCTGTCAGGCATTAGTAACCCAGGTTTTCACGGTGTTTCGCAGGTGGTCTATGAATATGCTTCAGCAGCAGCCAACAATGGTTCTGGCTTTGAAGGGTTAGGAGATGCCACCCTTTGGTGGAACCTTAGCACCAGTATAAGCATTTTGGCAGGACGTTATATCCCCATCATCGCCCTGCTGCTTCTAGCGGATAGTGTGTCCCGCAAGCAAGCTGTTCCTATGACCTCTGGTACCTTAAGAACCGATACTAAACTTTTCACCGGAGTTACAGGGGGCGTAATTTTGATTCTTGGTGCCCTCAGCTTCTTCCCTGTATTAGTTTTAGGCCCTTTGGCAGAAGCATTTCAAATCGCCAGAGGCGGATAAACAATTCAAATCGGCTTATTCAAAATGGAACCATCAACGAAACTTCGACAAGAACGCAAACATACACCCAAAGCCAAAAATACTGGACTCTATTCTAGAGCTTTTCGGCAAGCATTCGTCAAGCTGCACCCACGCAATATGCTTAAGAATCCAGTAATGTTCCTGGTATGGATCGGCACAATTATCACCGGGCTGGTAACGATCGCACCTAACCTGTTTGGTCCAACCACCGGAGAAAATCCCAGAGTCTTCAATGGTCTAATTACTTTAATTTTGTTCTTCACTGTTGTCTTTGCCAACTTTGCCGAAGCGATCGCCCAAGGACGAGGCAAAGCTCAGGCGGATGCTTTAAGAGCGACAAAATCCGATGTCAAAGCACATAAACTTCTCCCCGATGGCTCTATCCAAGAAGTTAGCTCTACAGCCTTACGTCGCGGCGATCAAATCAAAGTAATTGCAGGCGACATCATCCCTGCTGATGGGGAGGTAATTGTAGGGGTGGCTTCCGTGGATGAATCTGCAATCACTGGGGAGTCAGCGCCAGTATTGAAAGAACCAGGGTCAGACATCGCCAGTTCTGTGACTGGAGGAACGCGCATCACCTCTGATGAGTTGGTGATTCGCGTTACGGCTGACCCTGGCAAAGGTTTTATTGACCGGATGATATCCCTAGTAGAAGGGGCTTCCCGCAGTAAAACTCCCAATGAAATTGCCCTCACAGTCTTACTGGCAGTTTTGACCCAAGTTTTTTTAGTGGTGGTTGCCACTCTACCGACTGTTTCAGTTTACGTAGAATCGCCAGTGAGTATTGCAGTATTAATAGCCTTACTGGTAGCGTTGATTCCTACCACGATTGGGGGATTATTGAGTGCGATCGGGATTGCTGGCATGGATAGAGTAGCCCAGTTTAATGTGATTGCCACCTCGGGACGGGCCGTAGAAACCTGTGGGGATATTAACACCCTAGTATTGGATAAAACAGGCACGATTACCTTGGGAAACCGCATGGCAGAAGAATTTATCACAGTCAACGGTCATTCTCTGGATCAGGTAGCACAAGTCGCTTTAGCATCCAGTGTGTTTGATCAAACGCCAGAAGGAAAATCTATAATTAAACTAGCAGAGAAATTAGGGGCAAGATTAGATTTTGACTCCAAACAGGCAGAAGGTATTGAATTTTCAGCCAAAACACGGATGAGTGGCACAGACTTACCTAATGGAGTGCAAATTCGCAAAGGTGCTGTAGATGCGATTAAAGGATTTGTCCGCTCCCGAAATGGAAAATTAACTCCCGAACTTGATGCAGCTTATGAGCGAGTTTCTAGATTGGGCGGAACACCGTTAGCAGTTTGTCAAAACGATGATATATACGGTGTTATTTATCTCAAAGACATTATCAAAACCGGCATTAAAGAGCGCTTCGACCAAATGCGACGCATGGGGATTAAAACCATCATGCTTACAGGAGATAATCGTTTAACTGCGTCTGTGATTGCCCAAGAAGCTGGCGTTGATGACTTTATTGCCGAAGCAACCCCAGAAGACAAAATTGAGGTGATTCGTACCGAGCAAGCCCAAGGAAAGTTAGTCGCCATGACTGGAGATGGTACCAATGATGCTCCAGCTTTAGCTCAAGCAAATGTTGGGGTAGCAATGAATTCTGGCACACAAGCAGCGAAAGAGGCTGCCAATATGGTAGATCTGGATTCTGACCCCACCAAATTGATTGATATCGTCACTATTGGTAAGCAATTGCTGATTACTCGTGGCGCGCTCACGACCTTTTCAATTGCTAACGATGTCGCCAAATATTTCGCCATCATTCCTGCTATCTTCGCAGATATTGGTGTTGGTAGTCTCAACATTATGGGCTTGGCAAGCCCTCAATCTGCGGTATTATCAGCACTAATTTACAATGCCTTAATTATTCCTGCACTTATCCCACTAGCACTTACGGGTATCAAGTTTCGACCACTAACGGCGGATCAACTTTTACAGCGCAATATTTTTATCTATGGGCTTGGTGGCGTCATTGCTCCTTTTATTGCCGTCAAAATGATTGACATTTTGATTACTGCGGTCGGTTTGGCATAATACGGTTTGGGACTATGAATTATGGAATATTTACCACAAAATTTTTCTGAAGTGTTTAGCTTGGTAGCCTCCAAACGAAATCGCATTCCACTAAATCTATTTTTGCTGCTGTGCTTTAATGTGCTGCTAGCACCAGCAGTACAGGCAGCAGCACCAGTAGAACTATCACGCTCTGCATCTTATGCTATTACCCTTTTAGGACTTGTCACCCTAAGCTTGTGTGTTTATTTATTCGTTGTGATTTTTCAACCGGAAAAATTTTAAATGAGTCAACTGCGTCAAATCAATAAAGCTATTCGTTCCACGCTTGCTCTGTGGGTGCTAACAGCATTCCTCTATCCCCTATTTATGCTGTTGTTTGGACACGTAGCGTTGTCCTTCCAGGCAAACGGCAGCTTACTCACTAATCCTCAAGGAACAGTCGTTGGTTCTGCATTGATCGGTCAACCGTTTAGCAGCGAGCGCTACTTTTGGAGTCGTCCTAGCACTACCAACTACAGCACTGCCGATCCAAAAAAAGATGAGGCTGGAGTTTTGAAAACTGGGGTGTCCGGTGCTAGCAACTTGGCTCCCAGTAACCCAGCATTGCTGGAACGTATTCAAGGCGAAGTGGCACGGCTTAAACAGGCTAATACCCAACCTACCGCCGATTTAGTTTATACTTCTGGCTCTAGTCTAGATCCACACATTAGCCCTGAAGCAGCCCAAGCACAGGCGCAGCGTATTGCCACTGTCCGCCGTATTGACCCAAACCAAATTCAAAAGCTGATAGACCAAAACACTGATGGCAGATTCCTGGGTATTTTTGGCGAACCCGGAGTCAACGTCCTCAAGCTGAACATTGCTCTAGATGAATTAGATCCTGCTAGTTAACAAGCAATAATTTTGGTTGAGCTAGGTGGAAACTGCCTTATTTGCCATCACCACAACAGCAACCATGACTGGTTCTGCTAAGAGCCTGTCAAGAAACAACTTTTACAATTTGCCACCTAAAAAGCTTACTGAGAAAGCATTATTGTGGCTCTTGACGTGTAAAAATTGTCCACCAAACTCAAGGCATAGTTTTTCGCATGTATCAATGTGTAAACTTTCTCCTTTGCTAAGGAAGCGTTCAGGATCTGCTACAAACACAGCATAAAGTCGTGCATTCATGTAACTAGCAATGCGCGCACCCCGACGGAGCAATTGCACCGAGTTGGGATAGGTAGATACACAGACTAAAACTCGTTCGTGGATATTACAAATCTGTTCCACCGAAGTTAAGGTGTTTGCTTCTTCCTCGACCGTATCTGCTACTTCTCTTAATGCCAGTTCTCGCAAAGCAATGAGGTTACGACGCTGAAAAAAGTTTTTCAGGGATTGCTCGATTTTCTCAGGAGCGTAAATTTTGCCTTCTCGCAAGCGCTCTTCTAGTGTTTCTGGAGTGACATCAATTACAACAACAGCGTCAGCTTCATCAAGAAGGCGATCCGGAATCCGCTCACGCACTATGACACCTGTAATTCTAGCTACTAAATCATTTAAACTTTCTAAATGTTGAATATTGACGGTAGAATAAACATCAATTCCGGCTGCCAAAATTACTTCCACGTCCTGATAGCGCTTTTCTCTTGGTGAACCTGGCACATTAGTGTGAGCAAGTTCATCAATTAACACCAGTTGTGGAGAGCGCAAGAGAATTGCATCCGTGTCCATTTCTTGCAGAGTAATGTTCTGGTGGATATAGACTTTTCTAGTAATCACTTCTAGTCCAGCGGCTTTAAGAGCCGTGTCTTTGCGTCCATGAGTTTCTAAGAAGCCGATCACGATATCGATCCCATCTTGCTTGAGAAAATCTGCTTCTTCCAGCATTTTGTAAGTTTTACCAACACCGGGAGCCATACCAATAAAAATTTTATGCTTCCCACGTCGAGCAGGACGGATGTAGGAACTATCAGGGGAGGGGTTAGAGGGATTAAACATCAATCAGGTATTGGAACACGTAGTTAACGAGTTAATTTAATGCCCTGGATTAACGATTACCTAATCACAGGTATTTTTGACTCGATATTATTCTACTTTGTAATATTGTTTTACAAGAACTAACAGAGTTACAACTGAGAATGTCTTCAAGTTTGGAAATTTTGACAAGATTTGTACGCCTAAGTATTACTCCGGTAGCAACCGACTTCTTGCAATTAACATGTTGAGCTAGCTGAAACTAAAAAGCGTAGTGCCAGAATTGCCACTTTAGAAGCCAGGTATTATCCAGTATCAATTAGTCCTCCAGCGCGTCTCAAAAATCAAGCTTTCTCGGTCAAAATACTCAACTGAATTCTGACTCCTAACTCCTAACTCCTGAATTCTGTTCGATAAAGTTCTCAAATCAGGTTGTCAAGCAGAAAGCTATCGCTTGACAGACGAGAGTATGTCAACAATGCTAGGATTTTTAACTGTGATTGCTTCTCAACTATTACGAGTAACTTATTTGCATCGTAACTGACCGCATCTTGATGCAAGTGTTGTTTTAACACAAGTACAAATGGATGTACTGATAGCTAGTAGCCCGCCTAAACTTAAAAAAGACATCAAATTTAATATTGATTGGGCAATCCGCGTAATTGCTCTCCTGGGAGGATACTTAGAATATCGAAAAAACAGTGCTATCGGTATACAAGTTTTATGGAGAGGTTGGCTACTACACCAAAATCTTAAATAATGCCTATAGCTTTCATGTCAAACTAACTCGAACACGAAAGAGACAACCTCTTTACTCATACCAACATATTTTGAAAAAAGGTGTAGCTTAATCATCTCAGCTTGAGCGCGAAATTGTGGTTATTGCCTCGAATTATGAGAGCCGTTGGTTTTTGATGAGTATAGTTTTGTTTATAAAATAAGGGCTTCCTCTATAGCTCAATTGATAGGTTACTGATGGTGAAGTTAATCTCGGCGTTTGTGCGTTATAAGGTATACAAATATGATAAATATTTCCCCTATAACTCAATTTATAGCTTACTTGTGATATTGCTACTTTATCTGATTTAGTATTAGAGTTCGCACAATAGTAAAAGCCACGGTAGCTCAAGTTATAATCTGCTTTAAATTTGCTTATAGGCTGTTGTAAATATTCTGTTTCTGTGCTTATCAGCTTGCTTGTGTAGTATTCGCAACTTCTACTGATCAAGACTGAAATTAATACCAGAAGTAGGATTTGCCAAGGAGCTAAGATTAAAATTACAATCAGGCCGATAGTTCCAAATATCCCAACTAAATGTGCAATTTCACTATAATTTTTTTTTAAAAAAAAATAGCTAGTGATTAAAAAAGTACATAATAAAATAAAAAAGCACATTGCCATTTTTCGTTATTTCTAAATTAAAAGTAAAGGGTTTATAAAACGGGAGCATCCCAATTTTGCAAAAATAAAGTAAGAAACATTATTCGCAAGTTTTAATCGCGAATAATATGAACCTATCCCACTAATAAAACTCTTTTAATCCAAATATGAATAGAAGCAAGATCAAGAAATGCATCAAAATATACTTTTCGACGTTCCTAGCGAACAACTAAACGACGATATTTACGTTGATACCAAGCAAAACAACGTTCTTGCTGGTATCTCGTGACAGATATCTTGATGGGTCTACCTTTATTTTTCTTCGTTTTCCAAACCCTTTTTGGTATTTGGGGTTGAATCCCCCGTTTGCGTAGACTCGCACGTTGTTGTTTTGAATCATATCCCTTATCGGCAGCCAAGACTTTAACTCGTTTACGTGGTCTACCGCGTTTCAAGGTTTTTAATTTGACTTTATCTAATAAAGGTTCAAATCCAAGCAATTCACCCATATCTGAGTTAAATAATCTGTATTTTTAGCTACAAAAAAAATGCGCTTACCCTGACTGATGAGATCAACACCCGAAAATGCTGTCTCTTCAGTCTCTTCTCAATGCCTACGAAGTTAGCTGCCGGGCTAGGACTGAGAGATGCCCCTCTTTTCAAAGATTATGCTTGAAGTATGAAATAAGTTTTTCAACTTTTATTTTTCTTACTTTAGCTTTTAGTTTTTATCTTTTTCCAAGATACGCCCCAAAGTTGGTTCCTCAGCTTCAGGCTTACGTATTGTAATGCGCTGAATTAAGCTGACTTACGTAAATACATACTATATTATCTGCCCACAAAAAAATAACTTTTTAGTTTTTGCCATTTGCAATTATTATATTTTATACACCTTTCCAGGTTACTAAAACTTGAGTAACTTACGATTGAATTTAAAGTGTAAAAACATACTTGTATGTTTTTGAGAAATATAACAATATTCGTACATAGGAACAGAAAGAAGTGTTAAAGAAAGTTCTAATTATTGGGGTTATGACCCTACTGCTTTTGGGAGGCCCATTGATAGGCAATGCCTTTGCCCAAGCACCCACCACTCCACCTACCGCTAATACCGGAGATACAGCATTCATGCTGATTTCATCAGCGCTTGTCCTGTTAATGACACCAGGATTAGCGTTCTTTTATGGTGGTTTTGTGCGTTCACGCAATATCCTCAACACACTGATGATGAGCTTTGTGTTGATGGCAATTGTCGGAGTTACCTGGATTTTGTGGGGGTATAGCCTTTCTTTTGCACCAGGATTACCGTTCATTGGTGGGTTGCAGTGGCTAGGTTTGAATGGTGTCGGGCTAGAAATCACCGATTATCTTAAAGGATCTAACCCGCCTGAGGTTGTTTCCTATGCCGGAACAATTCCTCATCAAGCATTCATGATTTATCAAGCCATGTTTGCCATTATCACCCCAGCCTTAATTTCAGGGGCGATTACAGAACGGATGAGTTTCCGCGCTTATGCTTTGTTTGTGCTGTTGTGGTCAACCTTTATTTACACCCCCTTGGCTCACATGGTGTGGGCTAAAGGTGGATTTTTAGGTTTGTATGGTGGTTTGGGTGCCCTTGACTTTGCTGGTGGCACAGTAGTTCACATTAGCTCCGGTGTTTCTGTTCTTGTAGCAGCGCTCGTTCTCGGACCCAGAAAAACTCATCCTGATCGGCTCAGTCCCCCCCACAATGTTCCGTTCATTTTGCTTGGTGCTGGCTTGCTATGGTTTGGCTGGTTCGGCTTCAATGCAGGAAGTGCTTTATCCGTTGGTAATGGTACTTCGAGCGATTTAGTAACAAATGTAGCTACAACTGCTTTCGTTGCTACAAATACATCTGCGGCCGCGGCTACTTTAATGTGGTTGATTTTGGAAGGGGTTTTACGTGGTAAACCCACCGCAGTCGGAGCAGCTACAGGAGCCGTTGCTGGTTTAGTTGGTATTACCCCAGCCGCAAGATTTGTTACACCGCTATCAGCGATTTTGATTGGCTTCATTACTGCTTTCGGTAGTGCTAAAGATGTAATGATGGAGAAGTAGAATTTATTGGTGATAGTTTCCTCTCATGCCTACCTGCCCAATTTGTGCATCTTTTCAAACGGTTAAGAATGGTCGCATCCACAACGGTAAAC
>JAHHHS010000174.1 GCA_019359215.1 Nostoc indistinguendum CM1-VF10 | reverse complement strand
GTTTACCGTTGTGGATGCGACCATTCTTAACCGTTTGAAAAGATGCACAAATTGGGCAGGTAGGCATGAGAGGAAACTATCACCAATAAATTCTACTTCTCCATCATTACATCTTTAGCACTACCTTAAAAAGTACTGTTGATATGCTGTTGATATGCTGTTGACGATAATACCATTATGTCTACTAACTTATTTATCTATCTCAGGGAGTAATTGAAGGAGGCAGAAGGAAACTGCCCTCTGCCTCCTACCTTCTGCCTTTTTTCGCGTGGGACATTAAACCAATCATCATCATTGGTTTACAAGTTGTGCAAGCACGACCTAACAAGAAAGTTAAAGCCGAACGCTGCGAGACATTGGCGTTCAAATAGTTAAGACTTGTAATATTTAGTTTCAGCATTAACGCTGAGGCTTGTCATCGCTAAAGCAAAATTCCCGTAAATACCTCATGTTTGACCCGGAATGTCTTGGTTTAAGCTCATGACATAAAAATTCTTCCCTATTAAGTGTTTTCCTCATGCAACTGCATATAATCCTTGGATCAACCAGTGTGGGCAAAACTGCACGTTCAATTATGTTAGCCAAACAAACTTTTGCTCCGGTTATTGTGCTAGATCGCATACAAATTTATCAGGAACTTGCTACAGGTAGTGGGAGACCATTGATTGATGAGCTTGAGGGAACTACCCGTACATACCTTGAGGAGCGTCAGGTGGTAGACGGGGAGCTTACTACAGTTGAGTCTTTATCACTAACGTTGCAGATTATCAACCAACTCTCACTTCGGCATAATTTGCTGCTCCTTGAGGGGGGATCAATTTCGCTTTGCACTGCTCTGTTTAAAAGCGGCATTTTGGACAACTACCAAACCACAATTGAGTACTTGACGATCCAGAACGAAGCGGCTTACTGCAATCGCCTGTGGAGTCGTATGCAGGATGCATTGATATCTCGCCCTGGACAGCCATCACTTTTGGAGGAGCTGGACAGAGTATGGCTAGACCCGCGCAAATTAGCGTTTGTGCGAACTGTCCTTGGTTTTGACATACTTGTAGACTGGTGCCAGAGGTTTGGGCTGTCACCGTATGAGATGTGGAATACTGTTCAAGAAGATTCCCTCAAGGTTGAGCTGATTGGCCAGATGTTTTCGGCTTACCTACAGTACTCGCGCGACCAGCGTCGAGCTTTTGATAGCCTTGTGGTCGAGTATGAGCAACGACGAGCGTTCCCAAGAACTAAGGTTGGGGCGAACGAGCGAAGTGTCTAGTTATGGCGATGTTAACCGGGGTGGAGCTTTCCTTGCTCGTTAGATTCAGCTTTTGAATAATTTTGCCCATTGTAAAGCGACTTATTTTTAAGAAAGTATGCAGTTCTAATCGCTTGCACAATTCCACCAATGTAGCGTCATTATCTGATTCTACTAATAACCCTACTAATGCCAGTTGCTTATTATTGAGCTTCAGTTTTTGACCTCCACCGTGGGGCTTTGGCTCAACTGTGCCACCGCTACGATATCGTCTCAGTAAACTTTGAACAAAACTTAAACTGACACGCTCATCAACTTGCCAGTTGTCGAAGATAGGCTTCTTTATTTTTATGTGTATTGATCTACTATAAGAGTGCAGATTACAGGACTAAGATTTCATTTCCCCAGGTACTTAGAGGTTAACATGCCTCTATTGTTCATCCTGTACTGTATTACACTCAAGCAGAAACTAAACCGCTATAATACATAAAAATAATACATACAAGTAGTTGTAAGCGTCTCTATACGGCAGGTTATGAAGTCCGCCGTAAAATATAAAGCATGGAGCATCATTTGCATGGCAGGCTTCGGTGGAGACATTACTGAGCGGCAAAAGGCTGAAGTAGCACTAGGCGAAAGCGAAGCTAAATTCCGTTCGCTGATTCAAAATAGCTCTGACATCATTGGTATTTTTGAACCAGACGGCACTATTCGGTACGAAAGTCCATCTATTGAGAGCATTTTAGGATATAAGCCAGAGGAACTGATTGGCAAAAACGCTTTTGAGTTTATTCATGCCGATGATATTTTAAAGACTTCTAGCAGCTTTAACTACCTAATTCAAAATTTCGGTGCTACTGTACGAGTAGAGTCTCGTTTTCGGCACAAAGATGGTTCGTGGCGCTTTCTTGAATCAACTGGTACCAATCTTATTACCGACCCATTGGTGAAAGGCATAGTTATTAACTCTCGTGATATTACCGAGCGCAAGATTGCCGAAGACCAATTACTTTATGATGCCCTTCACGATGTATTAACAGGGCTTCCAAACAGAGTTTTCTTCATGAACCGCCTAAGACATATGGTCAAGCATTCAAAACGGCATTCGGATCATCTGTTTGCTATCCTTTTTCTAGACCTGGATCGCTTCAAGTTGATCAACGACAGCCTTGGACACACATCTGGCGACCAATTACTGCTTGTTATTGCTCAAAGGCTCACGGAATGCTTGCGCCCTACAGATATAGCTGCACGGTTTGGAGGAGACGAGTTTATAATCCTGCTTGAAGGTATTCAGGATATCAGCGACACGGTACGTGTTGTTGAGCGGATACAAGAGAAATTAGCACTTCCTATAGCTTTAAGTGGACAAGAAATCTTTACCACAGTGAGTATTGGCATTACTTTGAGCGCAACAGATTATGAGCAACCAGAAGACCTCTTACGTAATGCCGACATTGCTATGTACCGAGCTAAGGTGCGCGGCAAGGCACGCTACGAGATATTTGATACCGATATGCATACCCAGATAGTGGAACGCTTGCAGCTAGAAAATGACCTGCGCCGAGCAATTGAACATCATGAGTTTCACGTTTACTACCAGCCTATTATCTCACTCCAGACCGGGAGGATAGCTGGTTTTGAAGCGCTGGTGCGCTGGCAACATCCACAACAGGGTATTCTTTTGCCAGAGGAATTCATGTCAGCCGCGCAAGAAAGCGGACTGATCATCCCGATTGACGAGTGGGTGCTGCATAAGGCATGTCGTCAGACGCAGCAGTGGCAAGAGCGATTTTCCCCCGGCTCAGATCATCTGGGTGAGCAACCTTTGACCATCAACGTCAATATTTGTAGCTCTCGATTCAGTCAACAAAAGCTGCTGGGGCATATCAATCAAGTACTACACTCAACTGGCTTAGATGCACAGAGTTTGAAGCTGGAGATTACAGAAGGCGCAATTATGGAAAACGGCGATAATGCCACTGTCATGCTCAAGCAACTGAGAAATTTAGGAATTAAGTTAGTAATTGATGACTTCGGTACAGGGTATTCCTCATTAGGTCGTCTCCATCACTTTCCGATTAATGGGTTGAAGATTGACCAGTCCTTCATTAGTGGTCGTGGCGTTGCATCAGGAAATCTAGATATTGTTGAGACAATTGTGACCTTAGGCAAGAAACTAGGTGTAGATGTGACCGCCGAGGGGGTGGAAACAAAGCAGCAGCTTCAAAAGCTCAGAGAGTTGAAATGTGAATATGGTCAGGGATACTTTTTCTCGAAGCCATTAGAGAGCAAGGCAGCAGAAGCGTTAATCATGGCGAATCCGCAGTGGTAAGCGTTCTTTGATCTGTCAAGCGTTCACCTTCATGGCAAGATTCGGCTCTGACCGGGCAGCCCTTGTTAAAAGCTTTGTACTAAGGAGCCAAATGTCTGAAACCGTACAGACGCCTAAGTTTGAGTATGTAATATTCAATGAGCCAGGTATTAAGCTGTCCGTTAGAGAATTTTTCTCTTTTGACAGCTTTGCTTTTAGAACTGAAGGCTATAAAAGTTGCAACTTGTAGGCGCAACATTTTAGAACTAGTGTCGGATAACAATTTATTTGTCGTGTTATCAAATTAATGTCGTTAAACTTTTAAATTGATGAAATTCCCATCCCAGCTATGTTTTAGTACTTTCGATTCCTTGGAACAACAGCAGACAAAAAAGACTGATACTGTGTGCATATAATGGGCTAATCCTTAATATAGCCTAAGTTAGCAGGGTGCATCATAGAGCGACAGTAATGTGTTACCGACGACAAATAATTTGTTATTCGACGTCAGACTCGTTTGTATATTCAGATACTAATAAAATTTATTTAAATTCAATCTCCAGGTAATTACGTATTTTTAGCTACAACAGTAACTTAAGGTCTACCACTGTAATCAAGCAAGGAACCGTGCAATATTATCATGGGAGAAAATTTTTCGGCTGCACATTCTGAAAACAATAGAACAGACCAATCTTTAGTTCTCATTGTTGACGATGAAGCATTTAACCGTCAACAACTGCGACTTTTGCTAGAGCAATCAGGATATCGAGTAGCCCAAGCAAAAGATGGCACGGAAGCAATAAATGTTTTTCAACAATTGCGCCCGGAACTAGTACTGCTTAACGCCATCTTGCCAGATATGGAAGGGTTTGAGTGTTGTGCCAAATTGCTGAGTATTGACTCAACTAAATACACCTCAGTTTTAATGATTACAGAACTTGAGGATACTGAGTTAATTGAGCGAGTATTTCTTGTAGGCGCAATGGACTATGTTACCAAACCGATTAACTGGCAAGTTTTGCGTCAACGGGTAAGACGCTTGATTGAGCAATCGCAGCTACATCAAAAACTCCTTGCCGCTAACGAAAAATTGCAGCGATTAGCTACGTTAGTTACTATCGATTTTTTAACTCAAGTAGCTAACCGCCGACGGTTTGAAGAGTATATAGACCAGGAGTGGCGGCGCATGGCACGCGAACAACAGCCTCTGTCCCTCATCCTCTTTGATGTTGATTTCTTCAAATCCTACAACGATACTTATGGTCATCTTGCAGGCGATCGCGCTCTTAGGGAAATTGCTAGAGTCATCAAAGATGTTGTTCAACGCCCTGCTGATTTAGTTGCCCGTTATGGTGGCGAAGAATTTGCTCTTGTTCTACCTAACACAGACACACTAGGTGCTACGGGAGTCGCACAGAGAATTTCCTTTGCTATTCAAAGGCTAGCAATTCCTCATATAAATTCACAAGTTAGTTCTCATGTAACCCTGAGTGCTGGGTTAGCCACAATAATTCCTGAGCCGGGTTCTAACTTTGACGAAATAATTGCGGCAGCAGATAAAGCACTATATCAGGCAAAGGCAGCAGGACGCGATTGTTTTAAGCACAATAACCGACTTATGGATATGAAGTGCAATATGCGAGTTTCCGTCAGCCAAATATTAATGGCAGGATGAACTGATGGGACAGCAGAATCAGTGACGAAGAGCGTCACAGCCAGCCCTAAAAGTAGACATTGCTTTCATCCACTGCCTTTAATGGAGAAATTTTATCCAATCACTCCTGAAGATTTCTACCTCAGATACTTTACCTTTAAAGCCTCGATAATCAATTGTTGCGCTACAAAAATACGTTTCCATTAGTTGAACGCTCTTAATGATTCCGACTTGCCACTTGCGAAGACTGTCGTTGAAAAACTCAATTTTATCCCCAACTTTCAATTCCGGGCGAGATAATTCGCTTTCTCGTGTATTTATCAATTCACCATCTTGTCGGCGAACCAGAATTGAGCCATCTTCAGGATCTATTCGAGAAACAGACACCGACTCGGAACAGTAGTTAGCTTTATCCCCAACTGGACATTGCCTTAGATCCAGGCTGATACCAATATTTGCCGCCGATGTCGATTGAACTGAATTGGCAATGACTGGGGTGGAAGCTATAGCAGTGTTTACTTGTGGAGAAGCATCTTGGTGAGTAGAAAATTCAGTCATAGCAGCCCTGGACTGGCTGTCCAAAGAGTTTTCGGCAAGATTAACTTGTTGGACAGGCTCAAACCCAGTCACAGTAAGACTGTCCAGGTTGGACACAAAGTCTAGGGGGACTGAAGGGTTATCAGTTAAATTGACAAATTGATTAACTCCACAATTAGAATTTAACTCATCTTTTTTTTGCAATGCTAATTCTTGGGGGGGGACAATTGGACAGGGTGGACAGTCCTGCTGTGTAAGGGTTTCAGCCTGTCCAGGGTCAAATGTCGGGGTGTTTAGTGGGTGGACAGGGTGGACAGTCCTGCTGTGTAAGGGTTCTGGGGTTTTGATAGGGTGAAAAAACTCCTCGAATTCTTCTATTCCCCCTTCAAGGCATTTATCTTTAAAGCAATACCAAAATTCCGCCCTGGATTGTGAAGAATCCGGTGGCCCCTCCGGTACTTTCATTTCAAATACCCCAGCCAGTGGTTCAATGAATGCAAAGTGGGACTGAATTCTTTCACGCTTTCCGTTGACCGTGGGTGTCCAGCTACGTTCCTTGAAGTTGTGGGGCAAGACTGTTTTTAAATGGCTAATAAATTTGGACATCCCCAAAGGAGCATAACCATGTTCCCGGCAGTAAAGTACATACCAACTGTGTAAACGACTTTGTGGGATAAATGTTTCGGTCGTTGAGGGGCGTAAGCACAAGTCCACAAAGGATTTGGTAGAGTCCCCGTACAAAGATGCCTCTAGCGCCAGATTCTTCGCTCGATCTGAAGAGGGAGGCGATAACAAAATGCGATCGCGTTCTGCTCGTGGCATTGCTAAAGCCCAAGAAATTATGTCGGACTTCACCTCTTGTAGCTTCAGCCACAAGTCTGGGTCAGGGCTTACATCTCGGTTTTTTACTGGGATTGGGTAAGCTCGACGCATCCAGCCGTCGCCAGCATTTTCGATCTGTAGATGACTTACAGAGGCAACCCAAAACCGAATGTACCACTGGATTGAATAAGCTACTGGATTGAATAAAGCGCGTCCGCTCATTGCCCCATTGTCAACTAATTCGTAAAAAGCTCGGACTCCTTCGGCATAACCTCCTACGTCGGGGAATCCAAATATCCGCTTTCCACTTAAATATTGATGCCGTCCTTCCGGTGTAGAAATATCCGCAAATTGTGAAGCGCTACTAGAGCCGGATTCGCCAAATAAACTACTCCAAAACCGTCCTAGCGTCCCCTTGCCCCCACCACTTAAGCCAATTAAGTGGGGAAACCGACCATAAGGGGCAGTTGGGTCTAAAAACATACTTGTGAACGCCCGAATCACTTCAACCAATTCTGACCCAAAGCTTTCATTTAGAAATTTGAGAAAAACTTCTGGGCATGGTTTGTTGGCTTCATAATCGTGGGGAATGATATTAGTGAGGTAAAAATCTTTGCTTAGAGGCATTTGTTCACCAGTTCGCAAATCAACGACACAATTGTTAAACCCTAATAAATGAGTATTGGTTGGCAGTGCTTCTGCTGGTTCTAAGCGACTGCGGCAATATTTAAAGGCAGATTCCTTGTGTGCGTTAGTTTCGTAAGGCTTGGTTATTCTCCAGCCAAATGTCTTTGTGTAAGAGAGCTTGTAAGCGGATTCTCCAGCATCTGCGAGGAGCTTGTAAGCTTTATTATCATCTTGGTGTTGCCATTGCTTATTCTCTTGTGACCACTTGTAAAAGGATGAATTCAGTACCATCCATTCAGTTTGAGGAAAGATTTTTCGGTAAGCCCAGCCATCAAAAGTACCCGCCGTCACGCAGTTAGAATAGGGTAAATTCATGGCAGTGCATACAGGCAAGTAAAATGCCTCTGGGTCTGCTGGGTCAATATCTATTTTGGAATTAGATAAATCCGTAACTTCTTTTTCAATAGTTTCGGATTCTGCCAACTCAAGCGATCGCTGCGCTACGGCCGCGTGAATCTCCTGCTCTAACCGACGGATAAATTCTGGTGTTTCCATCTGCCCCAAGATTTCTTTGATGTCACTTGATTTATATGGTAAATCGGGGCAGATGTCGTGAGGGTTAATTCCAATAAATCCAATCCCAACCTCGGCTGCACAGTCCTGGCAGGTCTGGAGTTTCTTTAGCCCAGTGTCATCGGGGTCATGCAGAAAAACGATTAATCCTATGCCTGCTTCAATTGCGCGTTGATATTCGGGCGTAATAGTCTTTTTATCCCACCCACTGCCCTGAAACGTAATTCCAGCAAGACCATGCGACCGACCAACTTCTACGCATCCCTCGCCTTCATGCTGGAGTAGTGCTGGGGTTCCCGTCACAGATTTAGCGGCGGCGATCGCTTCATCAATGCGATATGCTCCCCAAGGCAAATCGCCTTTTTTCATTTTGGGTGTGCCATCTTGTCGCCTATGCCATTGCCGAAAGGTCTTGCTGTAACCTTTCTCCTTATTGGCATCTGGCCACTGGTAGCGAACCACCCATTGCGACTCTGAGTAAGGATAAATTGTTTCGGTGGCACTGCCCTCAACATCTTTTGGTGGTCTACTCGTTAATTTTTTCGGTTGGGGAATATCGGTTACAGTATCCGTCAACATCACCAAACCTAATTCACCATCTGGAATTGGCGCACTTTTGGGCAAGATTCTCTTGGGCTTTGCTGCCAAACGGTTTAGGGATGGAGTGTAATTAGCCCCTGCCCTTTCTGCCACCACTTCAGCCCAGGGTTTAATCGCCTCTCTGATGTCCTTACACTCACAATTATTGAAGCATCTGTACTTCCCGGTTTCTGGGACAATAGATAAGTCATTACCGCCACAAACTGGACAAATAAACTTATCTTTAGCTTTGGACGGTGAGAGCTGATCTTGAAAATTTCGGATGTCGAAGGAGGAGAACGCCTGTTGATTGGGGAATTGTGCAACCATTACGCGATACCTCCTTGAACATTATTTAATTTTTGACAATTGCTTAATACATAAGTTGGCGATTGTTTCGGTTGAGCCAGTGCATAGTTAGGCTGATAAAAGCGATCGCAGACTGTAAATTCTCCTATTGAGTAGCACCAGTCTGGTTTACCGCAGTGGGGGCAAGGGTTCGCAATAGTTGCGAATAGCAGCTTGTTGGTAGCTGAGGTATGAAATAGCTGTTTTTTTGACACTTTACAAATCCTCCATTATGTGTGTTGGAGGAATTGGAGCTATCCCGTGGCAGTAATCTTCTAGTACAAACGTTCAAAAATCACGCTTTGCTAAAATTCCTGAAACGCTCTTTACATCTGGTGAGCCAGTATTACATTGGCTTTACACCAAATCGTGTAAGATAAAATTACTATTAGGGATACTAATTAGGCTGCGAAACCCAATCCCCAATTCCAAGTGAATAAACTTAGAAAGCCCCGTTGTCCTAGCAGGAAGCGGGGTTTTCGCTATTTATTCTATTCATATTTGCTTAACCAATTTCTGACAAACTCGGTTACTTCCTCCTCTGGAATTACAAATGCACTACCTTTTCTCTTGAGAACTAGAACTTTCATGTTTCCTATCTCCGTATAAAGATGTTCTTTGTGATTTGGGGATGCCTTTGTCGGAGGCCATAAAACCAAAACTCTTGCTGTGGGTGTCTTTTGCGCTTCACGCGAAGACATCCCGAACAAATCTCTATTTTTGTCAAACCAGCTTTTGTAATCTGCCAGTTCAACTAGAGGGCAAGGTTCCCAAGTCCCTAAGCGATTCTTTTTTCTTCTCACCTGCAAAACCTCTTTGGCTTCGTTGTAGACAATCAAGCTGTCTCCTTTCGATCTGATGGAGATAAACAGGTGGGTTTTCCCAGGAAACCTAATAAATAAGTCTACAGGGTTCTTGTCTTGTATTTTCAGTATCGGAAAGACTTGTATACCAAAACTATTAAACTCTTGCAAAAGTAGGGTTATTATTTTTTCCAGCCGCACAAGTTTTTGAACTCGTACTAACGGCTTGTAAGCCAATGCAAAAGCAAGCCAGCCAAACGGATTAATGAAGCTGCCTGTACCAAGCGCAACACCACCAGTCACTAGAGCCAGACCAGATTCATGGTCTATCGCCTCCCTAATCCACTCTAACGCCGCTTCGTTATGCGGCGGAAGTTGAAAATCGGTTGCTGGGTCTTTCACGGTAGTCATTGGAGACATCAAAATTAATGATGTGAAATTATACGAACTGTACTGATAGTAATGCTTTACACTACATTTTTGAACTAATAGCCATCTATTATTAATGTCATGTTTGGCGATCGCTTGCCTCTACTCTTCTGTAAGCAGGAGGATACTTGGACGGAAATTTAGCTCTTATGGCTTGTTCCACAAGAAACGCTACGAGATTAGCTGTGGCTCTACCTTCTTCATCAGCCCATATTTGTAAATCTTCATAAACTGCATCCGGTAAAACAATAGTTGTTCTCTTAGTCATGTCGATGAAAGTTTCTTTATTCATCGATTCTAGCCTCATGTGGTAATTGTCTTTGCTTTTTTCATGCTATCGCATTTTATGTTCATGCGATTCTATGCTAATATAGTATTAAGCAAACCAAAAACAGTCACCCCACAAAGGCAACAGAAGCCAGAAAGTGATGCTATGGCTTGCCCCTAACTGGATATCTGGATTTATCGTGATTTCACTAAAAATCAACGCCAAGCCAGAAAAAACAAGACTTTAACAAACAACAGAACCATGACAACGACATATACCAATGCCAAAAATTGGCTAGTTCAAGCGGAGTTGTTAGCCAAATCTGGGCTAACTGACCTTATCGCTGGAAAAGACGCAGGAGCAGGGTATGGCAAGGCAATCATCGGTGATTTTTCTATCATGATGCCTGCCGCATATTCACTAGTTCGCAACCGCAACGTCATGCACCACGAAACCATTTCTAAAGATGGCTGTTGGGTGCGTTATCTAGAAGGAACACGTCTTGACTTAAAAGACATTCAATTCTTCTGGGGCAATGCAGCTCTAGAGCAAAGTGACCACACCTTACTGCACGAAGATAAGTCCAAAAAAGCAGAACTGGCATTAGAAAGCATCCTTGCAGACTTAGCCGTTCTGAATATTCCCGATGGAGTCAAGCTAGAAATTAGTTTGAGCAACCACAACCCAGAACGTTGGGCGACTGAGATTAAACGCAGAGTAGAAGGGACTCACACCTTTGAACATTTGCACCCACTTACTCGTTCCATTGTCACCAAGACAGTTGAAATCACGGTTGCAGGCATTTATCCCGAAGGTTTTGGAAGCATTGCCCACTGCTTATTTGGTGAAGCATCCCTGGTACTTGACCCCTCAGAATTAGCGATCGCTCTCGATATCGGTTCATCAACTTGGTTGATTACCGTGTTCAACGGCAGTGGTGCAGTGATTGACCGTCACCTGATAGAGGGTGGTTGCGGTGAACTGCACACCATGATTGCAGAAGCGCTCGACAAACGAAACGACCGAGTGAGTCTGCTGTCCAAGGATGTGAAGCACTCACCCAGCTTGGTGAACCAGGGGATTATCGAAGGCACTTTTACTTATGGCGGCAACCACCTTACAGGCAAGAAGTTCGAGGCAGAGTACAGCCAGTGTCTAGATGAATGGTGGAGTAACAGGATTGAGAAATTCGCCAACTTTGTCACAGCAAGTAATTACCTTGATAGATCGAAATACCTTGTCGCCTGGGGTGGGGGTGTTTCCTTGCCAGTGGTAGATCAGAACCTCGCCTCTTTAGGTTTTGTGGTCTTGAATAATCCCCAATTTATCAATGCCTTGGGGTTAAAGCTATTAACTCAAATTTCACAGGGAGCCTAATCAATGAACTATGAATCTCGGCGTATAACCATCTCCTACTTAGCAGTAATTGAATTGTGCAAGATTTTTGATTTACCCCAGGACGCACCGACACAAGCATTATCCGCAGGTGTAGAGAAGCTGATTTTTCAACACGGTAATGTCCAATCATCACCCAAACCCGAAACAGTGCAATCTACCCAGCCCAATAAATCGGCACTTAGCGCAATGGTCACTAATTTCAAAGGGGCAGCATGACCAAATCCAGATTTAGAAACACGGTTTTAGGCATTGGAGCAACAGCAGCAGCGTTAGCCCTTGGCTATTTCGGAGTCCAGTACTTCGGTAAAAACAATATGTTCACCATCGCCGCAGCTGTGGGAGGTGCAGGGGCTATCAGCTATGTACTTCAAAAACCGAGTCAACCAGAAGCCCCAACCGCACCGATAAAAGCTCAAAGGAAAGGAAAGAAGTCATGAGCGACCAAGACACCCATGCATACACAACCAAGCTTAACAACTACCGAAATCATGACCATCATCCTCGGTTGCGAACAGACTTTAAGGTTTGTGCAAGCATCTCCCAATTACAAACTTTCTCGACCGTCCGAACGGTTCAGTACATCTAATGACCTGCGTCTGGGTGATGCTGTTCAGACGCTTGTTGAAGTTCACGAAGCGATTCTAAATATCGAGTTTTATTCCCAAGTCGAGGGACAACCAAATGCTTTCAATGACAGCCTTACAACGTAACCACCTTTACGAAATCCGTGGTCAACAACTGCGCTACAGCCATCGGTCTAACTCTAGAGCCAATGCTCCTTTCATTTTCAATGACTCGAAAGGCAGAAGAAAAGAATTAAGCCAAAACCAAGTGCAGAGGGAGGTTTTTGAATTAAATGAGTTTTGTGAAAACTGACTCTGGTGCGATTGCACCGACGACCAATCATTGCAATCGCCCCACAAAGTATGTATCTCTCGCCGCAAAAACGAAAGTACACAAGGATCTTAGCACTATGAAACTAGACTACAAAAATCCCAACGATTGGGGCAAATCACCGCTAACTGACCGCGCTTTGAGATTAGAGCAATTCAAAGCGGAAAATCCTGAACAGTGGGCAGTAATGATTTCGGCAGATATTGAAGCACTTGACACGCCATTAGAAGAAAGTGAAGATTACCCACCCTTCACCGGAACGGAATTTCTAGCAACTCATTTAACCATTGATGACCATCCATACTCTGCTGCATTTGGTCAATTCTTGGGCAACGGCATTGACCCTTATATTGCAAATATCTTGGCGTTTGGTTCTAACCGATTTGATTTAATTTCTGATGATTTGGACGACCCCATAAGGCAATTAGCAACGAGAATTTATAGCCGATTTGAAGAGATGGGTTACTGGGATGAAGTGCCCCAAGAGCCGATCAATATCGACTACGACAACATACCTTATTAGGAGAATAACGCAATGGACTTTGCAATACGTAATCCGGTAGTTGGTCATAGTTCCCATATCGATGAAAAAGCACTTGGCTGGGGAGGATTTGAGTCTGATATTCTGGGCTATCTCTCCGATATCAACAAGCTAGAACAGTTTGCGGATTATGCCAATAATGCTCAAGAACTATCTGACCGATTAGAACCATTTTTGGACAACGCAAAGGTCGTCTTTGAGGCCATGGAGAAGCTAACAAAAGGGCAGGTTACTTGGACAGAACTTCGTAAACAATACGGCTCTCATGTAGCGGGTGCAATAGGTAAATGAATTATCTATCTGAGAAACACAAACAGTTATCCGAGTCACAACAATCGGGTTTAATGTTGTGGTTTGGTCGATTACCAATGGACAAGAAAGCTGTTGCAATTGGGCTAAGTTTAACTGTAGGAATAAGCTCGGCTGCAATGGCTTGGAAAGGGGAATCAAGCGACCGCATTTATTTCTGCGTTCGGACTCCCCAGAAAAAATTGGTATGTCAGGATCAGAATAACAGACCATTTCGCATGACCCCCTTTTATTGGTCACAGTGGCAGTTAGAAGGAATGCCGCGCCAAGTAGTGCGTAACCCAGCTATGGGCGTTAACGGACTGGTGAAGGCGACCAACCCTTACAAACCGTTTTGGGGTGCGATTCGTTAGTCAGAAACTAGTACCTGTATGGGTCTAGGGGATTGACTGCTAGGTTCAAGCCTAGACAACTGATTAATAATGTAGGTGTAAATCCTACCCCTCAAGTGCTGAG
>JAHHHS010000173.1 GCA_019359215.1 Nostoc indistinguendum CM1-VF10 | reverse complement strand
TAAAATAGGAAATCATTATACTGAATTTATAGCAGTGATATGGTGCGAACTTTATACTATACGCAGCGATCGCCTTACGCTCGTAAAGTGAGAATTGTCCTGGCCGAGAAGCAACTACGTTGTGAACTCAAAGAAACAGATATTAACAATAAATCAAAAGAATTTCTGGGTTTATCTCCCATTGGGAAAGTTCCGGTATTGGTGAATGAAAATGGTCTCGTTTTTTGGGATTCAACGCTGATTGTAGAGTATCTAGACGAGACTTATCCTCGGCCGAGTTTTTATCAGGGCGATCGCATTGAGCGTTTGTGCTGTCGTCAGGGGGAAAAGTTAGCCGACAGTTTGATAGACAATGTTGTCAGCAATTCTCATTATGAGAATGGTTATCATCGAACCGACCCATTTTCAAAAATAAAGCTCGCTGGAATGCCTATTCAATCGTTCGCGTATTGACCACTGAAATGCTCGATAAACCCGGATAATAGTACAAAAGTTTTAAAATGAGAATTGCTGCCTTTTCCTGCGCCCTCTTGACAAATGTGCAATTATCTTAACCTCTCACTGATGCTTGCTAGATCGTTGCTCTTGAAAAACAATTTCACAATTTGCATAAAAGATGCGATAGCGCCTGTAATTAAGGTTAGTAAGATAGAATTAGTGATTTTATGCTCGTCAGCCTTTGCCAGAAAAGGCTTTCATCCTCTGTGAACACTACATATTTACCATCACCGACGTGTTTGAGTTCAATCACTAATGGGGATTTTGGTTAATTGCAATTTAAGAAAAGGTTATTATTTTTCTTTAAGAATAAAAGATCAAGCAATGTGCTTGATCTTTTGTAGTAACAGCAGTCGGTAGTTTTGTTGCTAATGGCGGTGCTGACGAACCCGAATCACAATTAGAAGCACTTTTACACGCTGCCTTAGATAGTAGTATCGGTTACAGAGTAGGCTCAAAACGTTTAGTTTTCCTAGCTACCGATGCGACCTATCATGTGGCAGGGGATCTGAAGAAGGTTAGCCCGACTCCTACCACTGTGGTAGTTAATAACGGAGATGGCGTAATCGATCCTAATGAAGATTATTCAGATATTGCACAAGTACAGATGGCTCTGATCGCAAATGATATTATTCCTATTTTTCTAGCTGCCAATGGTGTTAAAAGTACTTATGACAGGCTCTTAGCAGTTTAAGTCGGGTATTGTCACAACTCTTGATAGTAACAGCGAAAATGTAGCTGATGTCATAAAATTTGCGATCCCTAAAGCAAATGCTGTAATAACCATTGAGGGAATCGGCGACGATGAAAGTATTGATGCCTCTAATATAACTACGCCTGGCAATCAGGTTGCAATAACGCCATAAGAGGATGTTTTAAAAGAGTTTTTTGCTCTCATGGTAAGCACTACGAAACATCTAAATACATGGTTTAAACCTTAATTTTTCGTCATAACAGGAGGCACTAATCAAGATAGCTTTATTTTTGCTTCAGCGAATTCTTTCATTAGTTCTGACTTGGGGATAGATTTAATCAGTGATTTTTCTGTTGGAATAGATATCCGTCTTTCCTAAGACGCTTTTACAGATTTAAATAATAATTCCGATGGTGGATTATTAAATTTTAACTTTGCAATAGTTGCAAGCGATTCTTTAGCAACAACTAGTAGCGTAGAAATTGTCTACAACTCTATTAATGGCAACTTGTACTACAACCAAAATAATACTGCGACTGGTTTTGGAAGTGGAGATATGTTTGCCATTTTTAATGATCCTCTCGATAACTTATCTGTTGCTGATTTCCAAGTTTTTAATGTTGAAGGCATTTCCGTAGCAACCTAACAGAAGTTAGGCTAAGTCCATTCGTGAGACTTTAGGGTCATATACCATTTGTCAATAAGCGATTTTGCTTAAAACATTGCCCAAAATTGTGGTTGGAAACAGAAATTTTAGATAGGCGATCGCGTCATCTTGATAGTTATCTAATTAATAAAATTTTACAGGTTGCAAATGAACGGAAAAACGTGTAAAACGCACTTAACCAATGGGCAAACACAAGTAATACAGCCATTGGCATTGTCAAAACCAGTTGTAGAGCCTTTTACACAACTACTAATTAGCATGGAGCAGCGACAAATCATTGCTAAAATAGCTCAGAAATATACGAAAGGAACTTCCATCGCTTGGGAAGATGCAGCACAAAATGCCTTTGAAAAAGTTCTTGAAGCTGTAAGAGCAGGAAAGTTCCGTCAAGGAGGAAGCGCAGAATTTTCGCGTTGGGCAACAGTTGTAGCTCGCTACAAGATTATTAACTTTGTCAAAAAAGAACGAGTACACTCCTGCCAAAGTTTAGATGAACCTATTAAAGGAACAAATTTACCACTAATAGATACTATTCCTGATGATTTCAGCCAGCTAGATGCGTTAACGCGTGCGGATTTACTCATTCAAGCAAAACAGGCAATCATAACTTTAGATTTACGCTATCCTCAGCGCCATTATTTAGAAATATGGCAAGGATTATTACAAAAGACAACTACAACTCAACTAGCGGTAAATTTAGAAATTAGTCAAGGAGAAATTTCTAAGCGTTGGAAGGAATTAATAAAATGTGTAGCTGTTGAGTTAGGACTGGAGCAAGTAGACGTAGTTAAATGCAAACAACGAAACAGTGATAAGTTTAAATATACTAGAAGACGTGCAAAGGCAAACTGGTAGTTTACTATCTATAAATATTAAGATATTTCGCCAACAGTAAATAGCTTGGAGCGATGCGTTGAATATCCCACTAGCAGCTTATCATACTCATCTTAAAAGTATTAAATCTACGAATGAACTTCTTGCAGAACAATTAGAAATAGAACAGGAGTTAGCAGAAATTGAACAGAGTAAAATTAATCTTTTAAAGACTTTTCCTACGTCTATTAGCAAAAAAAGGAATTGTTCTGAGTCACTAATTGCAAAATACTATTGAAAGAGAGTGGCAAGTTGTTTCTCCTAAGCTACAAGGTTTAGAAGATAAGTTTCCCTGTGCTACTTGGTTGCCAATGATTTACCAGAATCTCGCAGAGATTCCTTTAACATGGTATCAATAGATAATGGCAAATAAAGGGGATGCGATCGCGTCCCCTTAGTTTTCAAACTAATTGGTTAGCAATTTTAAATTTTAGATTTTGTCTAATCCACAATTTAAAATCGCTTGATTTGACTTCAAAACTCCTAAGCAACGAAAATATCTGCATTGGTCAGGGACAATCCGGTATTAAGAGTAGCAATTTGGACTCCCGCTATTGCTCCTGTGCCATCTTGATCGAAGAACAGAAAACCATTGCCTTGATTGTAAATAAATCTTTGACTACTTGTAGTTGCTGCTGTGCCGATAACAAATTGACTGTCAGCAATCGCCGCACCAGCAACTAGCCCTCCACCAAAACCAGCAGCAGAGACAAAAATTGTATCATCAACTACGCTAAAGTCACTAATGGTGTCAATTCCTTCAGCCGAAGAGTTGAATGCAAAGCGATCGCTTCCTGTACCGCCGTTGAGTGTATCATTGTCGATACCGCCGTTGAGTGTATCATTGCCAGTGCCGCCGTCGAGCGAGTCATTGCCACTATTACCATTCAAACGGTCGTTTCCGTCACCTCCTATAAGTATGTCCGTTCCTATTCCTCCATCAATAGTGTCATTTCCGCTTCCTCCATTTATACTGTCATTACCATTACCACCTACCAGAAAGTCGCCATCGGCTCCTCCAATCAAAGTATCGTCGCCATTTCCCCCATTGAGAAAGTCGGCTCCATTATCTCCCTGAAGAAAATCGTTACCGTCATTTCCGAAAAGAATATCATTACCATCTGCGCCAGTTATAGTGTCATTTCCTTTCTTTCCTACATAGGAATCGTCACCAGGACTGCCGAAAAACTTACTTCCAATTGTTTCTGTGTTTACTACAGCATCATCAAACTGAAGAAACTCTACATCTTTTAAGGTGTTTGTATTATTAACTTTTATAAATTTACCGTCCCCTTGAACATTGAACTGACTCAGAGATCCTGACAAAACTACATTATCTATTCCACTACCACCATCAATAATGTTGTTACCAGGACTACCAGTGATACTGATAATATCGTTATCTGTTCCACCGAGAACAACATTATTTCCACCACCTGTACTAATAATGTCATTACCTGCTCCAGCATCAATAAAATCGTTAAATAGGCCTCTTGTTAAAGTGTCAGATGCAGAACTACCATCTAATTTGAACAAAATTTCGTTACCTGCAAAGCCTCCTATGTCAACTACACGCACGTTAGAAACAAATAAGGCAGAATCGTAGACTTGGTCTCCAGTATCAGCTACACCAATCTTAATAGTATTTGAATTCTCATTAAGAGAGTTAAGTGGAGCAGAAACTACTAAGGTTCTACTTACGCCATCGTATTCAATCGGCAGACTTGAATCACTATTATTTGTTATTAGTGGACCTTGATTATCTACAGCATCTATAGCCTGATTTGTAATACTCAGAGGGATTTGTTTACTGCCGCCATCTAAAAAAGCAACATTTTCACCATTGACAAAAACACCTGCAATGTCAATAAAACTTGTGCTTGCAAACTCAGGGAATTCGTCAGAAGCAAATTTTAGCTCTAAGAAAATAGTGCCACCTTGCGTTGCGCTATCGCTACCGTTTGAAGATGTGCCAACAACCGAGAATTCTAAAACGTTGGCTTCTGTTACACCGCCATTGCCAGGAAAAGCAGTATTTGCTAAGGTTTGAAAATCTGGATCGCCTAGAGTTCCTAATCCTGGAACATCTACACCAAAACTACTCTGTGTATTTGTTGTAGGAGGAGTTCCGTCTCCGGTTGTGAGAAGAATTCCTTTGGCAATCCCTAATTGAGTAATACTACCATCGTAAAAAGACGTTTGCCCGTCTCCTCCTATAAAGTTTATGGGTTGATTAAGATCTAGTGGGACTGGTGGTACACTTGCAGCTTTAACCAACTGGTCTGGATTTGTACCTAAAATATATGGTGTAAACGCAGCCATAAATTACCTCTTTCAAGATTGGTGATATGAGAATTAATTTCTTGTCTATCTTTTTCATAGACTAAAAACAGTTAATTGTTAATAATCTAAGAGAATATTTTACGAGCGTAAAATATTTAAATTGGTCAGATTTGTTGCAGATATTTCGCTAACACAGCAGCAGGGCAAACGCATCTAAAGTATAAAAATCCTTTTTGATCATTCTTGGAAACCAATAATCAAAGCCAGGTTTGGAAATTTTCATTTAACCAAATATTTGAGGCTTTATTTTCTAACATCAACTAAAATTTATAGCCAAAAATTGAAAATCAAAATTCCAAAAGGCTTTGAGCAATTGAGTTTTCCTACTCTGAGAGAAAAGGGTTAAATACTCTTGGTATTGCAACCAATCAAGAACCGCTATAGCTAAGTTGTGGTTCAAATGCAGGTAAGCCTGTAATTTGAGGCTCCATATTAATTAACAAACTGGTTTGGGAAATTATTCCAAAAATTCAAAAAAATTTTCTATTAGGCGATCGCTCAGGGCATTAATTCGTCTTGTTCTTTTAAAATGAGCGAAAGGACAGTCATAACTGGTAACCGTTCACAGGATAGGAAACGCTACAGTTAAAAATGGGTTGGTGAGGGGTAGATTAAGAGGCATGGATGAAAACTGCCTCGCCTACGGAATTGAAATTTCCGGTTCAGATTGGGAAAAGACTCCAGCCAGCATCAAACAACTGATGGAGAAAATGAGGCAGTATATAAAGCAATCAGAAAAAAGGCTGGCTTATTTAGAAGCCAAACAGCAAGAGTATAAAGTTCTCAAACTACCGCTCACGCTACCTCTCCCAATCCACCAGCACCCCATCCACAATCGCAATGCCCCACTGCGAAAACTTTGCCAGCAGTTTCTTGATCACGATCTGCAAAGCCGGATCATCATTCCAACACTCCTGCAAAAAGTCAAAGCCCGGATTCTCCCCCGAATTCGCCGCTCGATTTAGTTTTTCCCTTCTTACAGGTCGCATATTTGACCGCGCAACAATCGCCTCATGCGACCATTTTTCAGCCCTAAGGACAGGCGCGGCGGAACTTTCACCCTCATCAACTGTTTTGATTTCTACACCCGAAACTTGGTTTTCTCCCGGCAAGAAAGCAGATTGACCCTGTTCTACTTGACCCGGTGTTTGATTAGCGATCGCTAAACTTGAAGAAAATTCATTTTGAGCAACGGGCGCGGCGGAACCAGTACCTTGATAACAGTCTTTCGGCTCATCACCACAATTTTGGCTTTCTTCTCTCAACGAAGCAGATTCACCCTGTGCATTATCCACAAGCGCCAGCGTCGTGCAGTCCATTGCCACAGGCAAGTCTTTCTCTTTCTCTGACACGCTTTCAACAGTCTGAGGCGAAGCGCCCCCTAAGGGCGCGTGAGCCGTCTCCTCACAGGGCAAAATCTCATTTAGCGTGTCAGAGTTACACCTCACAAACTCTACAAAAGAGTTTGTGAGGTGTTCCTGAGTAGTTCGTGAGGTTTCCTGAAACCCCTGCTCTGGCTGACTTTTACCTAAAATAGACGCTTTATACAAAGCACGCATTTCTTCAGAGCCAGCATCTACCTCTGAATCCCTAGCATTTGATTCTCGTTTTTCAGAATTTGGTTGCTGATTTTCAGCATTGGCTTTCTCCCAAAATCCTTTCATCCGGCTACCATGCAAATTCTGCACCATCCACTTCACTGTCTCCCGTCCATCCTGAATAGACTTGTCGGGTTTGAAGATGAACAACCCGCTTTCGGAAAGAATTTTCTTCGCAGAGATAAAAGTACTGTACCCCAAAGCAGAAGTCAGGGGCATCCACCGAGAACCGTAGGGGTCAGCTGTCCAGCACTCTTGCCATAGTTGATTAACGGAGGGTTTTTGCTGCGATGCCCACAGCATATCTTCAATCGGGATAATCACATGAAGCCGCTTGTACGGGGATTGTGGTTTATTAGCAACAGCCTTTTTGGACTTGGGACGAGTAATAGTTGCAGTCATTGTACAATCTCCTGTTATGTTGACGCACGGAAATTTCCCCCACTGTGATTGCGGGGCTTGGTACTTGTATTTGGTTGTCTAAAAAGTCACCGATACACTGGAAACCTATTGAGGTTGCCACAATCGCAATTCGTCTCGGAAATACCTATCAGTCTTTTTCGATTCGTTCTGCCAGTGATCCCATGCAACGATTACCTCATCTCCCAAATCCTGAATCACTTCTCCTTTGGCCACATACAAAGTACGATATGGGTCAGCATGGGCAACGATAGAACCAACTTGAATTGTTGGAGGTTCAGTAGATGCTTTCTGGAGAGCAGTAATTAACTCTGTCTCCTGGGTAGTCAATTCTGGTAGATAATCTGATTTAATCACCTCATACTCTTGCGCCACTGCCCAATAGTCCTGCCAAGTACACTCAGGCTGTGAAAGTACCTGCCGAATATCGCTAACCGCCTGGGGAAGCATTTCTAGTTGCTCGGCTCGATATGCGATCGCTCCTTGTGTCGGTTCACTCCCCAGAATGATTGCCGCAGCTTCGAGTGCTTGGGTGTTGTTCATAGCACTGGCAAGGTTTTTTCAATGCCATACCCATCAATCGTAGACATTCTTGGGCATTCTCTTTAGGCGGTTCTTGGGCTAGCGATCGCAAATCAATAGTTTTCTCCAGGGCTTGCTGGACTTTCTTGTTCAACGCTTTAGCCCCTTGTTTAGTATAAGTATTCCCCCAATCTTGTCCAGTCTGAGGCTCAAAAGAATTTTCCAAATCCTGAATACGCTGCCTAAGCTGCTGATTCTCAACCTCCAGCTTTCTCAACCCCTCCATTTCATCCAGCCGTTGCTGTAACTGGATGTTTTGCTCTTTCTGCTGCTTGTACAGGTTTTGCAAAGATTGGATTTGCTCTTGTACCTGGGCTTCAGCTTTGGCTGCGGACTCTGTTTGCAAACCAATCCTCATTTCTTGGGAGAGTCGCTCTAGCTCCTGTTTATGGCGTTCTTCAATAGCAGCGATCGCCTCAGAATATTCTGCGGGGTAAGTGCGCTCTCTGGGAAATTGGACACTAGCGGCATCCAAATCAGTATTGTTGATAAGCAGCCTCTCACCATCCGCAAAGGTAACAATCTGCTGCCAGTGATTTGGTGCGTCTGCTTCAATCACTCCCGATTCCCTATAACGAGGGTGTGACTGTTGTGAAACTGTGACAATAGCTTTTTGAGGAACCACTGGTTCTTGAATTTTGGGAACCAGTGGTTCCTGAATAGATTGCTTTTTGCGTGGAAGTTGAGGAACCACAATATTTGCAGCAGCCGCAAAGTCTGAAACACTTGGGTCAGGGTTATCTTTGAGAGCGATCGCTACAGCTTGTTTTAGTTTTTCTGGTTCCTTGACTAAGCGAAGTAACGGACGAGCCTGGCGCTCATTTTTGATGTGTCCCCCCAACTCGCCAACTGCGTCTATGACCTTTTTAGCTCCTAGCAGTTGGTTGATTCGCCGATATCCACCCCAGGCGTATAATTCACGCTGGCAGTATTCTTCAAAACTTTTATATCCAGCTTGCAGGTAAAGCTGTTGTTCCCTCATCTGGAGGATTTCATCTACCGCTTGCCATTCAAATCGGTCGATTGCGGTGAAGGTTTCCTGAATGCTGGTGTTGAGATTGCTGTAATCGAGTGTGCATAGTGCAGAAAGATTTGATATTGTTTGTGTAGTCATGAACTTACAAAATGGTTCGTGAAACTACCCTCCCCAGCGATTGTTTTCGACGCACGCGCTGGGGGGTTTTATTTTGTCATGACATTTAGACTAACATAGTATGTACAAGATGAATTACAAAAAACTAAACCCGCCTAATTGTCGGCGGGCTTTTCTTTGATGCTGTCTAAAATACGATCGCGCATTTGCCTGAGAGACTCGTTTTCCTCTCTCAGGCGGCCAATTCCCCCAAGAGTTGCTGCTTGAGTAAAGCAATCTCACCTCCGAGTTCTTTCTTCAGTTCTGCTTTGAGTTCTTCTCGTAGCCCCTTTCTAAGCTCTTCTAACTCATCATTTCGGGCTAGTACTCCCAAGTAACTGTCAATCAAATCCAAAAGTACCTCAGAGGCGTTTTTCCCCTCCTCCTTGACTTTATTCATAAAAGCTTCTTTCTTGTCAGTGCTAATTCGTACCATTATTCGATTGTCTGCACTCATATATTATCCCTATTAATACATTCACCATCCTCAAGCTATCAGTCTCCTCAAGTCATGACAAGTGTACTAACAATATAGCCTTGTGACTGCAATTTCTTAGTTGTTTTTGTCAACACAATTGTGTTGACAATGTGCATCATATGTCTATACTTAGTTTAGACACAAAAACAAAAGACGACCGCCCCAGTCTCGCAAACCAAGCGATCGCCTTTTGACCCTTTACAGGAATCTATATTATGACGCAATCCGTTTGCACACATCAAGCACCTTCAAGCTTTAAGCTTAATCAAATAGTCACATTTGCAGATGCTCCCTTCAAAGATGAGCAAGCGTTAGCCCAAGCAGAACTATACAGCCACCTCGAATCCCAAGCCGAAGCTGTAGCTCCAACCCAAGATCCTCTCACCAGCAGAGATCGCCGCATCATTGGCGAGATTATCGAAGTCCAACCCGAATCAGTTCGCACCATCTGGATAGAAGGCGGGATTACGGTATGGGTGCAGTTTGTCGGTGGCGGACGACTACCATTTGACCGCAACTGGTTCGCTACAAGAGTGGCACAAGTAAAAGCGACTCTACCAGAAACGTCACGGGAACGGAACGAGCGCCTGAGCGATGAATTGGAAGAAGCTTGCACTGTTTTTGGTCTGTACCACGGTGAGATTAACTGGCTATCATTCAGCACCAAACTCTTTCAAGACGGGCGTTTGGTCGGCTTCGTCGGGTGCAATCAAGAAGCGTGGTATGCAAGACCGAGACAGTACGGACTCAATCGTGTGGCTCCGAGCGCTGAACAAGTGATTGGACTGCTGGGAGTACGAGCAGCAGCGGCGGCGTAAGTTGCTGAAGTGAGAAAAGGGCGATTGCACACCAAGACAACTGCAATAGCCGATTGATGCAGCAGTTGGACTAGACAACTTCATGAAGGTGGCAAGGGTATCAAAAGCGACTACAGAAGAAGAGTTGCTTGATATTGAATTTGATTCGCTCACGAGTGAGGATTGGGAGCAATTGAAGAGATACCTGCCAACGCCAGAAACTAGCGATTTGGTAGCAGCTTAAGGAAAAAGGTGGGTCTTGACAGCCCAACTCCTCAATATAAACTATTTAGCTTCATAAGTAATACCAATGGAAACCACAGAAATACTGAACCAGTTCAATTCGTGCTATCTGAAGATTCAGGCGATCGCTCAAGATGAAAACTGGCTTTTGTTGATTGCCGACAAGAAGATTGACCCAGAAGCAGCGACTCACTTAGCCGATGTTCTGCATTACTTGAGTGAGGCAATGGGTTGTGTAGAAGAAATCGTTGAAGTCAAGTTTAATCAGGAATCAAAATTATGAAACTCTACGCAACCACTATTCCTCAAGCTTTGCCAAGTTGGGCAACTGTTATATCGAATAATGCAGATTTTATTGAGATTCAAATCAATAATGAAGACCCTGGCTTTCACTCAATCATCGAAGAATTATCTACTGAAATTCAACCAAGAATTGTTGGTGTAAAAGCTCGTGATTTATGTCAAATACTCAGCATTGAGATGGTTGATACTAACGAATAAAATTGACAACCAAAATTTAGTAAACCCAAACAAAATGAAATTCACAACTGTCTCTGTTAGCTACTCTAGGAAATTTAATCTAGGCGACTATGAATCGCTAGAACTGAGTTGTTCTCTATGGGCGCAAGTCGAGGATGGAGAAGACGCGGATGGAATAACACAATTCCTCTATCATCAAGCTAAAACTTCGGTAAAGCAAGCGGCAATGCCTGTTTTGAAAGCTTCAGAGTTTCAGATAAATAAAGCTAAGTCTAGCAAAAAAGTGTCTGGTGATATCAATGAAAGCGATTGGTAAGAATTTGGAGCCGGACAATGCAAGAACTAATCAAAGCTTTAATCAAGGCAAAGGCAGAGTTTAATCCCATTCAAAAAGACGGTACTAATCCTCACTACAAGCGCAAATATGCAACACTAGATGCTGTATTGGATGCTGTCACTCCTGGACTCAGTAAGCATGGATTAGTAATAATTCAAACTACTGAAATCTGTGAAGGTCAGACAACACTACAAACTCATTTGTTTCATGAATCTGGAGAGCGCATCACCAGCACTTATCCTTTACCTGAGATTGCTGACTCTCAAAAGTTTGGCGCAGCTTTGACCTATGCACGACGATATGCGGTTTGTGCAATTTTATCAGTCACGGCAGATGAAGATAATGATGCTGAAGGTGCTGGTACTCCTAAAAAGACTGAACAACCACACAATAATATTAGACCCCGCAAAGACAATCAACAATACAGTATTCAGCCAACAAAACAAGCTGTAACTCCGCCATCAATTAACCCAAAAGATTTGCGAGTCAAAGAAGTTCGCACACTTTTAAATTATTCGTTGGATTTGGTGAAAGAGTGGCTGCATTCTCGAAATGTTACGAGTCCAAGTGAGCTTGATTCTGTTCAAATTGATGAACTAGTGAAAACCATGTGTTTGGCTTGGGCTGGTAATAAGTTTGGACATCCTAATCATGCTGTTAACTCGTATCAGAAACACGTAATCGATGCTGTACTGCGAGGTGTTTCTGAAATGGAAGCGATTCAGGCATGGATGGAAGGAGCGCTTGCACAAATGCCTGAACTCAATTGAAGCAATCATATCTTCTCATAACACCAATAGGAAAAATATCATGCCGAGAAAATCCACTTATCCCACTCCTACTGACAATTCCTCACTATGCATACAATACCTTCGTCGTTGTGGGGGTAGCGCTCGATTGTGTCATATCAACTTCAGTCTGTCAGTTATTCAAACCTTGCTCAATCAAAAAAGAGTAAAGATTAGCAATACTGGTGCAGGGTTTTTTATTGAATTAGAGGATTCCAAATGACTAACCACAAACAAGTTGTTTACCAATCTCAATTAGACTACAAAAGTAAAATGGTTTCTCGCCGCCGTACTAGGAGAAGATTCAACCCCAGGATTTTTATCGACCGCACCATAGAAACAACTGCAATCGTCTCTCTGCTCTTAACTGGGTTTTCAGGAGTAGGGGCAATGGGGTGCTGGGGAATGGAGATTATTGAGACAAATGCTAACCCCAACATAATCATCTCTGGTTGGCAGTACCAGAAAAGTATTTGCTTGGGTGCAATGCTGGTAAGTTTTTCCGCCTTCTTAGGGACTTCTTTAGTCGGAGCAAGTCTCAGTATTCAACGAGATAAATTTTAGGGAGATAAACAACGATGGAAGTTAAGTTAACCAGATCAGAGATTCGGACTATATTGCAAGGTTGTCAACATACATTGCGGCTTGTTGGGAGTAGTAAGGATTATCGCAGGCTTCAATCATCCTCCTTCCTTTTCTACATCAAACGATGTAGCCCTAAATGATGCGTTCAATGTTTTGGAAGAAATAGTGGATGCAATTGATTGTGTACAGCAGGCAACTCAACAGTAAACAGAAAGAATCTAGATTTAGAGGAGTAAGAGAATGACATTAACCCTAGATAATCGCTCTCAAAACAAAGAATTGTCCCTGACGCAAGCATTACAGCAGATACAACAGCTAAACTCCAAAATTGCTGTGTTAGAGCAGCAGCATCTTTCTTATGTGCATCAGCAACAGAATTTGATTGCTGCGATTGCCGAAATCTGTGTTTCTCCAATGCAGGAAATACAAGCCCTGCGGATTCTGATTTATCGGGGAGAGGGGGAGTGTCGGCAGTACTTGCGTTCAGTGTTGGTGAAGCGAAAGAAGACTTTGTGAAGAAAAATTCAGCATTTAGGAATTAAATTATTACCAAAGAAAAGTTGATACCTCTCTGTGGAATGTAGTGCAACCTATAACGGAAGCTTATTATACGTTCACTGATACAGAAGATGCGATTAAAACTACATACTGATGACGACAAATGAATAATAATCAACAAATTGCTTACCCTCTGATTCAACAAGAGCATATTAAACGTCTAGGCACAAACAAATTAGCCCTGCTCCCTACTTACCGTCAACAAAAGCCTCTTGTAAGAAATCCGAGTTTGAGTGTTCGGATTCTAAACACAATCGCGGTTGTCTCTATTGCCAGTAGTTGCTTGTTTGGGATAGGCACGCTTTCCTGTTGGGGCTTAGAAATTATTGAGGCGAACACAAAATCAATTTCCCAGAGCAAGAAATATGAATGGCAGATACGAAAACATATCTGCTTGGGCTGGATGCTTGTCGGGTTTTCGAGCTTTGTTGCTAGCGCTTCATTTGGCGAAAAGCCTCAGCGACAAACCAATGAATAGTAAAGTATCAATTGCAACAAAGTAGTAATCACTGGTTCATTAAGCAAACAACGGTATTTTAAAGCTATGAAAGTACCTCAAATGATCGTCACAACAGTTCTAGCAATCACCTTTGGATACGTTGGCTCTCAATACTTCACTAAAAATATTATGAATCTATCCCACTAATAAAACCCTTTGAATCCAAATATGAATAGAAGCAAGATCAAGAAATGCATCAAAATATACTTTTCGACGTTCCCAGCGAACAACTAAACGACGATATTTACGTTGATAC
>JAHHHS010000172.1 GCA_019359215.1 Nostoc indistinguendum CM1-VF10 | reverse complement strand
ACGCACTCACACTAAACTAAAGTTATCTCTACTATATTTCTGAGTTTGCACTCAAGGCGGTGTAGAGACGATTTTCCTCCAAAGTCCTAAAGGGCTTGGGTTTCAATCAACGAACCGCACAATCTGGGCGTGCGACTTTCACCGCACCCAGCTTTCGATGTTCTTAACTTTCGTGTTTGCCCATATGGATGTAATCATGGCAGCTTTCGTGAAGAACTAGGAGGTTTTTAGGTTTCCAGTTATTGTGGTTTCCATCTACCGCAGATCAACGCGACGACGATGCGCCGAATGAACCAGATAATCCTGGCCATGTTACCAATGAGCGGCCGAGTGACCATGCCCTTGAATTTCTCGTTGGGCAGGCGTTGGCGGTAGTTATAGGACGATGTTGAGGTTCTTCCATACAGTAATACCTTGGGCAACGTTGTTTTGGTTGTTTTTTCGCAAGCATTTATTTCGTGGGAATGAGATATATTTGCTAGCAGGAGATGAAGTTGTAATAAGTAAATCAGGGAAACAAACTTATGGGCTGGATAGATTTTTTTCTAGCCTGGTTAGTAAACCCATATCAGGGCTATCTTTTTTTACATTATCATTAGTCAGTGTTGAGTAAAGGCGCTCGTTTCCGATTCAGATAGAACAGGTGATAAAGAGCGATATAGAAAAAAGTAGCCCGTCACCAACCAAAGAAATAAAATTGCAAGAGAAACGTGGGCGTGGACGACCAAAGGGGAGTAAAAACAAGAATAAAACCCAGGTAATTCTCACATCTGAATTACTCCGAATTCAGAAAATGATTAAGTCGCTATTTAAGTTATTAGCTAAATTTATTCCCCTTACTTACTTAGTGTTAGATGGACACTTTGGGAACAATAATGCTTTGCAGATGGCTCGTCAAGTTAACTTGCATATAATTTCTAAGCTTCGCTATGATTCAGCATTATATATACCTTATCAACACCCTGACCCCAATAGTTACTCTCGTCGTAAATACGGAGATAAAATTGACTACAATAACATACCTGACAAGTATTTATGTAAAAGCAGCATAGAGGGTAAAATCCAAACTGATGTTTATCAATGCACTCTCCTTCAGAAGGAATTTGCCCAAGCACTGAATATAGTTATTTTGGTCAAAACCAATCTTAATACTAATGCTCGTAGTCACGTAATTCTATTTTCTAGTGATCTAAAATTGTCATCTGAGAAAATAATTGACTACTACAAGTTGCGCTTTCAGATCGAATTCAATTTTCGAGATGCCAAGCAATTTTGGGGATTGGAAGATTTTATGAATTTAAGTCAAACTGCTGTAACTAATGCTGTTAATCTAGCATTCTTTATGGTCAACTTATCCCATCATCTTCTCGCGGATTTTCGTCTCCTTAATCCCGACTCCGGCATCCTTGATCTTAAGGCTCATTATCGTGGTTTTCGATATGTTCGTGAAATCTTAAAAATGCTTCCGGAAATGCCTGAGCCTATTTTACTAACCCAGATTTTTGCCAAGCTTACTTCTTTAGGACGTATTCATAACGTTTCCACAGGCGTTGAACCCTCGTAAATTGGCAAAGGTATTGTCTACAAAAAGTATTAAATTGGCTATATCTACTCAGGTAAAAGGTAAGTTCTACGAGTATGTTATTTAGAACCAAAGCCAGTCAAATTGCTAAAGGCTTTAAGAATCACCAAAGAGCTAAACAAACTTTCACCGTAGTGCCAATAGGAGCTAGCCATTGCTATGTATTCATGGCATTGATACTCAGCTTGATAAATTTTGGCTGTACTAACACCTCAAAATCTGACCAATCCTCTGTTATCGAGTCCTCTTCTGAAAGTAAAGTCTTGAAGGTATGGTGGGATAAAGGCTTTACCGTAGAAGAAGATGAAGCGCTACAACAAATCGTTAGTAACTGGGAAAAACAAACTGGCAAAAAAATCAAGCTTTCTTTTTTTACCAACGATGAGCTACCAAAGAAAACTAAAAGGGCAATAAAAGCTGGCAATCCGCCTGATATCTTGGTCGGTTACAATGCAAAAACAGAGTTGAATCCCCGACTTGCCTGGGCAGACAAATTAGTAGATGTCTCTGATGTAATTGAACCAGTCAAAAGTTTTTATCCTAAGACAACACTAGAAGATGTTCACTATTACAATAATGTCGCTCAAAAACGGAGTTACTATGCAGTCCCCCTTCATCAAGGGACAATTCACATCTTTTACTGGCGAGACTTACTAAAGCAAGTAGGTCGGAGCGAAAGCGATATCCCCAAAGATTGGGATAAATTTTGGGAGTTTTGGAAACAAGTGCAAGATGACCTGCGGGCAAAGCAAAAACAACTGCAACAGAATATTTACGGGTTAGGTTTTACTTACTCCATTGGAGCTTCTGATACTTACTACATGTTTGAGGAGATATTAGAAGCATACGATGTCCAGCTTCTAGACTCCAAAGGTCAACTCCTTATTGATGATCCTAAAGTGCGTCAAGGCATTATTAAGGGCTTGGAGTGGTATGCAAAATTTTATCAACAGGGGTACGTACCGCCAGATGCGCTAAATTGGTTAAATCCAGACAATAATCGCAACTTGCTAAACCGTGCTGTGGTTATGACACCCAATAATACCCTAGCGATTCCTATTTCTGTGCGTCAAGATCGCGATACCTACCTTAACAAACTTGGGACTCTAGAATTTCCTAACAAACCCAATGGCAAACCTATGCGCTACTTAGTCCTCTATAAAGAAGCAGTTCTGTTTGCTGAGTCTAAAAACCAGAAAATAGCCAAGAGTTTTCTAGGTTATTTAATCCAACCAGAGGTAATGGGAAGTTACCTTAAAGCTAGTGGAGGCCGTAATTTCCCAGTACTTAAGTCTGTCTGGAAAGATCCTTTTTGGACAGACCTAACCGACCCGCACATTTCGGTTGTGGCAAAGACATTAATCACGCGCCAAACGCGCTCATATTACAGTTCCCAAAACCCTGCCTACTGCATAGTTTTAGAGGAAAATGTTTGGGGCAAAGCTCTCCAACGAATACTTGTAGATCATATCACCCCAGAGCAATCAGCAGATGAGGCAATTAAGCAAATCAAGCAAATTTTTGCTCAATGGCATTAAGTTAGAGAAAAGGCAAGTTTAATTATATAAACTTATTTGTTGCTAACTTCAAAAATATATTTATTGTATCAATGGCAGATAAAAAGGTAATAAATTTTATATCAACATTAGCAGCGCTAACTTTTGCTAAAGGCCTATTGGATTTCAAACCTGAAAACTTCTCGTGTTTTTTCTCGGTTATTTTTCTTCGAGTCGCAAAGTGACCATCACTTATGAAGTTCTGGAATCAGCACCTGACCACTAAAGTTGCCAGTTCATTCTTGCTCTTGTCGCTGGTAAGCGTTGCTGTGGTTGGAGGAGTTGCCTTTATCAAAGCGAGGGAGGCTTTAAAGCAGGCTGCTTTTGATCGACTCAATGTAACTGCAACGCTTAAGGAGGAAGAAATAACTCGGTGGTTTGAAGACCAACAGCGAGATTTTCTACTTGCAACTCAGTCTCCAGACGTACAAGCAAATCTTAAGATACTCCTAAGTAGTGAAAAAAGTAACGCAAATTATGAGGCTGCTTACACTGTTGTCTCTAAATATTTAATTAGAGTCGTCAAACTTAAACCCAATCTCAAAGAAATTTTCATTCTCGATCGCAGCAATAGAATCATTCTATGCACTGACAAAAAGCGTGAAGGTCAGTATGAAATTTTAGGCAACATTACTTATATTAAGCAGGTTGAACGAGGAGATACTTTTAACCCAAATTTCTACGTTTCACTGTTGACTGGTAAACCATCAGTTACCTTGGCAACATCTTTGCGTAACACCGCAGGGGTAAGACAAGGTGTGATTTTAGCTCATCTGAACCTAGACCGAATTGATAGTATCGTCCGGGAACGCACAGGCTTGGGTAAAAGCGGCGAAACTTATTTAATTGGCTCCTTAATAACTAAAAACACCTTTATTTCTAAACCGCAAGTCAACACGCAAGACTTTCCTGAAGGAATTAGCAGTCAAGGTATTGATGAGGCAATGAGTGGAGTCAGAGGCTTTGGGCTTTATCGCAACTATGCTGGAGTGCCAGTTATTGGAATGTATCGCTGGCTCAATGATCAAGATTTGTCTTTACTGGTAGAAATGCATCAAGAAGAAGCCTTTGCCCCTGCTCGTCAACTGGCAGCGACTATTGTATTAGTAGGGTTAGTGTCTGTGGGAGGATTATTGATCGGAGTTTCTTGGCTGACGCGACAGTTGAAAATCTCTCGCGAACAGTTAGAAAATTACAGCTACCAATTAGAGGTGAAAGCCCAAGAAGCCGAAACTGCCAACCGTACCAAAAGCGAATTCCTGGCAAACATGAGCCACGAACTTCGCACTCCCCTCAATAGCATCCTTGGCTTCACCCAACTCATAACGCGCGATCGCTCTATCAATCCTTCCCATTTAGAACATCTAGAAATTATAAGTCGCAGTGGCGAGCATTTGCTGACCTTGATCAATGATGTGTTGTCAATGTCCAAAATTGAGGCAGGTCGAACAACATTGAATGAAAATAGTTTTGATTTGTATTCTTTGCTTGACTCGCTCCAAGAGATGCTGCAAATAAAAGCAGAATCTAAGGGATTACAACTGATATTTGAGCGTAGTCCCAAAGTTCCCCAATGTGTGCATACAGACGAAAGTAAATTGCGTCAAGTCTTAATTAACCTTCTTGGTAACGCCATCAAATTTACTCAATTCGGTAGTGTTAGTTTGCGCGTGAGAGAGAAGACTGAAAATTTGGAAACTTCTAATCCTCAATTCTCAATTCTCAGTCACCTTCATTTTGAAATAGAAGATACTGGTCTTGGCATTGCACCAATTGAGCTGGACAATTTGTTTAAACCATTTGTCCAAACAGAAGCCGGTCGCAAATCTCAACAAGGGACAGGTCTGGGTTTAACTATTAGCCAACAATTTGTACGCCTCATGGGTGGTAACATTACTGTTAGGAGTACTTTAGGTCAAGGAACAATTTTTACTTTTGAAATCAAAATTAGCCCAGCAGAAATAACTGAAGTTCAAACTCGACAGTTATATCAGCGAGTAATTGGTCTAGAGGCTAATCAACCGAAATACCGAATCTTAGTAGTAGAGGATAAATGGGAGAATCGCCAACTCCTAGTCAAGATGCTTGCATCGCTTGGCTTCGAGGTGCGTGAAGCTGAAAACGGTAAACAAGGAGTAAGCATCTGGGAAACCTGGGAACCGCATTTAATTTGGATGGATATGCGGATGCCAGTGATGGATGGGTATGAAGCCACCAAACAGATCAAGGCTCATTTAAAAGGTCAGGCTACCGTGATCATTGCTCTGACTGCTAGTGCCTTTGATGAGGAACGAACTGTGGTTTTATCTACAGGCTGTAACGATTTTGTGCGTAAGCCCTTCCGAGAAGAAGTAATTTTGAAAAAGATGGCGAAATATTTAGGGGTGCGTTATGTCTATAAACAAGAAGCACCTAAACAAGTCCAATTAGCAGAAAGTTCTGACCTTGAGCTTTTCTCATTAGAAAAAGCGTTGACTAAAATGCCCTCTGGGTGGATAGCACAGTTACACCAAGCGGCACTACGTACAGATGAAAAGTTGATTTTCAGCCTGATTGAGCAAATTCCTGAAGAATCTGCACCTCTGGCTAATGCCTTGGCTGATTGGGTCAATAACTTTCGCATTGATAAAGTCATTGATTTAACACAACCAGAACAAAATGGATAAAAATCAGGTTCAGCCACCCAAAGCAAATATTCTACTTGTTGATGATACTCCAGACAATCTGCGACTTTTATCTGCCATGCTAACTCAACTGGGGTATGAAATTCGCAGAGTAATTAACGGGCAAACAGCTTTAAAAACAGCACAAGCTGCTCCACCCGATTTAATTTTGCTCGACATCATGATGCCAGATATGAATGGCTATGAAGTCTGTCAACATCTGAAAGCTTCAGAGAAAACCCGCGACATCCCGGTGATTTTTATTAGTGCTTTGGATGAAGTACTCGACAAAGTTAAAGCCTTTGCCGTCGGGGGAGTGGATTACATCACCAAGCCGTTTAGTGAAGAAGAGGTTTTTGCCCGTGTTGAGAATAACCTGACTATCCGCAGGCTACAAACGCAACTCACGGAGCAGAATGTACGTCTGCAACAGCAAATTATCCTTAGCGAAGCTTCCCAAAAAGCTCGCCAAAAAGCAGAGTCAGCACTGCGACTAAGCCAGTTCTATTTAGACAAATTTAAATATCCTATCTATTTTGTGAATTCGGATGCCCAGTTTGTATATGTGAATGAAGCAGCTTATAGTACTCTGGGGTATACCCGCGAACAACTGCTAAGTATGACTGTTCATGATATTGACCCAAATTTTCCAGCAGTTACTTGGCAGTCAAAATGGCAAGAATTTAGACATAAAAACTCTTTCACTTTTGAATCTACTCACCTTACTCAAGATGGTCGAGAAATAAGCGTGGAAATAACCATCAATTATCTGGAGTTTGACGGTCAAGAATACCATTGTGTCAGTGTCCGCAACATTTAAATTCGTTAACAGGGGTAAGATCACCGAAGCTGACGTTTGCCGCCACATAACAGCTAAAACCCTTGCTGTATAAGAGTAAGAAATTGTAAAATACAAATGCAGTTTAATTGATCTTCAATTAAATTGAACATTGATATTGCATTTGATGAAGATGATTCTCGAATTAGAAAGTATAATGCTCCTCATAATATGGCAATTATCCGACAAATCTCTTTAAAGTTTTAAAATCAGGATAAAACACTAAATTATTTATTGCTACTCACATCATGTTCGGCTGATTAGTTATAATTTCTGCACCTGTGCAAAACCCTTTCTCTCCCTGCTCCCTGCCCCCTTGCAGTCTTAATAATAAGTTTTTAACGAACACGATAGACTCTCTGTGAGCAGTCCTTACCATACTCGAAGAAAGTTACTATCCCCAATCCTAAAGCGAGTATTAATACCCAAACGAGTGCGCCTACAAAAAATAATCTTTGAAATCTGGCAGCTTTTTGCTCTTGAATTAATCGAGCTTTAACTTCTTTAGCACGCTCTGCCTCTAACCACGTCTCAACTTCTCGTCGATCACATTCTTGGCTAGCCGCTAAAAAATGATAATCCAAATCGCTCAAGCTTTTGCCCTGTGACCAAGCTAGAGCCTCAAGCAAAGCTGGGCCGCGCAATAGCCGTGAATAGTCATCATGCTCTGAGGCTATCCATGCATCTAATGCTTGGGAGTAGGGCCGCAATTTGGCTAATTGTTTTTCTACCCAAGTTTGGTTGAAAACCTTTTGATAAATGCGGTTTTTGACTATTAGTTGCCCTTGCACTTTGGTCACTAACCCTGACAACAGCAGCTGGATTTGCTCTTCTCCATCATTAGAGGATATTTGAATACCCTGTAAAATTTGCTGATAAAGTCCCAACAAAGCTCCAGTACGTTGCTCATTTCTGAGTAAGCGATCGCGGATTGTCTTCAAATGCTCCGGTTCATCATTGGCTTCCCAATTATCAAGGATGTGCGTTTGCACTAATTTTTCTAAAATTAACGACGGAAATTGGTAATAAAAATTTATCAGATGATAATTAATAATGGGTAAATGATGATCTAACTTGTAGCGATCGTCAGTTTCCAAGCTTCTATGCTTCTCCCCTCCTTCGCTATTTCTTTCCTGCACCACTATCTGACACAACTTTTGAGTGAGAAACGGCTGACCATTCGTCCAAGCCAAAATCTCTTTGAGAACAGCCATAGGATTAGCTACCTTACCCTCTAAACCTGCTGCTAATGGTTCAACTTCTGTCAACATAAAGCCGTGCAGATCAATAGATTTACCTATATTAAATGGGGTACAATTTTGGTCAGCAATCAAATCCGAGGGCGTTGCTACTCCGAACAGCGCCCAGGTTAAGCGGTTATATTCTGGATTTTCGGCTCGCTGGTTGTAGCAAGACCGAATAAGAGTAAAAAAATCGATAACTGGAAAATTTAGTCCCAGAACGCTATCAATTTCATCGACAAAAATAAAGATTTTTTCACTCCTGAGGTGGACTAACAAAATATCTTCGACAAATTGACTCAATCTCTGCAATGCAGATAAATCTTCTCGCTCTGACCACCAGGCTTTTAAATTTACTTTTTCCCATAGATCAAAACCTCTTAATAAATCAACTATTATGCCCTTATACCATTGAGAAGGAGTAATATTACTGCTGCCGATGCGGGTCATATCAATAGAAGCACAACTGAAACCTGCTTGTTCTAATCGATGCTTTGTTCGTAACCGCAAGCTCGACTTGCCCATCTGTCGAGAACTAAATACATAACAAAACTCACCGGAAATCAAAGTATTATAAAGTTGAATGTCAGCCTGTCGTTCCACATAGGTGAGAGCATTTGTTTTGAGACTGCCGCCAACTTGATATTCATACATATTCATTTAAAACCTCCAGAAAACGCCCACTGAAACTTAGGTGACTTAACACTTAATCAGGTATCTGGGCTTTAAAAACCCAGAGTATGCCAAGCATATTGTGGTGGGTAGTTTATAACTTAATTTAATTGCTCACGAAAATATAATCGATACAATTCACATCTAGGTATCGCCCGATTTCCCTTAAGTTTTACCAAACCCATACTTTCTAATTTATAGGCAGCGATCGCTTCTAAGGGCACACCTTCAACAGATGTAACTACCGATTTGAGTGATGCTGCTAGTTCCGGATGTCCTTGGAGGTTTGCTAGATGATGCCGTAAATGGTTGCTATAAATTCCGGCGATTGTGGGAGCTTCTTCCAGTAGCTGTTCTAGGGTTAGCTCTTGACATCCCAAGTTATAAAAAGCGATGCGAGCAAGATAGGGATGACCACCAATCATAGCGAGTAGAGGAGCTAAATTTTTCACTCCTGCCTCGTCTTTAGCCCAATCGAGTCGATGACGCAGTGCCAAATCCTGCATCTGCTCTAAACTAAATTCTGATAAATTAATCGCTAGCCCAACATTGAAAGGAGATTGATTAATATCTAACGGGATATAAGCTTCAGTGGCATGAACTACCACTAATCGGAGTTTTCGCCAGATTTCCAGTTCGGAAGCGTCCTCATACCAAGAGCGCAGCAGTGGTAGAAAGTCGCTACAAATTTCTGGATACTCGAAAATTCGATTCACTTCATCTAAAGCCAAAACTATCGGAGAATCGATTTGCTGTAGCACATATCCTTGTAAATATAAGGTGCAGCTTACTTTGCTGCCAATATCCTCATCCCAATAATCATCCAACCTTGGTTCTAGGTTTAACTGTCGACTGACATTGGCACAAAACCACCGGAGGAATTTTTCTAAGCTAGTGAAAACTTGACTATCTGCTCTCTGCAAACTGATCAGCACAGTTTGTACCCCACTCTGTCTTGCATAAGCCAGAATTCTGTGCATCAGGGAGGTTTTCCCCATTTGACTAGGGGATTTGATTCGGATCAGGCTTCCGGGTTTATTTATTTCGGCATAGGTGCGTTCTTCTATGGGAGGACGTTCAACATAAAAATAGGAATTGAGCGGTACTGAACCACTAGGAATTTCTAAGAAATCGGAATTGAGGATTAGGGATTTTTTTGGCTCTAGTTCCCTGGTTTCTAAAGAAAAGCTTGATATACCCCTATTCTCAGAGATAATTTCAGGTTCCCCTGTTTCTTTGCTTAATTGCTGATAATTTCTCAATACTGCCTGTGCATTCTGAGATTTTATTTGAAAAACGCTACTTTGTGATTCTGCTGAGTCGGTGCGACGCGATCGCCTTCTTAAAACTGACCTAAAATTACTTTTTGTGACCTCTTCATCCAAAATCTGTGATAGTAACTTCCATAATTTAGAACCTACATCTTTTATGTAATTAGCGTCATAACCAGACGTTTCTGCTATCTCTGAATAAGTTTGCCCTTCCCAAGCTTTCCGAAATACTAATTCCTGAACCTCATTTAAGCTTTTTTTTAGAAATGTATCTAAAATTACTAATCCTTCCTCAGCACTCATTTGTAAAAAAAGTAATAAAGTTTATTTTAGATATGACTTTAACGGACTTTTTCATACTTTTTTTACTTATTTACTTAAAATTAATATAAAAATATGTCGAGATAGAAGTAGGTTATCCTCGATCAACAGCAGATATCAAGTTGTTTATACAGCATTCGTGTTCGCAATTCGCAATTAAGAAACTTAGATGCAGCAAGACTTTCCTGATTTACATCTGTTGCCTCATTTTGGAGAATTGGTATAAGACGATGGAAGCGACCGCAGGAGACGCGGCGATGCAGAAGAATTTGGATTGGTGACAAACAATCTGTAGCTCTGCTCAAATAATTTGCTGCTCTACAACAAAACAGACTTTTTGTGACTAAATAATACCAAGCAATTTGAATTTTCTTTCCGACTTCATACTATTAAAGTCTTTTTCGGGCTGTGTTTTTCTTATTAAAAGCTTAATTTAGATTCAGGTGTAGAGCGACGAATTATTTGACCGCAGCGACAAATTATAAGTCAAGTTCTTCATGACTGTAAGCTTTACTGTCAGGGCATCTAATTTTTAAGCTCTACACTAGCAGTTTTAAAGAAACCCACAACTAACAAACCGGGATATATCACCATGACTGATAAGTTCTCTCGCAGTCAAATTCTTAAGGCAAGTGGTGCATTCATTGCTGGAGCCGCCGCCGCCAAAGGTCTTCCCCTTGTTGTTGGTAATGAGCCAGCACAAGCACAGACAATTGGAACATTCGCTGAGGTTCGTGTAGCTTCAAGTAATAATCCTCAAGTTACTATTGTACAGATTAATAATAACGATTTCGCCCGATTGCGGTTCTCGACGTTTGGTAAATCCGCTTGGGATATCGCTACTGGTGGTTCCAACAACGTGATGAATTTCTTTAACCCAGCAGTCAGGGGTAATGTGATGACCTTGACTACAACTGGCAATCTCTCAATCACTGGTGTATTCGCCCAGGGATCATCCAGAGAATTGAAGGAAAATATTACTGAACTTTCCAGTAAAGAAGCACTTGAGACACTAGCTGACCTAAGCCCTGTCAAGTTCAAGTACAAAGCTGACACAGAAAAAGTACAACATATTGGCTTCATCGCCGAAGATGTTCCAGAGCTTGTAGCAACCCCTGATAGAAAAAGACTTAGTTCTATGGATATTGTAGGGGTACTAACCAAAGTTGTTCAAGAGCAGCAGCAGACAATTTTGGCATTGGCACAGAAAGTAAAAGCTTTGGAGGAACACTAGTATTTTCATACTTTTCTTAAAACTGAACTACTAGTAGCTCATTGTTCACTTAGAAATCCAGAATTAGGAGAATCAATCATGGCAGTAATTTGGACCCCAGGCCCAGGACCAACCAATAGAGCAGATATAGGTACTAGTGATGCCGCTTCTGATAACTTTAATGGTTTCGGTGGAAATGACACCCTCGATGGTGGCGCTGGTGATGATACCTTACGAGGTGGTCCTGGCAATGATCTCTTACAAGGTGGCGATGGTATCGACTTTCTATTCGGTGGGGCTGAGAGCGATACCCTAATCGGAAATCGTGGCAACGACACTTTCACTGGCGGAGCAGGTAACGACCGACTGATCTGGAACAACGGAGACGGTAGCGACAGAATCAGTGGTAATGCTGGCGATGACGTGGTTGAAGTCAACGGTGCCGCAGCTGCGGGAGACACTTTCCGTCTGGAACAAGATGCCCAAGGAAGAGCAATCTTTGATCGACTCAACCTAGTTCCTTTCACCCTGACTGTAGACGGTGCAGAGAGCTTTGAAGTCAATGGTGGTGGAGGCGATGACATCTTCGATGTTAACAACCTAGCGGGAACTAGCGTCAGTGCAGTCAGCTTTACAGGTGGTGCTGGCAATGACTCTCTTGATGGTAGTGGTACATCAACACCTTTAACTGCCTCTGGTGGAATTGAAAATGACACCCTAATTGGTGGAACTGGAAATGACACCCTAATTGGTGGAACTGGAAATGACTTGCTACGAGGTGGCGATGGTATCGACTTTCTATCCGGTGGAGCCGGGAGCGATACCATAATCGGAGATCGTGGCAACGATACTTTCACTGGCGGAGCAGGCAACGACCGACTGATCTGGAACAACGGTGACGGTAGTGACAGAATCAGTGGTAATGCTGGCGATGACGTGGTTGAGGTCAACGGCGCCGCAGCTGCGGGAGACAACTTCCGTCTGGAACAAGACGCCCAAGGAAGAGCAATCTTTGATCGGCTCAACTTAGTTCCTTTCACCCTGACTGTAGACACCGCAGAGAGCTTTGAAATCAATGGTGGCGGAGGCGATGACATCCTTGATGTTAACAACCTAGCGGGAACTAGCGTCAGTGCAGTCAGCTTTACAGGCGGTGCTGGAAATGACTTTCTTGATGGTAGTGGCACAACTACACCATTAAGCGGCTTTGGTGGTAACGGCAGTGACAGCCTCTATGGTAGCGCTGGCAATGACGTCCTTAATGGTGATGCTGGTAGTGATGTCTTAAGGGGTGGCACTGGTAATGATATCCTAACAGGCGGTGGTGGTAGCGATCACTTCGTATTCAACTCAGGCGCTCAATTTAGTGCTGGTAGTTTAGGCGTAGATGAAATTACTGACTTCAACCGCAATTCTGACAGAATTGTTCTGTCTCGGACAACTTTCGTCGGACTCAACAATCTGTCTGATATTAGGATAGTAGCTAATGATACAGCAGCTGCAACTAGCTCTGGAATCATTACTTACAGCCTTGGAACTGGCAATTTGTACTTCAACCAAAATTTGACATCACCAGGCTTTGGCACAGGTAGTCTGTTTGCCAACATTGATAACGATAACAATGCATCCACAACACCACCTGTGTTGAGAGCTATAAACTTTGAGATCGTTGCTTAATTAAACAGAATCTAAGACATGTCTGCAAGTTTGCGGCTAGATCCCAATAACTGCAATCATCAGCATTGCTAATTAGGGGTCTTGAATCCTCCTCACACATAATGTGTGAGGAGGATTACAATTTAAACTATGGGAGTTCAACAAAGCTAAAAAGCCAGCGCAGGCAAAGCAGGTAAATCTTTAGGGTTAATATCTAAAGGAGTTTTCTTCTCTTGGTAAGTGTAAGCGACCAGCTCAGCTAAAAGGTTAACCTTCTACAGCCATACTCGCTAAAGTGGTGGTGATGAATTTTGGCGTTCACGTTCACGGAGCGTCTCTGAAAGAGAAGTGTGCCGAAGATATCGCCTGATTTAGCTCTGGTTTGCTTGGGTCGAACTCTACTGCAATGACCGGACGAATCCTGGCTTGCACCATTCCAGCTTCAATCCCGCCGCCACCAGCGAATAGCACAACAGCGATCGGAGCATTATCTGGAAGTGTTGGTTTTTTAGGCGTTGCTGAATCATGGGATGATTTCGCCCAATTTAGAACGAATTACCAATAGTTTCACCCGCCAATTCATCCCGCATTTATGCAACGCCGTTTTTTATATGTGTTATCAAAATTTTTGCAGACATCTAATCTTGGTGATGGCTTTTTGGTTTTCGCTTTTTTGATAAGGGCTATTGGAGTCATATACCAGCCGCCTCTTTCACCAAATCATCTGGTACTTCAAAAATCCCCAACCGCCCAATGTAAGGGTGCGATTCGTTCACTCGAAATGAATAGAAATATTCAGGGATGAGTGACATTTGAGAGATAACCCCAGTGGGTTGAGTTC
>JAHHHS010000171.1 GCA_019359215.1 Nostoc indistinguendum CM1-VF10 | reverse complement strand
GATGAATTAAGACAATTTATCTGGAAGCGTTTGGAGAAATTAAACACATCAACTGTTGCTTCTATCACAGGGTGGGATTTTATTCTTGATGCTTTATTTGAATCAAATTTTTCGTGAATTGGTATGAGGTGGCGCAAGTAGATGTTGATCCAGGTCGAACTACCCGTGGTGGCTCCAGCTATATTGGAGTTGCTGGCAACATTGGTTTAGGCGGTGATTCAGCTATAGGTGAAGGCAGCTTTATGGTGATCAGCAAAATTGGGCTGACGCGTACCATATCTGTACGACCATCTGTGGCGATTGAGGACGACCCCGTTATTTTGGTTCCTCTCACCTATGACTTTAACTTTCGGACAGCAGATGCTTTTGAGGATACATTCGCTGTAGCACCATACGTTGGAGCTGGCGTAGCAATTGAAACTAGCGATGATGCAGACGTTGGCTTGCTTTTATCGGGTGGAGTAGATGTTCCTTTAAATACTAACCTCACGGCAACAGCAGGAGTGAATGCGGCGTTTTTAGACGAAACGGATGTAGGACTGATGATCGGAGTTGGTTACAACTTTACTGGGTTGTAAAGAAGACTATAATAGCCATTTGGAAAATGATTGCGATAGATGTTTTTTTTGAATTGCTGACTGAGACGCGATCGCACTTTAACAAAATCGATGATGTATAAGGGAATTCCAGAAAATAAATTATCCAATTTACTCAGATAATATATATTTTCTTTCTCCCCCTGCCTACACCGCGATAGGATATTTTTTTAGTTGGAAGTCCCTAACTGGTGCGGCTGTTAGTCAAAGGACATCCGGCGTAATCATACCGTAGCTATTCGTAACTAGATGAACAAAAATATTTAGAGTCATTGCGATTGCTCGCAATGACATTTGACATTGTGTAATTAATTCGGTTTATTTAACTCTTGGGGTAAATAACTGCTCGATCATCACAAGTTAGTCATGTTTTCGCTCTAGCCTCTATCAGTATCGCTCTGCTAATCCTACATTACTATCGAGTTTTATACTGCCCTGACTTGTAACAGCCCCAAATACAAAGTTTTATCAAAATAGGTTAGACGGAGCGAATCTGTTGCTTAAACCTTGCTTTTGATAGATGTCATATAAAACTGAAAAGGGCATAACCTAAGTTATATAAATTTGATTACAGCGCTCAGGGTTGCTTCTACAAGCAAACATTTTCATGAGAATTCTGTTGGTTGAAGACGATGATTTGCTTGCTCAAGCTGTAGCAAGATATCTTACCAAACAAAATTATGTGGTTGATATTGCTGCTGATGGTGAAGCCGGCTGGGAATTGGTTAATGTCTGTAACTATGACCTGATTTTGTTAGATATTGTTCTACCAAAGTTAGATGGCATAAGTCTTTGCCGACAATTACGGCAATCAGGTTATCAAATGCTAATTCTTCTTTTAACGGCAAAAGAGACTAAAACTGATAAAGTTATCGGTTTAGATGCCGGAGCAGATGATTATGTAGTCAAACCATTTGATTTTCAAGAGTTATCAGCTCGCATTCGTGCTTTATTACGTCGGGGAAATACTTCTTTACCTCCAGTTTTGGAATGGGGAGCCTTACGTCTTGATCCTAGTACTTGTGAAGTGACTTATGCAGATATTGCTCTAAATTTAACAGCAAAAGAATTTAGCCTTTTAGACCTTTTTTTACGCAACAACCAACGCATCTTTAGCCGGAGTGCCATTGTAGATCAACTTTGGAGCGCTGAAAAAGATCCACCTGAAGAAAATACGATTAAATCTCATATCAAAAGTTTACGGCAAAAGCTAAAAGCAGCAGGTGCTAACTATGATTTTATAGAAACTGTCTATGGAATGGGTTATCGTTTAAAAGCTCTAGATCATGAGCAAAGTTGCCCGAAATCTGAGCCGGAAATAGATTTAAAGCAGGAGCAAATTCTACTAACAGCCATTGCTCAAGAACGGGAAAATTTCAAAGCTAAGGTTGGTTCGCGCATTGCAGTATTGAAACTAGCATCTGATGCTTTAAGAAAAGGTACGCTTGACGCTCAATTGCGGCAAAAAGCAGAGCAAGAAGCTCACAAGCTAGCTGGTTCCTTGGGTAGCTTTGGCTTTCCAAAAGGCTCGCTATTAGCTAATGAGATTGAAGATTTACTTCAAAATCAAAAATCTATTAGCCAAGCTAAATGTTTTTATTTAGATAAGCTCTTGATGGAGTTGCAACGAGAGCTAGAAAAAACCCTAGTTGAACAAACCCAAAATCTACTATTAGTAGTTAGTAATGATCAACAAGTAGTTGAGGAATTGATAAAAGAGGCTGAAAATCAGGAACTACAAGTTAAAATTGCGACTAATCTCACCGCCGCTAGAAGTATAATCCCATCTTTAAACCCTGATGTGGTGCTACTCGATCTTGATCTTGAGAAGGATAGTTTGAAGTTAATAACAGAATTATCCCAGCGAACGCCACAAATACCTATATTAATTTTTACAGAGCGAAATAGTTTTAGCGATCGCTTAGAAGTTGCACGAGCTGGCGGACGTGCTTTTTTGCAAAGATCCATACCTCCTAGCCAAATTTTGGAGTCAGTGAGTCGAATATTACAACAAACTCGTATTACCGAAGCGAGAGTAATGGTTGTAGACGATGACCCACAGACGTTAACTGTTATACAACAATCCTTAGAACCATTGGGACTTACTCTAAAAACTCTTGAAGATCCACGATATTTCTGGGATACTCTGACAGAATTTTCTCCAGATTTGCTAATTCTAGATGTGGAAATGCCTCATATCAGTGGCATTGAACTTTGCCAAATAGTACGTAACGATCCGTACTGGAAATCCCTGCCAGTAATGTTTCTGGTTGATAATTTAAAAGCAGATATTGTTGAACAAATATTTGCGCTCGGTGCCGATTATTGTCTAAGTAAAACTGCTAAAAAGTCACAACTAATTACTCGTATATTGAATTTTGTCAAGCGAAGATAACTAGTTAGAAATATAGCTTTAGTAAATAAAAAGTCTTCACAGCAAAAATATTAATTTAAAATGCAATTTTTATACTTAATCCCAATCTTTATTAGTGTCATCATTATTTAAATTTTTAATGATCTGATAATAACTCTCTTCTACATCTTTACGGTCTTGTTCTTGTGATAGTGCCTCACGGCTATCTTGTAAAATCATGTCAGCATGATGGCGCAGGCTTGCTTGATATTTAGAATTATTGGTGTAGGTGGCAATAGTAGCTATCGCTTCTAACAAACGAATAGTTACTCCTGCATCCGACTTTCCATACTGCCGAATTTGGTTAAAAGCACGCTCAACCAATCCTTGAAAATCGACTCCTTTGGCAATGAAGCGCAATTTTTTATTTTTATCATAGCGATAGGGCGAAGGGAAATCTCTTTGAACTAAGTGGCACAGCCCTGCGCTAATTCGGTCAATACAGCGAATTGCAGTAAATGGATCGTTTATTCCAGGGGAAATGGCACGCAGAGCAATTTCTACTAATTGATCAATTGGAAACTCTAGATCCTGTTGCTCTGTACGTTCTTTGCCCCAAATAAAGGCATCATTGATTTGTTTGGTAAGTTTTTTATTTACTTTTTCACCAGGAAAAACTAAGACTAAATCACCACCTTGAACCAAAAATTTTCCTGGTCGAGTCTGAAGGCGTATTAGCAAATTATGTTTACAAGCAATTTTCATCAATTCTTCATCATCAATTGCTTGTAAATAACCAGTTCCATTAGCTCGAATTGGTAAAGCTTCCTCCTCAAAAGATATAGGAATTTCTTCAACTCCAAGGCTATCTTCTGGTTCACCATACCCAATTTTTTTGGGGAATAACCGCTCAATTGCTGAATGTAAATCCTCACTAACATTTTGGATTATATGAGATGCCTGAATTATGGTTGAAGCATGATGGATAAAATAAATTAAAACACCAATGCTAATAATTGCCAGTAAAGTGCCGACTGTAACCGAAAGTTGTGGCACATACTTTTCGTATCCATCTCCCTCTCCATGAATTGTCCGCAGTACGAGCAAGCAGTAAATAAATGTACTAATAAATGTGCCAAGTACAATTTGATTACCTGTATCGTGCATAAAATTACGCAGAAGGCGCGGCCCGAAATTGGAAGCAGCCAGCTGAAGCGCCACAATTGTAATTGAAAAGGCTGTAGCAGCAACGCTAATCATTGAACCTGCAACCGATCCTAACAGTGATCGCGCTCCATCTGCGCCACCACCGTAAACCCACCAATAATCAATTTTTACCTTGCCTATGCGGTCAAGATTAAGCATTGTGAAAGCTAAAGCAGTAGCTACCACCGCCATAACCGCCGGTATGAACCAGTAACTTGAGTGGAGCTGATCCCACAGTTTGCTTATCTTGACATTTCTCATTGTTCGTTGGTTTGAAAATCTACTTTACCATTGTTATCTTCTGAGGAGCGCACTTGAGCAAGTAACCTGAGCGAATCGCCAATGCGGCGAGGCTTCGGTACTTCACCTTTACCAGATGGCCAACCTTCGCGCTGACGGGAACGGTTTCCATCTGTCTCTTCTGTCTGGTCGTGGAACAGAATTTGTTGAGTTGGGAAGGGTAAATCAATACCATTTGCAACAAGCGTTTTCTTAATTGCAGTAATCACTTTATCCCGCGAAATCAGATTATCTGCGCGTCGTGGTGGATGAACCCACCAACGCACACGGATGTTAACAGTGCTTTCGGCAAGTTCCATTACTAGTACATCAGGAGCCGGATCTTTTAAAACTTCATTTACACTAAGCATTGCGTCTAGCATTAACTGCTTGGCACGGTCAATGTCATCGCCGTAGCCAATGCCGACATCGTACTCTAATCGGCGGTTATCAAAAGCAGTGTTTACAGTCACAGAATTGGTAAACAACTCAGAGTTAGGAATGACAATCCGCCGACCGTCGTAGGTTCTAATAGTTGTCGCGCGTGTCTCGATATTTTCGACAGTTCCTTCAAAGCCTTTAAAAACAATTTGGTCATCAATTTGAAAAGGTTCAGTTAGCAGAATTAAAATTCCAGCTAAGAAGTTTTGCAAAATATCGCGGAAAGCGAAACCAATTGCTACACCACTAATCCCCAAAAGTTGTATCAAATCACCAGCTTGAAATGTAGGAATTACAATGGAAAGGGCGATAAACAACCCAATCAAAATTGTTAGCCCTTGCGCTAACCTTCCTAGTACTAATCCTAGATTTCGGGCAGAACGACGGTTGCGAGTTAATCGCTTGACCAGTGCTTTAATTCTGCTAGCAATAAACAAAAAGAAGATGAAGACAATTAACCCTAATAAAATGTTCGGTAGCAAAGCTATGAACCCGTTAATCATGCTTTGAATCTTATCCCAAGCTGTGGATATTTCTGCATTCATGAAGTTTCCTCACTAGTTAATTTTTTCTAACGTCAACGCTCTAAATTCTGATGCAATAATTCTTGAATTTCCCCCCGCAATGCTGCGATTTCACTCTGAAGCACTTGAATTGATTTCGCTCCAGCTAACTCTGCTTCGTCATCATCGGCATCACGACCAATAAAAAACGTCGCCAGAGTTGCAGTAACGTAGCCAAATACGGCAAATGCATATAACGCTAAGAAAAAGCAAAGTACCCGACCTTCGGGCGTTTTGGGTGAATAGTCAGAACCCATTGTTGTCATTAGCATTGCTGTCCACCAAAAAGCAGTGCTGTAGCTGTGCAGCCCTGATTCCACAGGAACTTCGTTTTCAAATGTATACATCCCTGCTGCTCCTACTACAGTAACGATCATTGTTAACGCCACAACATAACCAAACCCTCGACGGCTAATACTTGCTGCTAAAACCCGCATCCCTCGGTTAGCACGAGTCATGACTCGCAACAGTTGTAGCCCTCGCACAGCCCGTGCTGTTCTTAATATCCGTACCACCCGTATAATCCGAAAAGTACGTAGCGCTGGTAACACCAAAGAAATAGCTGTTAGCCAGTTGTTTTTGATATAGTCAGGTTTATGAGGAGCGATCGCTAGTTTAAGTAGAAAATCTAGTATAAAAATAATCCAAATAGTGATGCTAAAGGCTTCCAGTAAAGAGTTTAATCCCCAGATGATCTCGATGATGAATAGCGCTAGCCATACAAAGCCCAGCACCAGCATTGGAATTTCTAGCCAATCTTCCAACTGTTGCAAGACTTCATTACGTTCTTTTTCTAGAGCTTGTTTTTCTGAAAGCTTTGAACTACTCATAAATGGTTTTATTGTTTACTAGCAGGTGTTTCTAGCACGTTGACATCAACTAGAGGTGTCACATTAAAGTCCTGTTTTAATAAATGGGTTTGAATTGATTGGGTGAGGCGATCACGTATTTCTTCACTAGACGCTGTAACTCCCGGTTGACGCTGCACATAAACAACAGATAGCAGGGTATTTTGCCCTTCAATATTGGATCGTGTAAAGCGCACATTCGACTCGACTAATTTTGCTAAACCAACTTGCTCCACAGTTTTCTGAACTTGGGCGTTGGCACGTTGGGCAAGGCTAGAGCGTTGTAGATTAGGAGAATTAGAGAACTGCCAAGTTAGTAAACCTGCCAACGCTATGACAGTGATCACCAAGGCAGAAAAGAATACCCGTTTTTTACCACGCCCATAGCGAGTTTCTTGAGCAGACAGCCCGAATACTCGGAACAAGAGTGCTGCTGAAAAATTAATACCGCATAGTTGCAAAAACAGTAAGAATAACTCCGAAATTACCATGTCCCATCTGCCAATTGCACTTGCCATACCCACAATTCCCGCAGGTGGAGCTAAAGAAGCGGCTACTAACATCCCTGTAGCTGCCCCAGATACTAAACTACTCCGTTCTGACTGCACCAAGTTGAGCGCCCCGGCTGCTCCGGCTGCCAATGGCAAAATCACTGCCACTGCTGAAACCTGGCTACTTTCTACCATTAAACTGGTGGGAATTTCTTGCCGTAATATCAGGCTCAGTAGCCAAGTGGTGGCAATTGTGACTGCTAAAGCCGCAAAATATCGTAAAATACTCCGTCCCAGGAGTTTGCGATCGCCCCATGCAGTAGCGATCGCTGTATTCATTGCTGGGCCTGCAAACGGTGCTATCAGCATCGCTGCCACCAGCAAGTAAGCTGTATTAGTATATAAGCCAATCCAGACTACAAAGCCTGCCAGTGCTGCATAACTAAGAAAACCTCGCCAAGAGCCAACACTTTGCAAACCAGAAAGAAAAATCTCAATCGGACTGCGTTCTTCCACATCTACAACTTGTTGCGGCGCTTCCGATGCAGGGGGTTGCAGAGTCATCACACCAGTTGGTATGAGCGTAATTTGTACTTTGGGCAAGTCTTGCAACTTCTCCAGAACTTTGCCAACTTCTCCATTAGAAACATGAACAATCACCACATCAATCGGTTCTTCTCCATTTCCTTCAAAGCGTGAAAGATTTGTGCCGTTATGAGATTTGGCAATATCGATAACAGCTTTTCCATTTCCCCGTGGTACTTGGATAATGAGTTGACGCATTCTACCCTCCTGCCGCTAACCATCTTGTTTTTTCAGACAATAACTCTACTACCCAAAGAAAGATTTTTTAAAGATGTATCTCATACTCAATTAACACTTGATTTTTGTCCGTAAAATTGGTACATAGTAAAATAATTGCTACTTAAGGTAATAAAAAAGGTTATATAAGGAAAATTTCATTAATTTATCGTTTGAGACTTAGATTAAATCTAAATAGTGGAAAAGCCGTGGAGAACTCCGCTATATTTTTCTTCTCGAAAGCCAGCTTTAGATTTCATTATTTAAATTTATAGCAGTCCTAAATCATTCGTGAAAATTATATATCTCTTTCTTCTTTCCTTAGCGTCCTACACTGCGGGAAGCCACTCCGTGTCTATGCGTCCTTGGCGGTTCGTTCCCTAATCTATATTTTTCATAACTAAAATAAGATTGCTACAAAATTATTGTATTAACATAAGCCGTCACTAAAACATTGACGTACTAAAACATTGACGTTTTTAATATTTTCATTGTTGCGTTATCTATATCTAAAGTAATAAGCATAGTCAGTCTTTAGTAGGATTTCAAGCTGTGGGATAAATTTCTCCACTAAATCTCCACTATTTGTTAATAACTATTGAAGTATTAGAAAGAATGAATAATTGAAAAAATAAGGGGCATGGATCATGACACAGTTAACTAAGTTAGTGTCAGCAGGTGTATCTTTACTAACTTTAAATTTAACAGTACTAGCAGTTGGAGCATTGGATACCTATGCTCAATCTTCCCCTACAACTACCTTTAGTGATGTTCAACCTAATTAGAGTTACTTTTTACCAGTTTGAGTTAAGTTGGGCGAATAAGCGCACTGCTTCACTCACTTTCGTGCGCTCACTCAAAACCTTGAGACAACAAATCATCCGGCTATGTCTTTACCACTCTTGTAAGTCATAGCTCTGGGTTTTCTCTTTTTGAGAGGAACTACTGATTTCTTGGGTGCTTGTGGCGGACGGCATTGCTCACAGTAGAGCGGTCGCACACCAAAGGTTTCTCGTTGTGTGGGTTGTTCACACTGCTTACATACGAAGTTGAAAACGCGAGTGTGAATTTCCCGTTTATGCGCTCTGACAGTGTACTCTCTGACTTGGATTTCTTTGCTTGCCATTGCTTATTGCAATTAGTGACTTTTTGGATCTTAGCCTTTGCTAAGAAGATTTCAATGCTCTGGGTAAACATAATCACCCGTTATTGTGAATGGGAATTTTCATGGCTACGCCAAAGCCAGAGTGAGAGTTGCAACGACCAAACACACGCTTCAAACCGAACTGCAACGCCTCACCACATTGAAAAATCACAAACATTTGGAGTTAATCATGGATATCCAAGCTACTCTCACCCTGACGAGCCAAGCAGTCGTTATGAGCTTTGTTGCGCTGATGGTTTTCGATTTCATAGATGGTTTGTGGGTTGTACCCTTGCCGCCAATCGGATGGGAGCCACCAGTTATTGAACAGCCCACAGTTTCTGCAACTTCCCCACAACCTACTCCACAACAGGAAATCCAACAAGCCACTCCAAGGGCGATCGCATTTGAGAAGATTTCCGACCCCTGGACTCTAGAACCACAATCCCCTCACCATTCTGTTCCCACGCCAGCAGTTATAATCCCTTTCCCCAGACTCCGACTACTCCTACCTAACCTGTCTTAGCTCAAACGGCTACGCCAAAGCGAAAGTAATGTATTCATATAATAGATATGGTCAGCCTTATAGCCACACAAGGAACTCTATTTGACCTAGAAACAGTTCTGGACTAAGGACAATCAATCCTCAATGTTGCTCAAGAACTCACCAAATCACTGATTGAAAAACGAACTATCGGGACTAAAACAATTCAGTCCCAGATGAATCGCCACTTTCACGGCACGGCAGCAGAGGGCACATGGCGGTGGAAAGATGCTTACGAAGCTGTGGAAGTGGCGCAAATATTATATCTGCGCCAAAAAGGTTGCAAGCTGTTTATTAGAGTCGCCACAAACAGTATTATTGGAATTGGAGAAGTTAGTAGCCCTTTGCCCAACGCATACTCGCCGTAGTGAAGAGTCAGTACAGCTTCAGCAATTCTCCACCCCTCTGCCGCTTGCTTATGTCGTAGCCGAATGGCACTAAGAAAAGCCCAAAGGCTTGTGATTTAAGCAGTTTGCAACTGTTTTCGTAATTCATGCCGGGGTTTGGTCATCAAGGGGTAAATTTTGGGGCGACGTTTACGAACTCGTGGTTCACTACGACCTGGGCGGTCGGGAACAGCCTTGTGAGCAATAACTTTTAACAAAGTGCGGTAAATTTGAAGACGTTTTGTTGAATTTGCAGCTAATAAGAGAGGGAATAAAGTTAATTAAATGGTGGCGAGTACCTTGCTTTTGATTTGCGTAATGGAGGAGTGGTATAAGTAGTTCCAGCCGACCACATTAAGCTACGAAGTAGATTGTAAGCTCTAATAATTTTTCTGGCAACCTTACCCTAGCTTGACAATATCCGCTTGTATCTGTTGACGGAACTTCTACTTCTTCACCAGCTTTTAGGAGCAATTATTTTACTTACAGCATTATGACAAGTTTTATCCGTATCTAAAACCTGCGATAAAAACGCCCACAAAGTTATAAATGGGTCAAATAATCGCTTTTTATATTTGATTTTTAGCTCAGATATTGCAAGTCTTATCACCGATTCCGGCAATAGTTCTTTGAAAGGTAAACCTAAACTTTGATTAAATTTATCAAGAGAGGATTTGTACTCGTAGTGTCACAGTAGTAATTATCGTATTTGCTTGCTCGTCTCAAAAAAGTATTTCACAGACGAGTAAGCTTTTCCTATCTAAAAATTTTTTGGGGCAACCCTCACCGTTACCCTGATTTTCACAGCACCTACAAAAAATAGCGATCGCTCTTACTCCTTGACTCCTTAATCGCATAAATGCCTGTAATCATTACGGAGCATAGCTTAAAGCTTTTCTTAGTGCCATTCGGCACATTACTTCTGAGGCACCAACCTATATTGTTATTCATGGCTATCAAAGCACTGGTGGCAATGCAGGTAATAACTACAAAGCCGCTGACTGGATGGAAAATATAGCCCAAACCATTCGGCAACGTGAGTCAAATGCTAATATCATTCTTCTAGATTGGGAAGAAGGAGCTAGTTCCAAGTGGTATCCCACTTCTGTAGCCAGAACACGCGATGTCGCCAATCAGCTAGCTACCTACTTAATAAATAATGGTGTAGATCCGACTTACACCAACCTGATCGGGCATAGTCTGGGAGCGCACATTGCTGGATTCACTGGTTCAACCTACAGTGAATCTACAGGGCGTTCTCTTGCTCAAATAGTAGGACTCGACCCCGCAGGGCCTGAGTTTGAAGACAAAACCGCAAGCGAACGCTTAGATCCAAACGATGCTAATCGAGTTGTATCTTTACATACTAGTGAATCTTTGGGTTATGATTCTCAGTTGGCTACCTTAGATATTTATGCCAACTGGAATGACTTATTCCAGCCTGGACAGTGGAATTTTGCTGGCAATCACGGTTATGCCCATATCCTGTATACAGAATTACTCCAAGGCAATAGTTTTACCCAGTCCAACGGTATTCTCTTGAACTTGAATACAATAGTCAATGCTGAATTTACTGGGTACAACGATGCCAGCACAAAAAACAATTTGGCTATTGTTGCTCTGAATCTTTTAGGTACTGCTAACAACGACACACAAGCGGGTGGTGCAGCCAATGATGCTATCCGTGGTAATGGAGGAATTGACTACATTACAGGTGGCGATGGTGACGATTCCGTGTTTGGGGGCGATGGTAATGATCTCGAAGTGTAGGTGTGGACTATACTTTGTTGCATGACTTACTTGTAGGAGGGCAGTGGCAAAAAGCTGACTCCGAGACTGGGGCAGTGATGCTAAAAATAGCTGATCGCATCAAAGAAGGCTGGCTTCGAGAGTCAGACATTACAAAATTTCCCCAACTGGATCTACAAACTATTGATTACCTCTGGGTAAAGCATAGTCAAGAGCGTTTTGGGTTTTCTGTTCAAAGTTACATCTGGAAGAATGTAGAACAGAACTACGGCAAGTTTTCTGATGCAGTGGGATGGCGGCTAAACTACCGTTGGCGTCAGTACTCTGAGTTGATTTTTAAAACGGAAGCTCCGATGGGACATTTACCTGCTGCACCATTCTTTAAGTCGAACTTGGCTATTGGTTGGGCTGCAACTTTGATGCCAAAGCTTGCTCAATCTTATACAATTGAGCATACTCTGTAGCGTGTTCGTTGCAGATGTTGGCGTAGCCATCGCTCTAATTACTTCCTTGCGCTTAATGCCTGTTTACTCAATTGCATCACAACATCTTGGGGCAATGGATTTATGACACCATCAGTAGGCAAAGATTTAATAAAAGCTGTTACCTCTTCTTGGGTTTTGTATTTTCCCTGACTCTAAGCCGAAGCCATCTGTCTAGCCACTCTACTAGCTTCCTCTCGCTGATTATGGGCAGTGACACACTGTATATCATGACCAGTAAATGATATCCAAATCTGCCCACGTTTCGTAACCGGATGCTGCACAATACCTGTAGTCAGTTCGTTGTCCTCAAGCACTGGTTTTTTCTTACTACGACCAAATCCTCTAAACACCAAATTCTTCCTACCTTATTTAATAAAAGGATTTTCAATCTTTAGTTCAGCAATCCCTTGAAAATCATTAGCATTTCTTGTAACCAAAAATGCGTCTTTATGTAGTGCAGTAGCAGCAATAATTGCATCAGGAAGCTTAATTTTATACTGTCGTTTCAATCGGATTGTCTGCTCTTCAATCTCTCTTAACAAGGGAACTGAGTAAAACTGGGATAGTAAATCTCTGATCGCTTGCTCTTCTTCTTTTTCTAAGCCTGCAAAACTTAATAATTCTATGTAGATAATTGGTGATATCAAAACTTCGTGTAAATTGAGAAATTCTTCTGTAAAAAATGAATTAACTGTTGGTTCATCCGCAAGATAATAAATAAAAATATTTGTATCATATACGTATCTCATCCGTCCCACTCCTGACGTACAGCATCTAAATGAGCCAGCATGGCTTCTTTTTTATGCTTTAAAATTCCTTTAGCTTGAGAAACTTTTTTATAGTTTTTTTCCCAATCTAACAGCATTGATTCTGGTATATCTACTGTAATTGAATCTTCATCTTGATATATAAGATAATGTTTTGGTATTTTAATTATTGGCACAGTTAGATTCTCTTGTTTCTCAGATTTATTGGTTTGATTATAACGGATTTGTAGAACTGAGTCATTCTTGGTGGGAGCGGGTTAAATATTATGCTCGGCTGGCGATTGAGCGGGTGGAGGATGGGGTTGATGCGGTCAAAGAATTACTCAGCACCTTAACCCCTGATGAACGGTTGGGTGTAATGCTGGAGTTTGAAGATGCAAGCCCAGAGAAGTTTGCTAAATTGGTGGCAGACACTCCACAGTGGACTGAATGGATGGCATGATTTATTGGGAACAGGATCAAAATTGGAGATGTCTACACCTTGAATGAGGCATTGGAGAGAAAGACTACCTTTATGAAAGAAAGTGCCATTCTATTGGCACTATCGTTTACGAGATGCTAAGAATAGTACCTCGCAAACCGTAATGCTTGGATAGCAAAGCACTGATCAAAGGTTAGAATATTTTGAATCTTTGGGCTATTCATTTAGCTCTTTTTCATACTCGAATTACTATAAAAATTATTATACGCATCACTATGTCCCCTTCCATGCTTAAACTTTCACTAATCTCAGCTGCTATGATATGCACGCAATTACAGGGTGCTGCGTCTGCCCAAAGTAACCCACGTTCTGCTTTTCAGGTAATTAAGGTGCAAGAATTTATCTCTTCTAACCGTATTAAAGTTACTATTCCAAAAGCTGTGGCTGTACAATTGTTTAGCAACTTAGAAGAACAAGAAGGAAGAAAGTTTGAGGAGATTTCAGTTGCGTATCCTACACAAAACACTTCTGCAATCGTACATACTATAGTAGGTTTTGCTGATGATTCAGTGAGCGGGATACGAAATCGCATCGAATTGAGACGCAACAAAAATAAATGGGAAATTGTCTGGGTAGGTCGGCAATACAAGTGTCAACCAAATCGAGGTCATCAAGACTGGTCTAGCACTCTTTGCTCATAATTGGGTTTTTAATCTTCGTCGTCTGGCTTAATTGCTACTCCACTCACCCTAATGAAATATATGAAGTAGTATTTTATTCAATGACAAGATGGGTGGAATTTTCACGCTTTCGGTGCAACGCTTCTGGGATTGAGGGAATGCCATCGCTTGAGTAAGTCGCTGATGGCAAGAT
>JAHHHS010000170.1 GCA_019359215.1 Nostoc indistinguendum CM1-VF10 | reverse complement strand
TTACCGATGCGACCGGGGAAAGTCCAAAAAACGGAGTTTGAGTACATTCGTCATGGCACACAAACTTTAATCGCTAATTTTGATGTTGCCACAGGTAAAATTATGGAACCGACTTGTGGAGATACAAAAACTGAAGAAGATTTTGCCCAACACATTCGTCGAACAATTGAAACTGACCCAGATGCCAAGAAGTGGAATTTGATTATGGACTGTTTAAATGGCTCTTCCGTAGGTGTTATGCTAAAGTTTAAACTAATATTAGAAATTTGCCTTAAAAATCAAGGGTTTCAGGCAGTTACAAACTAGATTGATCCCCAAAAGCTAAAACATCAAGATTAAAAGCTGTCTTTATTACCCAGCAAGGGATGTGAGCTAATTTATAAGCGTTTTTAGCATAACAAGTAATGAAGAACCGTTTAAATACTCATCAGTCTGAATCATTGGTTCGTCTTGTTTGTGAACTTGAAGGGTTAGACATCGACCTTGGTGTAAAAGGTGAAAGTGGTATCCTCCAATCAATGAAAACTATTCGCTGCTTTTTTGAGTGACCCAACGCATCGAATAGTTTTCCACTACACTCCCAAACATTCTTCTTGGCTGAACCAAATTGAAATTTGGTTTAGTATTTTAGTTCGCAAGCTACTCAAACGCGCCAGTTTTCTCAGTAAGGATGATTTAAAAACTCGAATTCTCGATTTTATCAGCTACTTTAATCAAACAATGGCTAACCCTCTTTTGTCACTTTGGTAGAACCCAATCGCTGAAAGCCTTTCAGGGCTTCCATCTCCAGGTTTTGGCTACAAACTTGAATTACTGTTAGAAAATAAAAGCTCAAAGCTCGACTACATAAAAGTTTCAGAATGTTGCTTCGATTATTGTTTTCTGAAAGTGACAAAAGAGGGCTAAACCTTTCAAGTGGACATACAAAGGTAAAGTTTTAGCTATTTAATGGTTGGTTTATTTACGCCGAGGTGTACTAGTGATTCTTCAGCTTCGCTGCTGGCTGTAACTGCTTGCTGATTTTCAGTAGCCCCATTCTCTGACATACTACTATCGCCGTTATCAGATGCTTTCTGAGGACGACGACTGCTTTTTTTCAACTCGCCTATTAAATATTTGATTCTGCTGCCACTCAAATTGATGCCCAGTCCTTTCAGCATCTCTGACACTTCATCATAACTGTAGCCATACTTATCAGAGATCAGTTTCTCAATATACCTCCTCATCTTACGAACGGCTTCTCTGTCTGATACAGACTCTCGCTCTTTCGGCTTCTGTTCCTTAAGCGCTTTGATAGCCTCATCAATCTTCTCTTTCGTAATTACTTCTGAATTCTGATGTTCACTCATGGTTATCTCGTGAATCCCGATTAACTGATAATTATCGGCTATTGCGGCTACGCCGAATTACCTTTTCATATTACGGCTACGCCTTATATTTTTTAGTGTGGCAGCTTCGCTGGTCTTCTTATTCAAGCTAATGCTAAAAAATCTGGCTATTACAGCTACGCTGAATTATCTTTTCACATTACGGCTACGCCGGACTATTATATTGTGTGGCAGCTACGCTGAACCTAGAATTTTCATATAGTGGCTACGCCGTTTTTATCGACTCTATTACGGCTACGCCGAACCAAAAATTATCGACTGCTTGATTTGATCAAATTCCGGCTACGCCGTTGATATATCCCTCTGTAAGTTGTAGGATGGTCAGCATCACGGCTACCTCGAAAGTACTCCCGCCTTCAGCCTCCTGCTGTGTCCTCCGTACATACGTAGCACTCGACACATTACCTATCCCAAAAATGGTCTTGAAGTCAGCCATGCCTCAAAGCTTACGCTTTGTCTCGCTGCGCTCGAACGGCAAAGCTGGTTTAGTGGGGTTTTACCCCCCTAAAAACCCCCCTCGCAATGTCCCTGATATTCTCGACTTATGGCGAACCGCAAGCAGTCAAAAGCTCTAGTCCGAAAGCATATTTTCCCAGTGAGATTGAGTGATATCGAACTGGACTTGCTGCGAATAAAATCACTTGATGCAGGGATGTCAGCGAGTGAATTGATGAGGCGCAATGCGTTGATGCGTCCATTACCAAAACGACTGAGCAAAATTAGCTTACAAACATATTGGGAATTAGGACAAATCGGGAACAACCTAAACCAGCTTGTCAAAGCCACCAACACAGCTATATTAATGGGGCGAACTTTACCTGCTGATCCAGAACTATTAAGAGAGCTTTTAGAACTGCTGCATCAGTGCAGACGAGACATTGCCTCGGATGATGTTGATGATGACGACTCGCAAGAAGAGGAAGAGGATGATTGGGAAGCAGACTAAGGGTAGAGGTTTTCGCAAGCTATTGGATTATTTAGAATCCCGTGAAGATGCCAAACTAATTGGTGGCAATATGAGCGGGAGAAATGCGCGTGAATTGGCGCGGGAGTTTAAGCTGTCTCGACAACTAAATTCTGATGCAGAACGAGTTGTTTACCATGTTTCATTATCAGCAGCCAAGGGCGATAAATTAGATGATGAACAGTGGAGCGAGATTGGCGATCGCTACATGAAAGAAATGGGGTTTGATGCCAATCAGTTTGTCATCTTCCGCCACCATAACACCGACGACGACCACATCCACATTGCAGCCAGCAGAATCAGGATGGATACAGGGCTAGTAGTCCATGATTCCTGGGATTATGTACGCTCGGAGAAAGTGCTGCGACAGATTGAACAGGATTATGAGTTAGTGCAAGTGCAGGGCAGTAGAGAGAAACTGAATCGCACACCCAGCACCGGACAAATCAGGCGCATAAGGCGAGAGCAAGAAGAATATGAACTAGGTAAACTTGAGCGGTCACCAGGACGCACTATCAAAGAGGAACTTCAGCAGACAATTGATAGGGCTAGTGTTGATAATCCCCAAATGCCAACGCTGATCATGCGGCTGCAACAAGCTAGTGTCAGTGTGAGAACAGGATTCACTAGGAATGGTAAGTCTAAAGGCATTTCATACCAGAAAGATGGGCAGGCTTTTAGTGGTACACAGTTAGGTGCAGCTTACACCTTCCCCGGTTTGCAAAAACATCTTGGCGTTGACTACCAACCAGAACGTGATGATGAATCTATTAATGAATTGCTACTCAAACCTGTTAAACCACTCCCAGTTGAACAGTTAGAAAAACTCTTTCAAGAAATTGAACGCAAACAACAGCAGCCTCAGTTCACGCCACCACCAGAGGATAAAGTTGTTTGGCAAGTGTTGCACAAGTATTTGGACGAGAAACGCTATATACCAGATTATATTGTGCAAGGATTACATAATAATCAGTTGCTTTACATGGATGAGCAACGAAATATTTTGTTTGTCAAGCGTGATTTAGATGGTGAAAAAACTGGTGCATTAGTTTGGTCAAAGCCTAGAGAAAATCATCGCACTGTGGAGTACGACCAAAGCACCTCTACACAAAAAGGTTGGTTTTATCTGAGATTGGGAGGGCAACCAACGGACAAGGTAGAAAACGTCTTTTTGTGTTCTTCCCCGATTGATGCCATGTCAGCAGCCACCTATGTTATCTCAAGTTGCAAGGGGCTACCAGCAACTAGAACCATGTTTATGGTAGCTGATGACCCGAATAAGCTACCTATGGAATTTCTCAAGACTTTCAATAGGGTGGTCGTAGCATTCAATAATGATGAACAAGGGAATAACGCAGCTAGTGCAGTATTGGAATTGTTGCCAATTGGTAAAAGGCTCAAAACCCATAATCCTGATTGGAGCCAGGAATTAGAAGCTCATCTCAGAAAGGAGCAACAAAAGCTCTTACAGCAGGATCGTGGTTTTAGCCTGTGAGCCAAGCTCCCGTACACCTGACTCGTTGCCGCTGCGCTCGAATCATGCGGTCTTCGGGACGGGCAGAGTGTCTAATCGTTAGGGCGACCAGTCCCGCAAGCCCGCCCCGAAGACTCCGCGTTGCCGCATGATTCGCAACGAGTTCTTGAATCCTCAAAAGGAAAATACTCAAGAAGAAACAGACTACAAGAAATTTTGAAACGGTTTTTTGAAGTATGTTATTTACATTTGTAGTCAAATTGATGTATTCAAGAAATTATCAGCAACTTGAATGTTAACAACTTGATATCTGCATGAAAATTAATGCGGATATCAAGTTGTTAACAAAATTTGAATACACAATTTTTAGCAAGACATAATTTTTTTAAAAAAAATTTACATATCTAAATTTCATCGGGAAATTTAATACAAATTATTCCGAAGGTAGTACAAGATATCAACTTCAGGTAATATTAGCAAATACTGATACTTGCTAATATTAAATGAATCACAAAACAAATAAGTTGAATGAGAATATGCAAGTTAGCACTCGTAATAGTCTAAAAGGTACTATTAACTAAATTCCAGGTTTAATAGTTATGAATCTTTATCAAATAGGTAAGTTATGGAAGAGCAATCAGACATACACAGCTTTCTTTATCCAAACCGACTCTGTACGAATGAATTAACATCAGAGCTTTTAATATTCAAAGGTAACCTACAAGAATTTGCGATGCGAGTCAACTACATTTGCAATTTAGAAACTATTGGTAAGCTTTCTACAGAAGACTCATATGAACAAATTAACCTACTTTGGGAACAATTAGAACGTAGCTATTTAGCATTAGGGCTTAATTCAAGCACAGAAGATTAAAAGATTTCTGCTGCGTCGAATAACGTTAATTCACTAATTTTGACAATTATTTAACAGACTCCCTACAGGAGTGCTACGAGGAAATTGAGTAACTCTGGCAGCAGTTAACACAGAGCTTTAAGGCGCTAGTAATTGATGAGAAAAACGCAACTGAATGACATGTGAGTATTGTTATTTATAGCGTTTACACTTCGTTAATACAGTGATTTAATGTGCTTGCGCTTCAATGCGTAGTTGAGTACGTAAGCATTTTATACCATTCAATTAAGTAAATTCCAGTCCAGTTAAAAGCAAGCATGGAAGAGAGAATCATAAGTCAGGCAAACGCTTGGGGGTTCTTATGCAAGTGTAATGAGGACATAAAGCAGATTTTACCTAAAAAGGTTACAGAAAGATGGAAATTGCAATTAAGTGAGGAGAAAAAGTGGTTGCTGATAGTTGGTGGTGTCCCTCAGATTCTTTGTTGCCAAGAAGAAGTCATCAGGTTTTTGGAGCGTCGCCGTCTAACTATAGGGTCTCCCTTTGACATATGCGGATGAGCCAATTCTTCGCAATAGAGATGCACAGCCGAAGCTCTCGAAAGCATTGATTTCACTGGGCTGTATTCACTAATCTCAGAAAATTTGTGAGAAATTTTCTTGCTTGAGAGCAATATATCCTATTGTTACCATCTACTGTAATGAGGTGTTCTCTGCGGGAGTAACAAAAACACCCCATAAACTAGCGTAGTTTTCCCTAGTGATGTGGTTGTAATTGGAGTAAAACTACTGTTAGGAGTAAAGTGCAATCAAAAAGCTTGTCGCGACACTATTGCGAAAAGACCATGTAGCCGCATCAAACCTTAATCTGTGGTGAATCAGCCGTCAACAGAGCGCACTTATCCACAGCAATTGCAAAACCTTTTCATTTATCTCGCCTGACGGATACTCAAAGCCGCAGGTAGGATTTTGGTTTAAATGAAGTAGGCATTTAGGAGAAACGTTTCTCCTAAAAGAATTATTTGCACCTTGGCATCAGGTGGTATCGCTTGAAATATAGATATTCGACACCATCCACGGCAGTCACGGCATCTACCGCAGTCACGGCAGTATAGCTAAGACTGTCATCGCTTTTTCCCAAGGTTTAGTTTAATATGATTGGTCGAGTTAAATTTCTTTGATGAAATTAGAGTGTTATTCTTACTCATTTATTTGTCTTTTACAAACATATCGGCTCAATCCCTTGAAGCATAATCATTATGAAGCGAGAAGTTACAGGCAACCAACGGTAACCTGTAAAATAACATACTCCTATTTTCCGTTACATATTATTCAACCTAAAGCTGTTTAACTACTGTAGATACACTGAATGTTTTTTCTAGTAAAAATTTCTAGCTTTAACGTGTCGCCAAAGTCCTGGAGGCTGTTCCCGATGAATTGGGAAGCCTCGTCCGTCTTACGGCGGGGTAGTTCACGGTGTAAGAGGCATCAGCGTGTCAACTTAACTAAAGTGTTAGTAGATTGATTAGTTGTTGTAAAGAGATTTTGAAGAGTCAGTGAGCGCCCAAGCCCTTGAGAGATATCTTGCTACTATGGGCACATATACCGAAATCCTTATACCGAAACAGAGTTATTCTCTTCTGTTCTTTAAAGAACATATAGCACATCATTCGCCCCCAGAATATGGGGGTATTTTTATGGTGGTAGTTGCCAGCGTTCGCGCCCTTGTATGAATGAATCGAGAAGACTTTGAGGCTTGTATTCCACGTAATAGCCCAATTGTGTAGCGCAACGACTAGATATATTGATGTGACGAATGACTAAACTGAAGCGAGCTTAAAGATGACAATCCGCTGCACCCGAATTGTTATGCCGCACAACCTAAGCTGTTAAGCATTTAATTTGCATATTGAGATCGCAGGGGAGCAGGGGACAGGGAGCAAGGGAGAGGGTTTGCAGCTTTTAGTACCATGAAAATGGTGCAATTTAAATGACGATTAGCTTACTAATACAAATGCGATCACTTAAATCAGTTACCCCCCATCTGTTTCCAACTCTCACACTAATCTTATGACTCATTTATCAACCATGTTTCGATGACTTGTCCCATGCCGATAGGTTGCTCTACAAAACCAAGTTTCGCGTAAAATCCAGGAACATCATCTGTAAATAAGTAGACGTGTTGCCCCTTTAATCGACTCAGTAGCTTTTGTATCATTGTTGTTGCAACACCCTGACGACGATATGCGCTGAGTGTCCAGACATCAACAAGATAAGCATTGCAAATACCATCAGACAAAACGCGGGCAGTGCCAACAATTCGATTATTGGCGTAGGCAACACAGGCAGCGTAACTATTTTCAAACGATATTTTAAGCTGTTCTGGACTGCGCCCATTGTCAAAGGCATCTTGGCGTAATGTTGTTTTCATTTCTGCCCAGTCAACATTATCTAAATCAGTTTTGTAGGTAATTTCTGGCATTTCAAAGTAAACCCTTGGATGTTGGGTAATGTGCTTGAACTGGAAAATTGGCTTCTCTAACAATTTCCAAGGATACTTGAGGCTGAACACTAACAGATAGCCTAGTGGTTACTGTCCCGTCGGGAACTTGCGGCATAACGACCCGCTTCACCAGGGTTGTCGTAGCATTCAATAATGATTCGCCAGGGAATCTTGCGGCTAGTCTGTGATCCATGCTGTGCAAACCGAACTCGTTGCCGCGAGGCTCGACTCATGCGGTCTTCAGGACGGGCAACCTGGATTACTTGTGGGGCTGACTCTCTTTGCAAGCCCGCCCCTTTATACTCCGCGTTGCCGCATGAGTCGCAACGAGTTCTTGAATTCTCAAAAGGAAAAGACTTAAAAGAAACAGACTACAATAAATTTTGAAACGGTTTTTTGAAGTACGTTTGCACCACTTTTGTATTATCAATTTTCCCGAAAAATCCCCTTGGGCAGCATAGCCAAATTTGATAAAAATAGCTTTATTGCAGCCGCCATAAGGATTAGGCGCAGTTTGAAGAGAAAACAGCAGTTGTCCAATTGCTACCATCTGACATCTATTGGCAGTGAGAAGCAGTTAAATAACGCTAAGGGCTGTCACTGTAATTTGCATCTCAAAACTGCTAACAACTGCTAACAGACATCAATAATGCTTATTTCCTGTGATATTAGTGCTAATGGGTAGCTTGAAAACAATTTGTAGCTTTCACTACATTTTCGTTGATTGAATCTCTCTTGATCCTACGTAGTTAGTGGTGTGTGCTGATTTCCATGAGTAAAGCCTTCATAAACACTATGAGGGCATTGATTTCTATCTGTGTCAGTTCTCAAGTGCGGAAACGTCTTTTACCCTGCTTTTGCAAGGCAAGTTTTTTGCGCTTACATTTTTCTATAGGTAAGTTTGTCGAGCTAGAGCAGAGACTGTTTGCACTAATCTCTGTACATCAAGTGGTTTGGAAATATGGTGTTGGAAGCCGACAGACTTAGCTCGTTGCTGATCTTCAACCCTAGCGTAGGCTGTCAGAGCGATCGCTGGAATTTGCCCACCCTTAGAGGGTGGCAGAGAACGAACCTGTTGTAGAAGGGCATAGCCATCCATTTCTGGCATTCCAATATCGCTGACTAATACATCGGGTTGAAACGATTCCAGGGAGGCTAAAGCTTCAGCAGCAGATGTAACGGTCAAGACCTCTGCTCCATATTGAGTCAACAATGCTGTAGATAATTCACGGGTATCAGGTTCATCATCAACCATCAGAACTCGAATCCCCGTCAGTTCTGGTTCTTGCTCTAGTAAGGAATCAGGCTGACTTCTCTGTGGGTCTGCATTGAGCAAGGGCAAACGAACTGTAAACGTCGCTCCCTGCCCCTCACCCTTGCTATCAGCACAGATGGTACCTCCATGTGCTTCGGTCAGCGAACAGACGATCGCTAACCCTAACCCCAGCCCCCCATACTTACGAGTGGTTGAAGCATCTTCTTGCCGAAATGACTCAAAGATATGCGGCAGAAAGTTGCAGTTGATGCCTTTACCAGTATCGCTGACTGTAATTTGTGCCTGGTTGCCGACTTGCTCCAGCCGAATGCCTACCTGTCCACCCATGGGGGTAAATTTGATGGCGTTGGACAGCAGGTTCCAAACAATTTGCTGGAGTCGAGCCGCATCACCAGAAACCTGCCCAACTGGGGATAGCACCGGACGCAACAGGATTGATTTAGCGAAGGCTGCTGTTCTCACAGTGTCGATGGCCGACTCGATGATAAACACCAGATTGACGGGAGCTACATTCATGGTGAGTTTGCCGCGTAGAATTTTGGCAACATCGAGCAGGTCATCAATCAGTTTGGTTTGTAGCTCGGCATTGCGTTCAATGCTTGCCAAGGCTTGAGTCGTTGTCGGGGGATCTAATTTGCTGATTTGCATCAGTTTTGCCCAACCCAAAATTGAATTAAGGGGTGTTCGCAACTCATGAGACAAAATTGCCAAAAACTCATCTTTCACCCGATTGGCGCGTTCGGCTTCGGCTCTGGCCGCTTGTTCCTGTTTCAATAGGTGATCGCGTTCGGCTTCTGCTTGTTTGCGTTCAGCCAATTCATTCTGTGCCTGCTGATAAAGTTCTGCCTGCTGGAGCGCAATGCCAACCTGGGTTGCTAATTCTTTGAGCAAATCAATTTCTAAGGCTTGCCACTGGCGAGGGGCTGCACAATGATGGGCAATCAGCATTCCCCACAATTGGTTGTCTTGTAGAATCGGCACGACTAAATTTGCCCGCACCTGCAAGTTTGCCAGTAACTCGACGTGACAGGGGTTAATACTGCCATCGTGAATATCGGGCTTGATGGTGACTAACCCTTGGCGGAATGGTTCAACGTAGTTTTCGTTAAAGCAAGAGTCATAAAGTGAAGTAGACAACAAAGGAGTCCAACCTTCGTCTACGGATTCGGTTGCGACAGTGCCCAAACCATCTGGCTGCAAGCGGAAAATCAAAACGCGATCAGTCTGGAGAAACTGCCGCACTTCCGTCACCGCCGTTTGCAGAATTTCCTTCAGATCTAGGGTTTGATGGATCTTCTGGGTAATCTGCAATATTAACCGCTCTTTTTCGATGCGCTGTTGCAGTTGGGTGCGTAGCTGCACTGTTTCAATTGCCTTCTCAACTGCCAGTTGCAACCCCTCCGGGGTAATCTGCTCCTTCACCAGATAATCCTGTGCGCCCGCTTTCATCGCCTGCACTGCGCTCGCCTCATTGCCATACGCCGCCATTATAATTATCGGCAAGCACGACTGTTGCGAGGAGGGTTGTAATTGGGCCAGAAATTCCAATCCATCCAGGTCGGGTAATCGATAATCGAGCAACACGGCATCAGGTTGGTGCTGCTGCCACAGTTCCATCCCTTGTTTCCCCAGTGCCGCCTCTAAAATGATGTAGGAATACTCGCGCTCACCTATTAGATAGCGCCGATAGAGTTCCCGGTCTTCAGCAGAGTCATCGATAATTAAAATTTTACGTATATTCTGATTCATGGTTAACTTTTTCTAGGGGGCATGGCGGCAACAAGTTGTGTTCCCCAATTAGAGGTAGATTGTCTTGTTTCCCAAGTTCCTTATTGCTTCTAAGGGTAAATATACGGTTTTCATCATATATTTAAATAAAATAGCAACCACGAACAAGAATAAACATTACCAATTGGTAGATTATCGTTATCTGAAGTTGTAATGGCGCTCTTAAACCAACTCACTTATGAGCCGAATCATCGCAGTTTTTAATCAAGCGGGAGGTGTTGCCAAAACCACCCTTACCCAAAACTTGGGCTACCAAATAGCGGAATTGGGTCATCGCGTCCTGCTCATCGACATAGACCCCCAAGCCAGCTTAACTATTTTTATGGGCTTGGTTCCAAGAGAGATAGAGCGAACTGTCAACAATGCCATTGTGGATGAACAACCTCTGCCAATTCATGAGGGGATTCACGGCATGGATTTAGCCCCTGCCAACATCTCTCTGAGTACGGCAGAAATGCAATTGGTTAGTGCTTCCATGCGCGATTTTCGCCTGAAAGAAGCTATAGAACCAATTGAATCAGATTATGATTTTATATTAATAGATTGCCCTCCCAGCTTAGGGCTATTGTCTTACATCTCCCTTGTAGCTGCTACCCATGTTCTCGTTCCCCTAGAAACCCATTTCAAAGCCTTTGAGGGAACAGGCGAATTACTAAAAACGGTTGCTACAGTACGTAACAAACCAAACCGCAAATTGCAAATAGCCGGATTTGTGCCTACAAAATACGATGCTCGTAACTCCCAGGACACTCGCACCTTAGCAGCCATTACTGAACAACTAGCGAACGCCGGAACTGTCTTCCCCGCAATTCCTCGCTCTACCGCTTTTGTTGATGCTTCAGAGGAGCGAATGCCCCTTGCGGTTTACGAACCCAAGCACCCATCTGTCGCCATCTTGAAAAAAATAGCCGTTAGTTTAGAATCCTTAAAATGAGACGCACTACTAAAGCCAGCCAACCTTTCAAAAGCAAAATTGAAGTACCTTGGGACACTACAGAAGTTAATAACGCTGGTTCTGCCCAATTCATGCCGTTAGACCAGATTGTTCTGCCAGCCACACAACCGCGCCGTTACTTTGATACGGAAGCATTAAAGCAGTTAACCGAATCCATAAAACAGCATGGCATCCTGCAACCGCTTTTAGTACGCCCCGTTGATGATGGAAAACACGAAGTAGTAGCAGGAGAACGCCGCTATCGGGCAGCAACCGAACTTGCTTTAAAAGAAGTACCTGTTGTCATCAAAGAATTAGATGACAACGCAGCTTTTCAACTGGCACTGGTAGAAAACTTACTGCGGGAAGACCTCAACCCAGTTGAAGAAACTGAAGGTATCCTGCAACTTCTGTCTCTCCAACTAGGTCGAAGTGTCGAGGATATCCCGCCATTACTGTATCGTCTACAACGCCTACATCAAAAAGCATCTACAGTTACCCATAACGTTATGGGCGCTTCCGTTGGCTCAGGTGATGAACCTACCCATAACGTTATGGGCGAAACCGAAACGGATGATTCAGCCCTTAATCATGAGCCTGCTGTAAACCAAGACCTCAAAATCGTTGAATCTGTGTTTGATGGCTTAGGGTTAATGACCTGGGAATCTTTCGTTAAGAACCGTCTACCCTTGCTCAACCTCCCAGAAGATATCCTTGATGCGCTAAGGGAAGGCTCACTTGAGTACACCAAAGCCAAAGCCATCGCCCAAATTCAGAAATTAGATGAGCGCGTTGACTTTTTAGAACAAGCTATTGCTAACAACTGGTCTTTAAGCGAAATCAGACAACGGATTAATGAGAAGAAAGCCGCCGCTTCTACCGAAAACACCGAGCCGAGCAATTACAAAGAGCGCTTTAATGCTGCGACTACCAAACTAAGAAAGTCGCGTATTTGGTCAGATCCGAAGAAGCGTAAGCAAATAGAAAAACTACTTGCACAACTGGAGACGCTGACAAAAGTTGAGTAACCTGACATACCAAAAACAGGACGTAGAAGGCAAAAGGCTCAAATATTTTTTATACTAAGCTTTAGTGCCTAAGATTCATGTTTAAGTGACTATGCTAAAGTCAGAAAAACTTATCCAGATAGTACAAGCTTGGTTAGGCTATATCAGTTTAGAGGAACTGACTCAAGCTCTTGTCGAGCGTTCTTCAGATATCTATTCAAAAGTAGTAGATAAGGGAGTGCAGCTTGTTGGCAACAAGCTACTGTTAGATAGCGAAGTATTTACGCAATTCCAGCAACAGCAGCAAATACGAGAAGCGTTATCCCAGGCAGAACGAGAACTACCAAAAGAGTCTGACTCTATCACCAAACGCGCCTTGAACTGGCTTAATGCTACTACCGATCAACGAATTTTTCGCCGCTTGGCTTTGCGGATCAACGCAGCTGTTTTAAACACCTTGGCGACAGGGCATCCCTTTCAGACCCCCCTTGACCGGCCTAGTTTAATCACAGCAGTGACCTCTGTTAACCAAAAACTGGAATTGGTGTCAAAAGAAATACTGGGGTAGATTAAACTTGGAAAGGCAGGATAACTGGGTGTTTGGAGACAAACAAACTGGTAAATATCTGTTGAAGTTTTCCTGGTTTAAAATTAACAGACATATCATAGTTAAGGGTAAATCATCTCCTGATGACCCATCTTTAACAGATTACTGGAAGAAAAGGGAATTGGCTAAAGTGTCATCCCACGCCCCAAGTATTCAAAAAATAGCTCAAAAACAAAGCTGTGTCTGCCCAATATGTGGAAACAGTCTCTTTAATGGAGAGGAAATTCACAAACACCATAAAATCCCCAAAATTGATGGTGGTAAAGACACATACTCCAACCTCCAGTTGGTTCACCTCCTGTGCCATCAACAAATCCATCTTGGAACAAGATAGCCATAGTGACTTGCTTGAGCCGGATACCTGGAAACTCGTAAGTCCGGTTCTGAGGGGGGAAGGAGGCAGCAATGCTTCCGCCCTACCCGCCAGAAACTTACGCGCTTGGCTGTAACTCTTACTGGATAAGCATTCTGTAAGCCGATATTTTTCGCAATTCTCGATTTACCAATTAACCTATAGATTATTTGGTGCAACAATTTAATACGACACAGCAAGGGTTTGAAGCTCCTAAATTTCAGAGACTTCAATTGGTACAGTCTTATCCGTAGCGATGCCTGCGGCGGCAAGCTACGCAGTATTGAAAACGGCTCATTAATTCCTTAGCGTAACTTTCGGAATCACTGCTCATTTGGCCCCTTGTCCTAAGTGATTTTGAAGTATGTCGTGACCGTTTGGACAAAATACGGTTCAAGTCACAATAACGAGCAGAGTAACATTGATTTTTTAGGAGTTCTGGTATGAGGAAAGAAACTATTCAATCATCGAAAGTTGGTAAAAGTCAAAATCAATAGCGTAAATTCCGCAAACACAGCCACAAACGCTAGCAACTAATAGTCCTTAAACATGAGATATTTCAAGGGTTACAGCAATTATGTACTCTTGATGCCAAATATTAAGCGACTATTTTAAGCGGCAATTTATATAAGTGCCAAAATCTTTGAAACCTAGAATTAGCAAGTATTTTCAGCCTCTATTTCCGAATTTGCAGGGATCTCGGCTCAATGCCTACTTTGGTTTCTTTCATCCATTGCGGACACAATCTCGTCCGTCAATCGCTTTTGTCATGTCGTCCTAAGCTTGGACAAGAAAGTCTGATGTTGCAAGCACCAGTCCATCAGTCAAATCAGCAAACTGGCTACCTGTGCCAAATCCGCTGCTGGCTCCATTTTGGTTATAGAACAAACTACCTGATGACTGAATATAAGTAATTCGTATCCCCTCAATACTTCGGGGTAGACAATTATTCTGGTTGCCAGGACCAACCAAAGGGATTACCAGAAGATTTCTCACGAATAATAGTCGCAAGAAAGGGAATTTTCCCTGCCTTAGAAAT
>JAHHHS010000169.1 GCA_019359215.1 Nostoc indistinguendum CM1-VF10 | reverse complement strand
CGTAGAATTCTGGTAACATTATCATTAAATAGAGCTTGTTGCGAATGAATGCTCTTTTTCTTTTACCACAAATTGCTACACTCTTTGCAATATAAGCATTCTAGACCATTTTGTCTCCCCTCAAGCCGCTAAGGACACCAAAGGCGCAAAGGAAGAAATAAATAAAATGAAATTAGGAATTATGGCTAAACACTGCCATCTGTGTGGGTGAACCCACTTCTGCATCTTCTGTGCCTACAGGTTGAAATTCCACAGTATAGCTAAAGCGTTCTGCTACCCGATTTGCCCAGTTTTTAAACTCTGCGCGCGTCCATTCAAAGCGGTGGTCTTGGTGTCGTAGTTTCCCCGCAGGCAAGTTCTCAAATTTGACGTTGTACTCAATATTGGGCGTTGTTACCACCACGGTTTTTGGCTGGGTAAACTCAAACAAGACTCGCTCAAATGACCCCAGACGCGGTAAATCGAGATGCTCAATTACCTCAATCACCGTAGCCGCATCGTAGCCACTGAGCCGTTTATCTTGATAGGTAAGTGCGCTCTGTAATAATTGCAGACGTTCCCATTGATTGCGGGGGAAATGCAGACGGTCTAATCGTTCTTGAGCGACTTCTAGCGTCCTGTAGGAAACATCGACACCCGTAATTTGCTCGAAAAAACCATCTTTAAGCAGAAGTCTCAGCAGAGTTCCCTGACCGCAACCTAAATCAATCACCCGCTTTGCAGCTCTTTGCTTCAAAGCAGCAATCACCGCATTGATCCTCTGCTGATTCAGACTAATGGGCTTTTCTACCGCTGCTTCTTCCTCCGCATGGCTTTCCTCAGCACTATCGGGATCGGGATTGTCTTCCTCTGCTAATTGGGCTAAAGCCAGACGAGTTAAGCGATGTTGCCGTTTTAGGTAGCGCTTGGTAATTTGTTCTCGCGCTGGATGTGCAATTAACCAACCTTCACCATGACGCAGTAACTTTTCGATTTCCTCATCGCCTACCCAGTAATGTTTATCATCATCCAATACTGCAATCAAAACGTAGAGGTGACTTAACAAATTACTTAAGGGCAAAGTGTGCTGAAGTTCGACGCTAAAGTATTGACTCTGCCCCCATTCAGGGAATTCCTCATCTAAAATATGACCTTGGGCACTCACACTGTAACCTAACGGCTCAAACAGTTCCCGCAGAAAATTTTCACCTCCGCGACAGGGTAAGACAGAAAGTTTCGCTGTCAAAGGAATAGGAGTTTGTACTAGTTCTGGGAACTCTTTGCAGCGACCTGCTAAGGCTGTGCTAAATACTTGAGCGATCGCTACACTTAAAAATGAAGAAGCAACATAAGGGCGATCATTTACATATTGTTCCAGCCTAGCACTGCGTCCCCGCACCAATTTCACAGGGTCAACATCCAACAGCAACGCTACTGTGCATCGCTGGGCGTTTGCTTCCGGGTAGAAGACGTGCGCCTGTCCAAAAGAAAGAGAAAAAGACTGACAACGGTCAGGGTGTTTATGCAACAGATAGCCTAACTCTGTTGCTGGAAAGTGTGTCGTTGCGATCGTTAGCAGCATGAAACCCGAAAATTACAAATTACGAACTTGTACTGACCGAAGCCGTTGGCGCAGCCTCTCCAAGAGTTGTATTACGAATTAAATAAATAACGCTTTAGCAATACCGTAGCCAAAAAAGGAGTAGGAACAGAGAGGACTGGCATAGTGAGTTATTGTCTGCCCAAACGACAACTCAAAAGCTACAGACAGTCTATTTTCTACATCTTATCACTGTAGATGATGCCTGCTACCGTAGATCAACGCTACGACGATGCGTCGAATCAGCCAGATATCCTGGCAATGTTAGCGATGAGCGTCTTCTCCTAAGTTAATATCTCGGACAAGTCTAATCCGTTGAACCAACATATCTGCAAGCAAATGCCCGGTTAGATTGAATCAAACAAACCCCAAAGTATTATTAATTAGAGAGAAGTAAAATGCCATTTAACTCAAAATAAACTTTATATTCCAAATTATAAGTATCTAAAAATTTGGATTGTTGTAATTAAACAATAGTTGAAAAATTAGGTAAGTTAACAACATCTTCAATTTTCCTTTGTGTATTATACTTGTAGTATAATAAAGCTTACTGCTTTTGCCAAACTTTCAAAATCTCCCTGACAGGCGTTTTCTCCTGCTTTATCTCCTGAACTCGATTCAGCAAGTGCTTGGGAATGTACTTCGACAGCTTCACCAAGCGATCACCCTCACTCCAAAATCTGTAATGATAGTACACCTGCGGGTAATCTTTGTCTTTCTTGGTAATCATTCGCCAATGAATGCTACCGCGACCTTCCCCTTTGTACCGTCGTATTTTACTAGGGTTTACTATAATACTCAACAGCGATAATATCGATACAATTGGGTAATTGACAGCTTCAGCTTAACAATAGCGATTATAATTACATACCGCGTCAATTACTTCAATTCGGGTGAGCGCATAGACATCTTTACTAGGAAACAATATGGCAGACCTTAGCGGTAATTGGTTAGGAACTTATTGGCAAGATGACATCCCTAGTCGCTTTGAAGCAACCTTTGTTCAAAGTGGAAATACTTTCAGTGGCTCCATTTTGGATGACAACTATTTAGGAGAAGCTCAGGTCAATGGCGAGGTAATTGGGCGGACTGTCAGTTTTACTAAACGTTATTTAGTTACCTCACCTGTACCAGTTAGATATACAGGCATGGTTTCAGAAAATGAAGATTATATGCAAGGAGAGTGGAATATAGGTTTGCAGTATTCTGGTTTGTGGTCAGCGCGACGCAGTGGAGAGAACCTGATTGTAGATTTACAAACTCGGCTTGAACAGCAAACTTCATTGACGATGATTTAATCGTTCGCAAAAATTACTGTCTTACCCCCAGCTTTCTTTATGTGTAATTTCTGACTCTAAGAGACTCAGCACTTTCTCTTCCAAATCCGTCAAATAAGCCCGATTCAGCTTCCCCAGCATCTCCAAAAACTTCTGCACCGACTCCTCCAGCCCACTCGAATACACCCGATTGATGCGATCGCATATCTCCTGCATCTACTGACATTTTGCAAGTAGATAATTGCAAGACTTTAGGTGTTGTAATTCAATGGTTTACCATGCCTAAGAGATTAAGATAAAACGGTTTTGGTGAGAGTCCATGAGATTGCTTCCTTCCTTCCTTCCTCGCAATCATGGGGTACTATTTTTGAATGCAGTTTATTATTAGACCCAGTTTTTGAGTAAAAAAAAATCTATGAATAGAACGTTATATTATCATCAGCAATCAAACTTTTCTCGGAAAATCCGAATATTGTTAATAGAGAAAAATTTAGATTGTGAATTCAAAGAAATTAATTTAGCCAATAAACCCCCTGAATTCCTTGAAATTTCTCCTATTGGTCAAGTCCCTGTGTTTGTAGATCAAGATGGCACGGTAATTTGGGACTCTACATTGATTGCAGAGTATCTAGACGAAACTTACCCACAGCCTAGCTTTTACCCAAGCGCTCCTCACATACGGCTTGAGTGCCGTAAATGGGAACAACTAGCAGATACTTTAGGCGACAATATTATCGGTTTATGGGTACTAGATTTTATGGGTGATCTAGCTCCTGCTTATTATCGAAAAAAATATGAAACATTAATTAATCGCCTTTTACCAATCTTTGATGGACAACTGCGTTCAACTAAATATTTGTTAGAGGGTGAAACATGGACAGCAGCAGATGTGGCAGCATTATGTTCCCTCGGCTATTACAGCTTTCGCTTAAATGAAGACTGGCTTCTTCAGTATCCTTATTTGAGAGACTGGTTTAATAGATTACAGGAGCGTGAATCAGTCAAGTCAACTATTCCAAAAAAGTAAGGATTTAGGTCTAATATTGGGGAAGCAAAGAAGGGCGAGACAGATTCTGAGGTTTTATTTGGTTTTGTTAATTTCTAGCCAGTTGTAGAGTGGGAATTGAACTCTGTTGAGCGCTATATAAATCATGTAGAGGGGTTCTACAGCACTCAACTAAACAACTGGCATAGCTGGATGTCAAGAAGCGGAAAGTTTTATCTTTTCCCTCGTACAACTTCTTCACTGTCCCGTTGTGTTGCTAACTCCATTGAAACTGCAATCCAAAGACATTGGATGCCAAATTGCCAAAATTGTTTAGGGCGTTATCTCTCTGCCATATTCAGACTCCAAAACACTCAACAATTTCTCTTCCACAACAGTAAGATAAGGACGATTCACCTTCCCCAACGACTGCAACAGACTTTTGACTGTCTCCTCCAGCGAATCGGAATACACCCGACTGATGCGATCGCTGATTTATTTAATCTGCTCACATTCAGCAGGCAAGTAATCGTAAGACTTCAGGTGCTGCAACCCAATGGTGTACTCACCATCCCACATTCTCACACTGCAACTAAAGTCATTCACTGCGCTGACAATTGCCCAGCAGCCACCCCTTCCTCTGAGTTCCGGGTTGTCTTTGACAAGGATTTGGCAGACTTCCCCGATTTGGTAGGTATTGGGTACTTGGGTTCGCTCCATGATGCGCTGCACAACATCTTTCACGATTTTACCAGTTGGCACTTTCCCGCCAGCAACTTCTACTGCTCTTAGCCATGCTTCCTGCTGTTCCTGGGGTTCAAGCTTTGTCATCGGTCGCACTTGGCGCTCACTCGTGGGCAGAATTTGTGATCCATTGGTTGTCAAATTCTCATCTGCCACATTTTGACAACCAATGGTTGTCAAATTTTCGTAAACACCAGCTGCGGCAATCAAGTAATTTGACTGTTGGCGACTATGAGCAAAGCGATCGCGGCAATATTCTTCAAAGGTTTTATGCGTGGAGCGATAAAGCCGTCTGTCCCTCAATTCTGTCAGCGCTTTCCCTGCCTCAAAAAACGCTCTTTCCACACGGCGCTCTAGGTGAAGGCGATCGCGCTGTTCTTCCTCTGTCAATTCTGGAACTTCAACAGCACTAATCGTAATTGTTGCTGAACCTGGATCTTCTTGCTGGGAGATATCCTCGTTTACAGAGTTAGCTGCTGAAGTTGAATCGGTAGATGCGGCAGAGGTGGCTTTGTTGCGTCTAGAAGGTGGTTTAGGCATAATTCCACCTTTCTAGTTCAATAAGATTTTCTCAGAGTCAACTGCAACGTAAATTTTGGATGTGACAGATAAGTGCGTAGCCGTAGCCCAACCTAGAAATTGCTCCATAAAGGAGACTAGAGGTAGAAATAAAAGATTGATACTAAGGGAATCAATCATCAAAACGCACCCCTAAATCTAATCCTAAAGCTTGTTCAATCCCGCGCAGAGTTTCTTCAGAAATCCACTGTCTTTTTTCTTGTTCTATTTGATACCAATAAGCAGTAGAAATTCCTGCTGAGGTGGCTAAAACCTGCACTGATCTTCCATCTTTTTCCCTTGCCTCTTTAATTTTTTGAGATAAATCTGGGATTGTAACTTTTATCTGTCTAACAACATCCATCAACATTGGTGTACACGCCTCCATAATTCTAAACTTGTTTTGTATTCCAAAAGTATACACCAGTTGAGAACTGCTGTATACAACAGTAGTATAAAAGATATAAATAGAGAAAGCGCCCCCGACTCGCAATCTGAAGCGCTTTCCGTCCCGTTAGGAACTGATTTATTATGACCCACATTATCTACAGCCAACAACAGCTGCAACTGAAATCTATTGCCCGTCTGAAGCAAATCTACAGTGAAATCGCCTGCACAGTTGAGGTCAGTGACAAACGCTGTAAGGATTCTTGGATTACTGCGATCGCTGAATATCAGGCAAGCAAGGTTCAGAAAGTCACCCTCGCTGCCCCCAACGAACAAGCCCTCGCCCAAGCCGAACTCGACAACTACATCGCTGGCCAAGCCCAAGCTATTGCTCCCGAATCCCTCAGAATAGTCGAAATCTCGTTTGACCATCACGAATATTATGTTGGTAATCAACTGATAGCTAGCATCGCCCATGACGACAACCACTTAACCCAACGCTGGGTAGTGATGGTAAACGACAAAGAAGTATTTCGTGCCAACACTCTAATGCGTTGTCATCGCTTCATCTGCACTCACTACAAAGACGGCACACTGCCAGTGCAGGAACAACTTGGAACACCCTGCACTACTGAAAACCAAATCATGGCGCATATCTTCAACGAGTGCCAGAACTACAACAATTCGCAATTACCAATTCGCAATTCGCAATTACACCCCATGCCTAAAAACAGGAAGCTTTGCACCTGTAATGATTCAATTACTAATTACGTTCACAATTGCGAATTGCGAACTGCGAATTGCGAATTGCTTAGTAACTGGTGGGTGAAGAGGCGTTATTCAGTCCAGCAGCAGTATTCTAACTCGGTGCTTGATGCTGTGCGCTCATTGTCGATGGTGGATACATCGCTGGCTGAACCAGTTCACAAATACTTGCAAGACCGACCCTTAGAGTAACTGAGCTCTAATGAATTACAGCAGCTTTTCAACCATGAAGTGCGATTGCAAGTTCAAGAATTAGTCACAGTGTAAAGCCTCATGTGGGCAGCAGTGAAAATTGCTGCTCACTTTGAGGTATTTTTTGGGCGTTATTCTCCAAACATTGCCGAAGATTTTTAGGTTATTAATCCCAGGGAAGAAAAGCATGATTGACCATATTAATGCACTCAAAACAAGTTGGTATCTTTCTCCACCTTGGCGTGGAACAATTCCACCCGTTGAGGTCAATTTACTAGAGAGAGTATATCTACGAACCACGAGAACATTTGGCTATTGTTGCGGTATGCAATGGAAGCATGAGTGCTGGATTTATTCAATTGACTGCCGTAATGAAATACTCCACGCCACACAAAACCAAATCATCGGGACTGGAGAATTAGAAGCCATCAAAGTGCAAAAACCTGCTTTTGTTTTGGGCGAAAGGGTAATGCTCTGTTCTCACGATCAGGGAACAAAGCAACGGCTGATTTTAGGGATTGGGCTGGTGAATAATTTTTGGTTTTACCTTGTTGAATTGGTGTCGTCAACCTTAACTCAATCACGGACTATATCGAATCGTTTCTCACTGGTTGGTGAAAAAAGTTTGGTGCGCGTGAATCTCTAAAGTTTTGAAATTTACTTAGGAGTCAAGCAACATGAGTCTACCTTTAAATCAAAGTGTTTTAGTCGAGTCTCCATCATTGAGAACTTCTGCACTTTCTAACCTAGATAATTCACGCGCAGAAGTTGTTCTGAGCAAAGCAAAGGCAATAGTGTTCGCTGTATGGAACGGTAGCGGCTGGGCAACTACTGCACAAATAGCGGAATATTTTTCAGTTACAGAGTCCGCAGTCAAAGAACTAACAAGAATAAATCAATCTGAATTCCAAAGCCTTGAAACCAAAACCCTTACTGGGAAAGAGTTAAGGGATGCTCGACAGACACTCTGTCTACCATCTAGAACCTCCCAAGTTAGAGTTTTTTCGGCTTTGGGTGGGTTAAGGATCGCAATGATCTTGCAGCAATCTCAAGTAGCAGCGCAAGTTAGAACCATCATTTTAGACTTGGTTGCAGCTGTTCCCAGCATCACTGCCCAAACTCCTGCAACTGCCCCTGCCCTCCCACCGGTTGAGCAACGCCTACAAACTTTGGTCGAGGCGATGAAGACTTTAGCCGAACTCACAGGAGGCAGACTCAACCCATACATGGAACAGCATTTTCAAGACTTCGCTGCCAATCTCCTAGCCCAACACAATCAACAAGCCCTAATGGGTAGCAAAGACAAATGGATGGGTGTGGTTAACTTTGCAGAGACGCCCGGTTGTCAGTCCACACATCTGCATCAAGTTCCCAAGGCTAACAAAGTGGTTAGCACACGTATTAATCTTACATTCCGACCACATACAGCCAAAAGCAGATAATTCTGATTTTTTCAATCTGAGCAGATAAACAACAGCACTTCAAAAAAGCTGTCAACCCTGATTCTATATCAGATTCACTGGCTGACAGCATCCATTTTTCATGCAATTGATTTTTTCTAACTCATCTACAATCACAACTTCTTAGTTTGTTTGTACTATCTTATTCCCTCAAAAAGGAGTCAGCTCATGGGAGAAGCACACAATTGATGCACACCAAAATCCGAACAGTGAATTAGCTCCAAACCACTGGCATGAATGGGTGGTCAATTCCGCCGTTGACCCCAAACTCACTGCCTTAAATGTTCGCTCTCTAAGTGGTTGGGAAGTCTACGAATACCTTTTATACGCTCTGCCCCAAACTGCCAGACGCAACGATGGGCGACTGCGCGACGGGTACTTGAAAAGATATGCCCACGTAGAGTCGGGCACATGGTGGGTTAGTGGACTCGACCCGCTCAATAATTGGCTACCGATGGACTGGGGACGGATGAAACCTGATTACCCAAGGCTCGAATGGGACAAGACAATCCAAGAGCAAACGCAAAAGCCCGTTAAATACGAGTCACCCCCCAAAACTCCCAACCGAGTCACGTATCTAAGAGTCCCCCTACACATTTGGCGGTTGATAGCCCTGCGGTATGACGTGCCAATGCCAGAGCATATTACCGTTACCGAAGAAGGTGAAGCTTTAGGGTTTTGGGCTTGGATCATGACATACCCCGAAATCCCTGTATGCCTCACGGAGGGCGAGAAGAAGGCTGCTTGTCTCCTAACTTTGGGATATGTAGCGATCGCACTCCCTGGAATCTGGAACGGTCGCGTGGGCAAGGAAGATTTGGAATACCTGCACCCTGATTTAGTCCCAATGGCTCAACAGAAGCGTAAGTTTGTCATTCTCTTCGATTACGAAACCAAACCCAAAACTAAACAGCAGGTTTTTGCTGCTACTCCCCGCACCTGCCAAGTAATTCTTCAACTTGCCTGCCAATGCGAAGTGGCGCTGCTGCCTGGCCCAGAAAAAGGAATTGATGATTGGGTTGTGGCTTTGGGCAAAAAAGCTGAGAAAGCAGTGTCCACGATGATTGCTGATGCCTTGAGAATCAGCGAGTTAAGCCAAAGATTTTTCGTCAATCGCGCCAGGGGACTTCACAAATTCAAACCTAATATTATCGTTAATACTCGCTATCTTTCCACAGTCATCCGCTCACTGCCTCAATCTGGGTTAGTTGGTTTGGCTTCTGACATGGGTACTGGCAAGACTGAAATCTTGGCAATGATTAGAAAAGATAACCCCCAACTCAGCTTTTTAAACAACGGGCATCGGGTTACTTTGCTGAAAAATCTCAGCGATCGCTTGCAAACTGCAATGTACTCTGCGATTTCTTGCGGTGACTGGGCTAAAGCCAAAGCTCTCAGCATTACCGTAGACTCATTGTATAAAATGGCGAACGATTTACAGGCTTATGACATCTTATTTATAGACGAAGCCTGTCAGTATCTCGCCCATCTGCTCAAGTCCAAAACTTGCAAGGAACATCGGGGGGCTATTCTGGAAGTGCTGGAGTATCTGGTTTACAATGCCAAATTGGTAGTGTTGGCAGATGCTCACCTCGATGATTTGACTATCGAGTTTTTCATGCGAATGCGACCGGCTGGAGAAAAACCCTACATCATCAAAAACGAATATCGCTCAGGTGGTCGTCAAGTCTATTGGTACGAAGGTAAAAACAGCAGCGCAATAGTTGCAGAGTTCCACGCTCAATTGATGCTGGGTAAAAAGTTGATGATGGTCAGCGATAGTAAGCGGTTTATCAAAAAGCTAGAAAGAGCGCTCAATGATGGTTCAGCAATTGATGATGCTGATGATACACCCGAATCAGGCGAAGACCGCAAGTTACGGGTGTGGGCTATTCATTCAGAAAACAGTGGCAGTGAGGAGAACGTCATCTTTATCCGCGAGATTAACATTGCTATTCTTGATATCGACGCTTTTTTAATTACTCCCAGTCTCAGTACGGGTGTTGACATTTCCAGCTATCATTTTGATGCCGTGTTTGGTGTGTTTCATGCTGTTTCGCAATCTGCCACAGAATGCGCCCAGCAATTATGGCGGTATCGTCCTGATGTTCCCATGCACGTTTGGGTGGCTCCTCGTCCTCCATTTGGTTATGCACAAACCAATGCCCGTCGCATCAAAGAAAAGATTCTTCAGAAAAACGAGATGACCGCTTTTCTGATTCGCATTAATAGAGAAACAGGCAGACGTGGTGCAGAGAAAGATTGGGCATTGGATGCTTCTTGCCAAATTGAAGCACAGCGTAATTGGTCAATTAATAATTTACGGGCTGATTTGCGATCGCTGCTTCTTGAGATGGGCAATACGATTATTCCTTTGGGCGACAGTGGTGATGAAAGTACTTCGCGGTGGATGAAGGCAGCTGGTATTGCCATCGATGAGGAGCATTATCGCAAAGTGGCTAATGCCAAAGATATTGACAGGAGGACTTACAACAGCAGGCAGCATCAGGATTATCTCAAGCCGGAGGAGGTTTTAGAGTGTGAAAAGTTCCGCATACAGGATACTTATGGGATGGGCGTAACGCCGGAACTGGTGGAAAAAGACGACGGCGGGAAGTTGATCAAAAAGATTGTGGCACTGGAAGCAATCTTAGCAGCACCGGGGGAAACTATTACTGATGACCAAGGGCGGGAGTGTGTTTCACCACCAGCTGTGGTTGCCGAGCGCGATAAATCGGAACGGGAGCGGCTAGCCATTTGCACTGACTGGAGCAATCATTCTACCGCGTGGTTGATGCGTCATCGGCTTGGACTTAGGGGTGTGCTGATGGATCTGATGGCTGGCGTTGAGATTAAAGGCGACGAGGCGATGATTCAGGCTTTGGCTGACTTCTCAAAACGCAATGCATCTCACGTTAAAGGCATTCTTAATCTGACCATTCCGCTATCGGAGTCTCCAGTTTGGATTTTAGGGCAGTATCTCTGGCAACTGGGTTTGTCTACTGAGTCACGAAGACCACTGGAAAATGGGCAGAGGGTTCAGTATTATCGGCTCAATCCTGATGATGTCGAGTTTATCCAGAACGTGCTTTCTTATCGGCAGAGGCAACGGGAGGACAGGGAAAGGAAACGCCACGAGGAGCAAGAACAAAATGCGGCTTATGCAGCTAGGATGCAGATGCAGTATGGTGTTGAGCAGAGGGGCAGAGGAGCCGAGGAGCAGAGGGGAAAAGTAGTACAAGTATCTCCTCTGCACCCATGCACCCCTGCTCCCCTGCCTGATTTCCCGCCGTCCACACCCACCTTTAATGAAGATGGAAGTAATAATTGGGGGGGTATGGACACAGATGCAGAACTCAGTGATTCTTGGTGGGATAAAGTTAAATATTACGCTCAGTTAGCAATTGAGCGGGTACAATACGGCGTTGATGCGGTCAAAGAATTACTCAGTACTTTGACGAGTGATGAGCGTTGCGGCGTGATGCCGGAGTTTGAAGACGCTTGCCCTAACAAATTTGCTCAATTGGTGGCAGATGTACCACAGTGGGCTGAATGGATGGCGTGAGAAAGTTGGGTTAATCCCAACAAGCCAGGAGTCTACCTACGACACCGATGAAATTCCAGACGAGCGACTGCGGCTGATCTTTACTTGCTGTCATCCCGCACTGTCCATCGAGGCACAGGTTGCTTTGTCCCTGTCGGAGGCATCGCCAAACGTTTCAGAAAATCAGTGGTTTACCAACAGCTTGTCCCCGCTTCTCTTCCCCTTTTTATAACTCTCCCTGATAATTCGCTGTAACACCTGTCTAAAGATATTAATATGCAAAAATACACTAGGAGGTTTGAGTAGGTGCATTACTTCTAAGAAAAGCCTGTGCATGTCAGGGCTTTGGGCAGCCAGCAGCAACACTTGATCTAGATACTGCTGCATAAGTTGTGTGATCAAATTTGGTCGTCCACCCACAGTAGTATCCCAGCGAAAATCTTCACCTGTTGCCATTAGCCAAGGGACTGCAATTATTTTGCTAAGTTGCTTTTGAAAGCTTTGAGATAGCCCGACTAAATTTCCATCAGCATGGCGAGTTAATTGCTTGTGCAAACATTCGTCCAATGTCAATGCACCTAAAGCCGCAGTAGTCATGCCTTGTCCATAGACGGGATTGAAAGCACAAACAGCATCACCTATTACCACAAACCCTGACGGCAATCTCGACAGTTTTTCATAGTGATGCCAGCTATTTTCCGTGCGGTGATAGGCACTCACGGGTGAAATGGCTTTAGCATCCAGTATTGCTTCGTAGATAATTGGATTGCGTAAGCTCCGAGCAAAGTCTAAAAACCCAGCTTCGTCAGTTGGTGGATAATCTCGACCAATTCCAGCAAGTGTAACTATCCAACGATTTCCTTCGACCGCAGACATCACACCACCGCGTGTGCCTGGCGCTTTTGCTGTTACCAATGCACCTTGCCAATCAGTCTGAAAGTTTTCTGGAACTTCATATAAGCGACTAGCGTAGCCCAAAAAGGAATTAATCACAGTTTCTTTCGGTGGTGTATAACCCATTGCTTCTAACCACTTAGGAGCATGAGAATTACGTCCGCTAGCATCTACTATTAAATCAGCACTAAAATCTGTTTGTCTACCGCAGGCCTCTTGCCTGTGAGCAATTTTTTGGCGTACCTGCACACCCGTGACTTGAGTTCTGTTGGGGTTAGACAGCAAACTAGTAACCTGGGAAGCTTGCACGAATACAACACGGTTGTTAGCAGTTAATCGACGGCGAATAATCCATTCGAGCAAATTCCGACTTAAACTGTAGATGTTCAAATCGGAACTAAACCGGGGTGCCCATCCTCCTAAGCCATACCACAGGTAATTAGCGCTGGCGTTAATGGCGACTGCCCCGGATGCAGCTAATTCAGTTTGGATTCCTGGAAAAAGCTGTTCCATAGCATCCAAACCCCGTTTTAGTAAGATGTGGAGATGATGAGCTTGCGGTACACCTGGGCGCTGTTCTGGTTGAGCGCTCAAATAATCGCGTTCAATAATTGTTACCTGGTTAAAGTATTTGGTCAGTACTTGAGCTGCTAGCAGTCCAGCTATACTTCCCCCAATCACAAGAGCATGACGTTCCTCTGATTTGACAATGGTTGATTCAACAAACATCTGATATCTACCCTCTAGTTGCTGCCAGCTTTTGCATTACTGAAAGAATACTTTGACAAAATCAATCCAATACAACAGCTAACAAGAAATAATTCAGGCTCGCCGTGATTTTATTTTTTGGAAGTCCTTTAAACCACTCAACTCAAAATAATTCAAAATATTCTCTTTGCTCCCAGTTAGTCACCTGTAGTAAATAGTCTTCTGGTAGCTGATCGGCGACGGACTGCAAAAAGCGATTAATTTCACTTTCTTTCATCTTAATGATAAAGTTTATGAACTGCTGCCCCATTTTTTGAGAAAAAAGTTCGCTTTGGCTCAAATATGAAATCGCCTCTGGCAAACTTTTGGGTAAGGTCGGGCTTTGCTGGTCTGCCCAAGCGGTACGAATCAACAATAGATCCCGTTCTTTGACAACAGCCTTGATATTATCAGATGCTTCTTGTTGGATTTCTGTCCACAGGTGATGACGCTCAATAAATCCAGGTCTTTTCATTTAGATTGCCTAATCATGTTCAACTTACATAGTGCGCTTAGTTTGAAATTAGCGGCTCTTCTGGCGCTTCCATTCTTGGTGATCACCGCGAATTGCTAAAAAATCTGTTACAGTCCCAGTGATTACACCATCAACATCACCACACCACTCAGCGCAAGGTCGAATTATCTCGTCGCTACAAAGTTGATGTTACATCGGAATTCGTTGGGAAGGATGGAAGTGCGTTTATCGATTTGTTGCCCCTGATGATCAGCGTGATTCGATTTTCGGGCAGTGGTTAAATCGGAATGAGCTATTTTCTTGTGAGTCAGTGTCAGTCACTAAAGTCACGAAAGCGAACTACTTGATTACTTGATTACTTGATATTCTTGGCATTTCCAATATCAAATAGGGGAAAATGTGAGCAATTGGAGCGCCTGCGTGGAATCGGAGAAAATAATATGTCTAATATGACCATTGTAAAAGGTAGCTGCCCTTAGTGGAGCAGTAAGGCTGTCCACAACCAGTTTCAGTAGACCGAAAAGTTTGGCGATCGCTCTGTAATGAATGCCTATCCCAGTAAAATTTTGCTTAATACTTATAATTTTAAATACTAGTGTCGAGAAGCTCTCTTGGACTCAGAATATAAGTA
>JAHHHS010000168.1 GCA_019359215.1 Nostoc indistinguendum CM1-VF10 | reverse complement strand
ATCTAGCCTGGTTTTCTATTAATTCTCAATAAATTTTAATTATTGAGAATATAGTCTCTCTAGCTAAAAGCCTCTAACCCTTTTGAATACTCATTTTTAGCTGATTTTCTTACATCGAACTCAGGTGTTTGGGGTAGTAAACTTATTGGTACAGGTAATTTGCGATCGCTGCCTCAAGAAAAACCCCCTAGCTGTCTAATTGGTATGTGAGAGCTTGAGACTCAAGCACAGTAAGAAGTTCGGTATGTTGATTAACCAAAGTTTGTATTGTGCGAGCTGGATGATGACGAAGGCGACGTTTTTGTTGGCGAGGAACTTCTGCCAAAGCTAATCTATGACGTTGAGTTTTATACTCAGTTATAGGTACTTGCTGAATCTGTGCAAGTAGCTGTTTTTCATTTTCAGCGATGAAGAGAACTTGATATTGCCCAAAGTCACGTAATTCGGCAGTTGATTTGCGCCCACTAATTCGCCGCTGGTGACGACGCAAATGGCTAAACATAGCTTCCATTTTGAGATTATCTGGTGGCAAGCCAGGGATGTCATAGCAGTGCAATAAGTTAGTACCGTATTTGTCCCATAGTCGTTGTAATTTTTTCTTGAGGGCAAACTGTGCTGGATTTTGTTTAGGGTCAGGCAAAAACTGCTGTAATAATTCTTGCATCTCGCATCGAACTTTAAGGCTTGTCAAAGATAAGTTGCTAGTATCTGTAGCATTAGTCACGTTATCTTTGATGGGGTGAGAGTATTTGGGGTAGTGCAAACAATCAGCAATTCGTCGTAACCAAAGGTTAGCCTGTTCCAAATCCAAGGCTACCGAAAGATTGTTGCTTAAAGCTTGGTCAACCCATACTGATAACACAGACAAGTAATCTGTATCAATTTCCCGGCATGGTAAACTACGTAAGATCGCACCTATCGTTTTTAATTGCTGGTAGCCTTCAATACCCCCCCAGCGAAAAGGTTTGCGACTAGTGCGATTTACACAATCCCTAACAGCAGTGCGAATCTGGGACTCCACTGCCATTAACTCTGCGTTTCGTGACATATAGGGGATTCCTGAAAAAAGGGGAGGCTGTCTTGCTGTTGTTTGGAGCCTGGGTCTTGGGGTCTTTCTGAGTACTTAGGGACTTTTGGCATTCCATCTAAGTCTGCTTTTAATTGTTGTCTGAGCTTTGTATCTAATGGCAGCACAGATTCACTCAAATTGCTGAGAAAGTGTGCCTGACACCGTTGATGCGGTGCATCTGGCCAATTTGAATTCATTGCAGTAATAATTGCTGATTCCCCATCTGACAGGGTTGCCAGCACTTTATACGGTAACTCTTTATATGGTTGCAGCCACTCAATTAACCCGGATGCCTGTGCCTGTAGCAACTGAATTGCACTGACTGGTGTGCCACTTAATACTTCATATAATACGTATAACAAAGTCCCGTGTCCAACTGGAAAGTAAGGCATCAATTGCCCAAATCAAACCACCATGTTCAATTGCTGTAGCAGCTAATTTCTCCTGGGTATGTGCAATTGTTCCACCCAACAGTGCTAGAAATTGACGGTATAACTTACCTACATTCCGCCCATTAATTTCGATTCCACGCTGGTTTAACTTTTCCTGGATCTCAATTAATTGTTGATGTTCATTTTCATGTTGCCAACCTATAAATGCCAGTACATCTAAACCATAAGTACTGTTGGGCAAGCTATACTTTAGTACCCCACTTGCGTAGTAATGTTTACTAAAGTACGTACAGGCCGGATTCTTACATTCTTTGCTTTTACCTGCTACAAACACTGCTCCACTCATGGTTTGAACGGTTTTACGCATATGCCAGGCTCTGCGGTTAACTAAATTACTGTCACAATGGATACACTTGTCTAACTCACATTCCACAATTATACGTTGAGCATCAGGAAAACTTCGTTGTGGGCGATGACGTGGCTTCTTTACTATCACGCTTCTTTTTGCTGCTGGTAGATTCCTTTTTTAGTTTATCTGCTTTGCATACTAATTAGACAATTAGGGACTTCTTCGTGAATGCTGGATATGGCGGGAGCGGCAAGATCTGGTAGTCAGCATAATCAACCTTGATCAGTGGAAAGCTGTCGATCATCTCTTGCAGAGGCTCCCCAACACTGTCCAACGCTACGAACACAAACTGTCACACTACTTTGCTATTCACGCAGGAGGTCTAGTGACTGTGCCTCAGATGTGAAGACGACCTCATAAAAGTGTGAATCAAACAATCCTAATTCCGCCGCTTGCTTTCTGACAGCAAGAAACTCCGGGTCTACACTAGCAGTTTCAAATTCTTCCCAGCTACGCCACTGGACATAATTAATTACCCGATCGCCGTCCAAGCCTTTATGTATGCTGACCGATAGACAGCCTGGATGCTTCATAGACCTATATCGATTCTCCACTAGAAAATCTATTACATGCTGCTGTTGTTCCGGTTCAACGCGGAAGAGGTTGACTGCTACAACTCCAGTATGTTCGCTGATTGTAATCATTGTTGTTCCTCATTACGAGTAAAGTGAAGGAGTGGGAGAAAATGTGAAACTGACTGCGATACTCTCGCCAATATTCTAACACCACCAACAGTTGGTCTATTATTTCAACACCACTGTATTGAAAATCTTGTCGTGCCAGATTTCCTGTTGTTTACCCACAAAAAACCAGAGATAGCCTAACCCAAAGATTAGACCACTAGAGAGTACCCCAACGAGCCGCGCAGACCAGCCATCACAAAAGACAGTGGACAACCAAAAGACCAAGCTTCAAGATCAAGATACCGAACTGTTTCTAAGGCAATTTTTACAATATATCCTGTCAACTTCATAGTAGATAAAGAAATGCTCAAAATTATCTGACCTATCTGTTTAATAGGACATCGAGAAGAAAACTGTTTATATTTACCAAAAAGCGACTCAATTACATCAGAAGTCGCAAGAATTGTCTGTTCTGACTGAATTTGATAACTTTCAATCGTCAAATAGTCTATAATTTTTAGTTGAAAATTAACTAGAGAATTGGCTCCCATTGTTAACTGTTGTAACTTAAAGATGCTGCTTGATTGTTGAGTCCCTACAGTTCGAGTCATCTGAACCATTTGGCTCCAAATGCTAAGTGAATCTTGATAACTGATTAACCATCCTAATTTAGATTTTAATTTTTGATTCCAAATGGAAATCATTTCCTCATGTCAAGAGATTATTTGAACTTGTTACTCATCATCAAGTTTTTGACTTTCCAAAGATATTTATGTATGATTCATTTTTTTCACAACTCATTTAGGATTGCTATATTTACAAACAATCCATAATTCAAAGGTGACGGAATCATCTTTATTTCCAGTTCCAGTTCTGGTCATAGTATATGTATTTTTATAACTTTTTCTTCCTTTTAAAAACTGTTTGATTCCGCCTTGCTTTCCTGTTTTTATTGCTGGCATAAGCAAAGGGATATCTAAAGCTTGTAGCCACCGAATGACGGGAACATTAAAGAATCCTCTATCAAGATAAAGTTGTTTTATTTGAATATGAAGTGCATCAATTTCTGCTAAGAGATAAGTAATAATAGCAACACTTGTATCCAGCCATTTAACGCCTCTAATCGCAAGGGTTAAACGTTTTTTTTCAGGACAACATATAAAGTTGCATAAGCATAGAAAGAGCAAGTACCAGATTTCGCCTGGCTGCGATATATATAGGGTAATTCCTCATTACTGGGTTTGCCATAATAAGGAATTAAATTTAAATCAATAGCTAACTTTAGGTGTCCGTTTTTAATTCCTCTCGGAACTCGACTTTTTAATGCTTGATTAATTTGTCTCTCTAAGTCTTCAAAATCAGTAATTTTGTTGAGATGATATCTAATATCATTTCCCGATGGAATTTTCTTTAACGTTTTGGCTGTATTCTCAATAGTATCTCCATTACTTGCTGCTCTCACTAAAATCTCAAATAAAGTTTTTTGATCGCAAGCTCCTTGAGTCTTAATTGAGAAGTTTTCTGCTAAACACTCAAGAACTTCGTCTAGAGTTTCTGTCTCTGTTATAGCCAGTTTTTCTAATGAAAAAGTCAATTATTTTAGCAAGATGATACACAACACTTTCATTATTTCACTTCTTGAAACTGTTTAAAAATGATAAATTTTACTTATATGCTAAGTAGTATATAGCACTTGTTAATACTGATTAATCTGTTGGCGATCGCCTTTTGGAAAAAAGTTTGTGATCTACTGAAAGGGCTTAATAGAGAAGGGTTCGGGTGAAGTTGCCCTACCTGCACAAGAGGTTGTTTCTGTTGAGCAGCAAGTCATACCAGATTATCCCTCTTTTGTCACTCTAGGCAGAGGAAAAATAGAAATAAGGTATATTGAAGTTTTGGAAAATTGAGCGAGTCAAATTATTAACAATCATTTGAAGTTGAAAAAATCCTTCAGATAGCTTAGGGATTGTAAAGACTGCGAACCAAGGTTTAATTAAGTTAAATAGCGTAAATGGCTGAAGTATCAAACGGAGGTTATTAAGAATACTATTCCAGCCATTGCTTTGATTCCACAAAGGATGTGATGAAAATCTAGATTCAGATTGTGGTGGAAATTTAAGCAGTTGTTCGGAATGAAGACTAACCAACAGATAAGCACTAAAAACAATTTCCCACCATTTCTCTATTTGTGAATAATGAGTTAGGCGAAAATCTGCCCATCCTAATTCATTTTTACTTTGTTTTAAACCATATTCTACCCAAGTTCTTAAACCGTAAAAATTTCCCACGTCTCTTGGAGTAATGTCAGGATATTTACTCATGACATACCAAGTCGTGTTTTTCGGAAGTTCTTCTTTATCTGTTGTTATTTGCCAATACCTGATTTCCGATTTTTTGCCACATATTATTTCTCTAATATATCTATTTTCCGAACTTAAATCTGAAAAAACGCGCCGGAATCTTTGCCAGTCTGCGTATTTTACTTTCGAGCCTGTAATTCCCCATGCTCTATGGTTTGAGCGAATCGCTACAATAAAATTAAGATTTAATTCATTTAATACGCTTAAAAAATTTTTACCACTTTCACCATATAAGCTATCCGCTAGGACAAGATTGAATCTAAACCCCATTGACCGCAATTTTCTGATCATTGCCCCGGCGATTTCAGGTTTAGTTAAATATTTTTCTCCTGGTTGTAGTCTTTCCCTCGGTTTATATACTTCAAATATTAGAGGAAACGTCATTCCAGATAAAACTGCATATGCCGTGACTGCCACAATACCATTATCTGTTTTACCTAAATTTCCAATGTACTGTCGTTTCACGTAATCAGTCTTATTTCCTTTTTTCTTATCACCTGTCTCATCAATGATTAGTATGATTGGGCGACCTTGAAGTATATATAATATTAATTCTAACCTTTGCCTCCTTAATTCTTTGACATCCCACGGTGATTCTGTTAAAAAATGATGTAATTTTTGATGATTATCTAGCCCGACAATTTTCGCTATTTCCGGTAGAGTTTTACGTTTTATATCAGAAACACATCCCATGTGTAGGTACTTAAAAGCTTCAAAGCTTCTCACTTCTGGAAATAGTTTTTGATATAACTGGCAGTATTCGTCCACAAATTTTACTGTGGGCGCAGCTGGACGAGGCTCAACCATACTCTCTGTCTTAGTTTTTGCGATCGCACTTAATTATACTTTGGCGAGAGTGACAAAAGAGGGTTATTCAGCAATACGCGAGAATATCCTTTCCCAATTGAAAACAGGTAAGCAATCAGCAGCCAAGGCAATCGACGCTTTTATTGAGTCATTGGGTGCTGTAAAGGAGCAACAACAGCCAGCAGATGAGGAATTAGATGTGGCGAGTTAAGAATTTTCTGCTGGCGACTATTAACCAGTCAACTTAATCACGCCTTGGCTGACTAAATGTTGAAGCTGAGAATGATGCTATGTTTGCTCCCGTAGCAACTTGAGTTGCTCGTAAGTGAGAATGTGTAATCCAGGACGGACAACATAACCTTCAATGGTAATGCTTTGCGGTTGCTAGCTATCGGTGCGGTTGTAGGAAATCGAAGGCATATTTGCATTATGTAAGTTAGCCCTCTTTTGTCACTTTCGGCAGAGAATAATCTGTAACCCTTGTCCAGATAGAATTTTAACTGTAGAGCTTTGTTTGAAGGTTTCTATTAGCTTGCGATCGCTAATCTTCCCACTAAATCTAGGTTTCATCATTTAGCCCCAATTTTTATTTCCCCAGAGTGACAAAAGAGGGCTAATCACCTGTTTTATCTCTTCCCCATCAGGTGTAGACGCAGCTAAAGCATTTACTTCCTGTTTAACTATTTCCTTAATCTCATCACCATTAGATAACGCCAGCCCAGCTTTTGTCTGACCCAGGATTCCCTGGAGCAATCTTGTCGCTGTATGATTTAATGACTCATTTTCGGAAATCTGCATTGCCGATAAAGCTTTGATTTCTGCATCAGTTAACCCAACGGAAATTGTCACCTTAGCCATAGTTTTGACTCCTGTAAATATTAATTTCGTGCATTGCCTTCATTAGAGAGAATCGCGCCGCACGAACAACGTTGCTCGCGTCATCCAAACTGGTAACTTCAGAAGTGAACGTCATGCTATTTGTTACATCCTCCGCTCAAGCTGTCCGTAAACGTTCAATGTCTCGAATTGGCAGCGCGCCAAACATACGCGCATATTCGCGGTTGAACTGTGAAGGGCTTTCATACCCCACATTATAGGCAGTATTAGTCGCATCAACATTCTCGGTAAGCAGCATCTGACGTGCTGTCAATAGCCTTAATTGTTTTTGATACTGCAACGGACTCATGGAGGTAACTGCTTTAAAGCGGCGGTGGAACGAGGAAGGAGACATATTAGCTACAAGAGCCAGATCCTCAACTCGCAGCGGTTTTATAAAATCAGCTTTGATCCATTTGATCACCTCAGCAATTCGCTGCATGGTACTGCCAGATGTAGCAATCTGACGAACCGCTTCCCCTTGTTCACCCATTAGAAGACGGTAATAGATTTCGCGGATGATCATCGGTGCTAGGAAGGGAATATCCTGTGGGGCGTCTAGAAGCTTTGTCAGCCGGAGGGCGCAATCAATCAAGGGTGGCGAGGCATCGCTGATGAACCAGCCTCTGACTGATTCTTGCTTATTGATACTAGGGTTGGTTTGAGCAATGATCTCACAAAGTTGGGCTGGGTCTAGCTTCGGCTTAAATCCTAGATAGGGTTGCTCGGGTGTCGCCTCTACCGCACATCCACCTAAAGGCAAATCCACCGACACAACCAGATACTGAGCAACGCCGTACTGATAGGTTTCCTCATTCAGCAATACTGCTTTTTTGCCCTGCAACACAATAGCCAGAAGCGGTTCGCTGACACCTCTGATTGCGGTGTCAGGTTCACATTCCCGCATGAACCCTAAGGAATCGATTGCGGTGGCATGGGCACCATTTCCCTTGCCGTCAGTATGCCGATCAACTAATGCCGCCAGTTCTCCACACTTGCCGCTCACTGCCTCGTGATCAGGTGTCTCAATCCTCATACTGAATTCCTAACTAATGTAACCCTTATAATCTGCTCATTATAAAAAATATTTCTCCTGACCAAGCCTTACTTGAGAGGATTAGGCAATCATCTGCAAGGTTTGTGTATTTATACAAAAGCTGATCAAACCTACGATGAAACCATGCCGCAAGATAAGGCACAAGACACGAATAAATCAGCCCAGCCGTATCAATAATATTTTTGGCTTGCGCCGAGATATCTAGGCGCTTTCGCCTTGAGGGCGAAAGCGACGGCTGGGCTGATTTATTTATTGGATCTCCCTAAGACTGAAAATCGAAAGTTAAATCAGGAGAACTTTAATGAAAACACGTCAACTCGGCAAAGAACTGATAGTTTCAGAATTAGGGCTAGGCTGCATGGGTATGTCTGAGTTTTATGCGGGACGCGATGAGCAAGAATCGATCGCCACAATTCACCGCGCTTTAGAACTCGGTGTCACGCTGCTAGATACGGCTGATATGTATGGCCCCTTTACAAATGAGCAATTGGTGGGCAGAGCAATCCACGATCATCGGGATCAGGTTGTTTTAGCTACAAAATTTGGTAACGTCCGAACCGAAGAGGGAGGTTGGCTGGGTGTGAGTGGTAAGCCCGAATATGTATATCAAGCGTGTGATGCTTCATTACAACGCTTGGGAGTTGATGTGATTGACCTTTACTATCAGCATCGCGTTGATCCAACAGTGCCGATCGAAGAGACTATCGGGGCAATGTCAGAACTGGTGCAGCAGGGCAAAGTCCGCTATCTCGGTATGTCCGAAGCGGCTCCTAGCACGATTCGACGGGCACATACAGTTCACCCGATTACTGCGCTGCAAACGGAATACTCTCTGTGGAGCCGTGACCCAGAAGATGAGATTTTGCCGACTGTACGCGAGTTAGGCATTGGCTACGTGGCTTATAGCCCCCTTGGTCGTGGATTTCTCTCAGGACAGTTCACCAGCCCAGAAGATTTCGCCCAAGATGACTATCGCAGAAATGCACCGCGATTTCAGGGTGAGAATTTCTACAAGAATCTGCAACTGGTAGAACAGGTCAAAGCGATCGCTGAAGAAAAAGGCGTGACACCCGGTCAACTTGCCTTAGCGTGGCTACTGGCTCAGGGCGATGACATTGTGCCGATTCCAGGTACGAAGCGGCGGAAGTACCTGGAAGAAAACACTGCTGCGACTGAAATCATGCTGACTCCTGAAGATTTGAGCCGGATTGAAGCGGTTGCTCCCAAAGGAATTACCGCTGGGTCCCGCTATGCTGAACAACAAATGAAAGCGCTCAATCATTAAAAAATCTATGAAATACAAATTACTGGGAAAAAGCGGATTGCGGGTGTCGGAAATTTGCCTCGGCACAATGACTTTCGGCGAGGACTGGGGCTGGGGCGCAAGAAAAGATGAGAGCCGCCGAATTTTCGACACATTATATTGAGCAAAGTTTACAGTTTTTCGGTTTAGGCTTAACGAAGCGGTAATCTCGAAACGATTATATTTTTCAAAGATGACCTTCATTGATTCGCATCAACCGTTTCACGAGTGTTCATGTCAAGCGCATTATGAACGAACCGCTCGATTGCCCTGGACAAGATGACCTTCGGCACCCCGCGCTGGGGTGCGCCTGATAAATTTTATTCGCACCAACTCTGAAGCAGAGGTAAGTATGATCACACTTGAGAACAAAGTAGCTTTAGTCACTGGAGCCACATCAGGAATCGGGAAAGCGACTGCTCTAGCACTGGGAAGGGCAGGTGCAAAAGTCGTTTTTTCAGGCAGACGCGAGCCAGAAGGAGAGGCAACCGCTGCGCTCATGCGTAATGCTGGCGCTGAATGTTTATTTGTACGTTCAGATGTATCGAGTGAGGAAGATGTCAAAGCATTAGTGCAGAAGACGATCTCTTGCGGGGCTACAAAAAGGGCTAGGATGCAGATAGAATAAGCCTCATAGCCCTCTCTCCTTGCTGGTAGTACTTACACTTATTAGGATTTAATCTCAGTAATTCAATGACTAAATCATAAGAATTTTTCATGAAATTGATCCAATTGTCGCCATAAAGACCAATATAAAAACTACTATGTCGTCGAACAATCCGCTTAGATTCTTTGATTCGACCGACATATTTTTGAACACCCATACGTTTAAATTTTTGACCAGATATAGTGGCAGCGGTATAGGCAAGTGAGATTAATAATATTAGGGAAATTAGCCTTTGACCTGATACATTAGTATCTTCCAAATTATAACCACCACTCTTAAAATCTCTAAACATTTCTTCAATATCAAAGCGTTGTTTATAAGCTCTAATAACTGAATCTAAATCATCTAAGTTGGTAAGGATAAACCAACCCTCCTCCGGCGCAACTCCCAAACGTTTACGTTTCCATTTAGCAGCGAGATTAAAGCTAACAAATCCAAGGGATTTTGTATATTTAATGCCTTGGTAAAAGAAAGAAAGGCCAGGCGCTAAACCTAAATCTCTTAATTGCAGCCAAATTTCCGGTTCTATTTCTATAAATGCATCTTTTTTTAGGCGTAAACAGAAATATACTTTCTGCTCTGTCAGCCAGTTAGCAAGCTTTATCGAACAAAACTCCCGGTCTCCTAACACGACAGTTTTATAATTATTAAAAAGTGGCAATGATTTTTTAAATACTGCTTCTTGTTCATCAAAATTGCTTGAACCCAATTTTTCTAATAGTTTAAAGTATATTGGGATAGACCTTTTATCCCAAACCACACTAATCATTAACAGATTAATACATCCCCAATTAGTTCGGTCAATTACTAAATAAATAACTTCATTTATTCTGACTTACGAAAGCAAACCAAACAGCGATTATTAAGCCAAGGTGGAGATGAATATTATAGTGCCATCGCTGCTAAAGTAACAGTTGAGAAATACTGGCAGCATAAAGACAGAGAATACAAAGAATATCAACAAAAGCTTACCCTGACGCAGGAGTAAAGCTCGACAAGCAAGAAGAAATTAATGTGTAATTTCTTCTTGCAGTTAAATAATCTATCGCTTTCAAAACGCCTTATTAGATTGCTCTGATGTTTCCTAATTTTCTGCCATTACAAGTTAATCAACCCAAAGACCCAGAGGTGATCGCTTTCTTCCAAAGTATCAAGACAATTAATCTTGCTACCTCCCCGAGCGACCAACCAATCCTCACAACCTATATTCACAAAGGTTGTGGAGCCACACCAATTCTGCTGCTTCACGGCTTCGACAGTTCCATCCTTGAGTTCCGCCTTCTGTTACCATTACTTGCTACTCAAAATGAAACATGGGCAGTAGATTTGTTAGGTTTTGGCTTTACACAAAGACAAAAAGAAATAAATTACAGCCCAACTACAATCAAAATTCACCTTTACAATTTTTGGAAAACTTTAATCAACAGACCGATAATACTAGTAGGTGCATCGATGGGAGGTGCAACTGCAATCGATTTTACTCTCACTTATCCTCAAATTGTAAAATCGCTAGTATTGATTAATAGTTTAGGTTACACTAGTTCTCCTGCTTTTAGCAAATATTTATTTCCTCCTTTTGACTTTTTGGCTGTTGAATACCTGCGTCAGCGCCACATACTGGCATTAAACTTATGTAGTGTTTTACCTAATTTTAATCCCAAAATACTTTTGGCAATTCAGTGCGCTATGCTGCATCAACAAATGCCACTTTGGCATGATGCTATGATTGATTATGTCAAAACTGGAGGTTATAGCAACTTGGCAGATAGAATTGCCCAAGTTGAAAAACCAACACTGATTTTATGGGGAGAAGCTGATGACATGCTCCCACTTGGAGATGCAGAAAAATTTCAGCGCTCCATTGCCAATTCTCAATTAATAAAACTTAAAAACTGTGGTCATGCCCCTCAAATTGAACAGCCGCAAATTACATCTCAACATATTTTGCAATTTCTGAATAAGTGTAATTTTTAATTGATTTAAGGGAATTTTGAAAGTATTAGTTAAAATTCCATCTGTCAGGTTTAAGCTGTCGGACATTTAACTTGCAATAACAGCATTACCCTTATTCTTGATTTTTCTGCCCCACTTAATAATTAGTTCACCATCGTTTAATAATCTGTCTAGTAATTCTTGCAAATCCGGTACTGATTTAAATAGGCGATGTGCTATGTATTCTTTCACTGAATGCCAAACTAATTCGGCTAAATTAAAATCTGGACTATAGGGCAATACGGTTCAGTTAAGGCTAAAACCCTTTGTGAAATAATTTTTTTAACGTAGACGCTTCGGCTTGCCGCAGGCTACCACAGAGGCGCAGAGAACACAGAGAGAAGGAAAAAATGCTTAACTGAACTGTATTGGACTATAGGGAGGTAAAAAATAAAGTTGTATATTTGGCATTTCTTGTTCTATTTTTTCGAGAATATCTTTCTTCGCTTTTAGAACGATGTCTAGTTTTGGAGCTACGGCTACACCGAAGTTTGCTCCACCACTAGGGGATGTGCAACTATAGCAATCCTGAATCATTAATGAGAAAATACGTAAAAAGCTGTAAGTAACATTCAGGACTAAGGCTCAGGTGTAGTTATGTGGATGCAATTGTTAGAAAATTTTATCAAAGATAGTCAACATCAACGTGAAATTCAGCGAGCTACAGCAGTCAAAATGCTGCTATATGGATATAAGCATGAAGAGATTATGCCGATATTAGGAGTATCGAGTGGTTTGATCAGTACATGGAAAAAAGCCTTTTTTAAAAATGGAGTGGATGGTTTAAAACTAGGGTACAAAGGAAGTGAGGGACTTTTAAATGCTATTCAACGTTCGGAGGTAATTGAATGGTTACAAACAAAGGATAGATGGACTCTAAATGAGTTAGAATATCATATCGCTTGCAAGTATGGAGTGACATTCGCCTCGAAGCAAAGTTACTATGATTTATTTGAGATAGCACGTATTAGTTGGAAAAAAACGAGTGCGAATAATCCCAAACATGACCCAGAATTAGTGTCATCAAAAAAAAAAGAAATTTGTGAGTTGTTGGAGACGCAACGAGCCGAAATAGAATCGAGAGGGCTAGTTGTATTTATGGTTGATGAATGTCATTTACTGTGGGGAGACGTAATTGGATATGTTTGGGGAAAAACTAGTGAGCGAGTATCAATACCAGTTGTAAATGCTCGTGAGAAACAAACATATTTTGGGGCATTAGATTATAAAACAAAAGAATTTATCACTTATGCAGCCCAAAAAGGTAACTCTAAAAACACCATTAATTTTTTAGAGTATCTCCGTAAACAACGTCCAGGAGCTAAACTTTTAATAATTTGGGATGGTGCAAGTTATCACCGTTCACAAGAAATTCAAGATTACCTAAATTCATTAAATCGTGAACTTACAAAAGAGCAATGGCTGCTCACCTGCTTAAGATTTGCTCCGAATGCACCACAACAGAATCCTCTAGAAGATATTTGGCTACAAGCAAAACGATTTATTAGAGAGTTTTATTTTTTCTGTCACTCTTTTACTGTAATCAAGGCGTTATTTGAGCTAGTAACTCATTGTCAAATATTTGACTTTCCAAAGCTGAATGAGTATGGTGTTTTCTCATGAATGATTTAGGATTGCTATATATCCTGTATTATTTTTAGATAATTTTATAAAATTTCAACTAATGCTGGCAAAAAAGAAGAGAAGAAAGCGCCTATTTATTCCACTCATCATCAGTGTTAGCTTTTGTTTACTGGTTCTATATGCTTTTATCATTGAGCCGAATCGTTTCGTCGTCACACGTCATCAACTAAATCAACAAATCACTTCTAACAAGAATAGTTTCAAGATTGTCCAAATCAGCGACCTCCATCTCAAACAATTTAATAATTGGGCACAACATATTGCCGAACAAGTTAATAAACTTAACCCAAATATTGTACTATTTACCGGAGATTCGATTGATCAAGTCGAACAGCTTGATGGATTTGATCGCTTTTTGTCGCTTCTTGATAAGCAAACAGCTAAGTATGCAATTATGGGTAATTGGGAATACTGGGCAGGTGTCGATTTAAAACGTTTGACAAAAATCTATGCCACTTATAATTGCCGCTTATTAGTTAATCAAAGTATTTTACATAAATACGGTGAATATTCTATATTAATCACGGGATTGGATGATTTAATCGGCAAACCCGATTTAATCAAATCCCTTCAAGGTCTTCGTCCTCAACAAAACCATTTATTACTCGCCCACTCACCAGCATATCGAGACTCATTTTCAAGTGATGAATTAGCAAAGATAACACAATACAAACCCCAATATATGTTATCAGGGCATACTCATAGTGGACAATTATCATTCTTTGGCTTTGCTCCTTTACGTCCGCCTGGTAGTGGACGTTATGTCAGTGGTTGGTATCGAGATGGTGCGATTGCCCTGTACGTATCGCGTGGACTAGGAGTTTCCGTTTTACCAGTGAGAATGGGTGTAATTCCAGAGATTAGCTATTTTGAGTGGTTTCTATTCTGAGCCAATATTTTCAGCGCAATTTATCCCGTCCCAGATCAACAGAAGAATTAGACCTAGCCGATTATGTCTAAGTTAAATTATGACAATAATTGTGTATTTTCACCGCTCTAGCTACCGCAATTTTAAAGATTATTACCAGAAGCATATCTTCAAATATTGCCAAGGTGAA
>JAHHHS010000167.1 GCA_019359215.1 Nostoc indistinguendum CM1-VF10 | reverse complement strand
GTTCCAAAGCAAAGCGAGGGTAGTCCCAGTGTTGGGGGATTGAGATTGTGGATTGCATATTGATTGGTGAATGAAGGGATTGCTGAAAGATTAGGAGAAAATTACTGAGGTTTGTCCTAAAAGTGATGGTTATATTTGGAACTGGTAAATCATTGGATATTGGATTTGAGGAAGTGGGCATAAAAGCCCACTTTTTCCCTACGCCGCTATTAGCTCACTGCTGGTTAATGCTGTTTCATACTCCAGCAGGCTGCACCATTCGCTTGGACTGAGTTCGTCAAACGCCCTACCCAAAAGTTCGTCGCAAGATACGGGCGATATTTCGACCACCGACAGCGATGTCTGCGACGGGCAAAGCCTACGCACTGCATCAACCACTGAATCACACGCTACCTTCTGCTGAAGACCTGAAGAAGCTCGAATGACCCACCAGCCGCCGTCAGTACAGCCAACCTCGCCCAGTCTCACGTCGTTCTGGTAAATCCCATCATCTAGGATTTCAAAGCCGTATTTCTCGCATTCGTTGAAAATCTGCGCCATGACTTCGTTACCAGTGGTAGAAGAGGACAAGGAGCAGGGTGCGGGGTGCATGGGAGAGAATCTTTCCCCTCTGCCCCCTGCCCCCCTGCTTCTTGCACTGGCAGTGTGCCGTCTTTGTAATGAGTGCAGATGAAGCGATCGCAACGCATTAGAGTGTTGGCACGGAATACTTCTTTGTCGTTGACCATCACTACCCAAGGCTGGGTTAGATTATCGTCATGGCTGATGCTGGCTATCAGTTGATTACCAGCGTAATATTCGTGAAGGTCAAACGAGATTTCGACTATTCTGAGGGATTCGGGAGCAATAGCTTGGGCTTGGTCAGCGATGTAGTTGTCGAGTTCGGCTTGGGCGAGGGCTTGGTTGTTGGCGGTAGCAGGGGCGAGTTTCTGAATCTTGCTGGCTTGATATTCAGCGATCGCAGTAATCCAGGCATCCTTGCAGCGTTTGTCACTTACTTCGACTGTGCAGGCGATTTCGCTGTAGATTTGCTTGAGTCGGGCAATAGATTTCAGTTGCAGCTGTTGTTGGCTGTAGATAATGTGGGTCATAATAAATCAGTTCCTAACGGGACGGAAAGCGCTCAAGATTCGCAGTCCGGGCGCTTTCTTTATACTTACTAATGTAAACTGTCTGCATACACTTGTCAAGCGTCTGTAGACAAAGTACAATAAAATTAATTTTGGAGAACTTATATATGAATTTAGTGCAAGTAAAACGAGTAGTTGAAACCGTCTTGGACTTTCCAGGACTGGGGCAAAAAATAAAACAAGCAAGGGAGCGTGATGAAAGAACGTTGACTGATATCTGTCGTGACTGTAAGTTAAGTCGTTCTTACTGGTATCAATTGGAAAACGAAGATTTAAGAGCGCCTGCAACAGAGGATGTTATTCGTAGAATTGAGCAGGTTTTGAATATAGATTTAGGTGTAAAGTTTGATGATTGACTCTCAGGCTATTAATCCTCTTGCCCTATCTTGCGATTCTTCAAAGAAGCGATGCCTGCACTGGGCTATGCCGGAGCAGTTATCAACTACTTCCAAAATTCACATTGCAATTAATTCTGAAAAAATATTGTTGAATTAAAGAGGTGGAATAATGGCTAAACCACCATCTTCACGCAAAAAAGCCACCTCAGCCGTATCTAGTGACAGCACATTACCCGATGACCTTGCCGAAGAAGAAAACCCAGCTACAGCAACAATTAACGTTACTGCTGTTGAAGTTACAGAGCTAACCGAGCAGGAAATTAGCGATCGTCTGCTTTTAGAGAGGAAAGTGGAACGGGCGTTTTTTGAGGCAGGGAAGGCTTTGATGGAACTCCGCGATCGCAGATTATATCGTTCCACGCACAAAACCTTTGAGGAGTATTGCAGGGACAGGTTTAGTTATACTCACCGCCATGTGAATTATTTAATAGCTGGTTGTTTGATAGTTGACAATATAAAAATGGGAACTAATAGTTCCCAAAATGGAAGCCAAGATGAAATGGGAACTAATAGTTCCCAAATTTGGCCGACATCAGAAGTACAAGTTCGACCTCTGGCACAGCTAGAACCTCAACAACAGCCAGAAGCATGGCAGCAGGCAGTAGAACAAGCAGAGGGTAAAGTCCCAAGTGGTAGAATCGTGAAGGATGTGGTGCAGCGCATCATGGAAAAGACGAAAGTACCCAATACCTACCAAATCGGCGAAGTGTGCCAAATACTAGCAAAGGACAACCCCGAACTCAGAGGAAAGGGTGGGTGTTGGGCAATTGTCAGCGCAGTGAATGATTTCAGTTGCACCGTGAGAATGTGGGATGGCGAGTACACGATTGGGCTAAAGCACCTGAAGTCCCTCAATTATCTACCTGCCGAGTGTGAGCAGATGCAGTTAATCAGCGATCGCCTTACGCGGCTGAGGCAAAACGAGAATTTGGAAGAAGCTGGTCGTGCGGTGTTGAAATATTTGGGAGAACTGAAGCGACCGTATTTAACCCAGGTGGAACAAAAACTATTAAGTTTGATAGAGCTTGAATGTGAGATGGAAGGCTAAAGATGACACTGACAAAATATGGAGCCTTATGCACGGAAGTATATGATCCCGCATTTCTCACAAGTTTGAGGGGCAGAGGAGCAGAGGGTATTGAACTTGGCACATTGAACTCTCCCACTAGCGAACCTGCTCAAGAGCACAACCGCAGGTTTTGAGGGGTGTGGTGAGAAATCCGGGTCAATCATCCTCATGCAATCTTCTTCTAGTATTGACCCCTTAGAGCAACTGAACTTGACGCTCATTCGCTATGAAAAGTGGTTAAATGGCAACCTCATAGCTACTGAATTTCAACGTCTGCCACTGCATTGGTTTGGCAGGGATGAATTTATATCCTGTTTACAAGAAAACGGTTATAAAAACATCACTTTGTGTGCTAACTACACCCCAAATTTGCAGCCCACTTCTTACAAAGATACTCTATGTTTTTCAGCATTAATGCCATAGATAATCATATTTAATTATTATGTTTAGAAAGGCTTCAGTTGATCGTGAGGACTTGACATTACAAATATACTGTTGGGCTGAAGCATCTCAAGTCTTACAATTACCTGCCTGCTGAGTGTGAGCAGATGTAAGTGATTTGTGATCGCATCAATCGGGTGTATTCCGATTCGGTGGAGGAGACAGTCAAAAGTCTGTTGCAGTTATTGGGGAAGGTGAATCGCCCTTATATAACTGCTGTGGAAGAAAAACTTTTGAGCGTTTTGGAGTCTCAATACGGCTAAAGATAATTTCAGTGCGTTGAATTGTTATTTTCTAGTTAAATTAGATACTAAAATATTTTCAGCATTTTTAAAAACTTAGCAAAAATTTCCATCGACCTACAACGTTAGAAATTCTCAAATGCCTACGCAAAATTTAACTGTCTATTTTATCGAGAAAGTCCCAGAGGATATTTTGCAAGGATTAGGCTGGGTAAAAATGGATTACAATATAGCTCAAAGATTACAGATTCCTGTTAAATATACTGAAGTAATTACTATTCTTAATCCAGAGCCTTACTGTTGTCCTATCCAGCCAGAAGATAAGCTACTCTGGATTAAACCTAACTACCAGTCCCACTATTATATCCATCCTCCAGAAATTAGAGGCAAGAATAAAAAATTCCTACTTCATATAAAAGGAGAGAATATTGCTTTATATACACAATATTCTTTAACTACTGAAGCTATCGTACAGAATGATTATCATTTTTATTAGCTGTATATTTTATTCTCTGGAAGTCCCTTAACTGTTGTAGAGGAAAAGTTGTTGGGTGTGATTGAGTAGGGATATACATCTGTAGGTCAAACGCTAAATATTGTGTTATTTTAATTAAGCTATCTAATGGCTTAGTTCAGTGAATAGGCAAAATGGTAAATCAACAAAGCCCTATCTAATAAAAAATAAGCTGTTAAAAATATTTTAGATCTAATTCATGAAAGATAGAAATTTGTCGATATCTATAATAAATTCAATAGATAAAGGTAGCATCACCGAATTAACTTCTGATTTTGGTGAAATTGTAATTGATGCAACTATTGACTCAGAAGTTTTAGCAGATATACCGATTTTTGGAAGCTTAATCAAGTTAAGTAAAATAGGTAGTAGTATTAGTAACTATCTGTATACTAAGAAAATATATGTTTTTTTAAAAGAGTTAGGTAAAATTCCTGAACAACAAAGGAAAGCTTTTACTCAAAAATTAACTGATGAAAATGAACAAGTAAAAATTGGGGAGAAACTTTTACTTTTAATTGATAAACTAGATGAAATTGAGAAATCAAAACTACTTGCAAAAACTTTAGGCGCATTTATACAAGAAAGAATTACAAAAAGAGAATTTAATCTTATTTCACAAGCTATAGTTCAACTAAATACTGAGTATATTGAAGAGTTAGCACATTTCTATTTGTTTAACAATACATACATAGAACCGGACTCTGTGGATCATTTGTATAACTGTGGTTTTATCTCACTTGCAGGTGAAAATGCTGGAGTACCACTGGGGGGCTATAGAAAAAATATTATAGGTGAAAAGTTTGTTAACGAAATATTAAAGCTAAGTAAAACAGAAATATTTAATTCAATACTTAAAATTATCTGATATTTCAAAAACCAAGAAGAATTAAATGATTCCACAAAGTACATAACACAAATAATGAGCATTGGTGAAGTTAAGAAATTTTTAAATCAATTTGATGAAAATTATATTCTATCACTTATGATTACAGGCTACCAAATCTTTGGTAAAGATAGGGCTTGGATTATACGATATATTGGGAATAACAAATATCAACATATTGTTGAGATAAACAACAGTTAAACCAGGGCGGCCGCATCTAAATTACTCTTGATCGAAACCAAAGTTGACCATTAACGAAAAAATTAGCATTTACGGCTTGATTTAATTTCCGAAACTCAAAGCGATCGCTTAATTATTTGGCAATAAGCAAGAATTAATGAGAAAAATATCAGGTTTATTGAGAATAATAGAGTCTTATTGACATAGTGCAACCGCCCTGATAGTGGTTCCCGTCCATGACTTTAGTTGAATCTATCCCACTAATGCCGGCAATATGATAATCTGCTGTTGATGACTTTAGTTGAATCTATCCCACTAATGCCGGCAATATGATAATCTGCTGTTGATGACAGTAAGTTGTATCAGAGTATGGCTGGACGATTTGAAGGGTTAAGCCACCTGGAATGGAACCTGTTTAAAGATATATTTCCCAAGGAGCCAGAAAACAGAGGGCGAGGAATGCCTCATGCGCCGTTTCGTCATGTACTTAACACGTTACTGTATATATTAATAACAGGATGCCGTTGGTGCGATGCTCCCACAGGAGAAATCTGGGCATCAAAAAGTGCAGCGCACAGATGGTTACAACGTTGGGAAACAGACGGAACTTTGGAAAATTTACAAGCACGGATATTAGGAATTGCAGAGGAAAGAGGCTTAATCAACTGGAACTACGGTGCTGTTGATGGGTCTTTTTCCCCCTGGCAAAGGTGGCGGTGAAGGTGTTAAGTACGGACATAAAGGTAAGGTGATTTTAATACACACCTTGACTGATGGTAATGGTATGCCCTTGGCTAATCGCACAACCAAAAGCTTTCGGTAATGAAAGAGATCAAGTTATACCGTTGTTAGATAGTGTCAAGGTCAAAACCAATAGACCCGGTAGACCTCGTAAACGAGTTAAAGTACTTGCTGCTAACAAAGGTTACGATTCCAAGGATAAACGCGCAGCCTTGCGTAAACGTGGTATCAGACCCCAATGGCCAAAGCGTAGTTGGAAGAGCAGGAAAAATCGAGGCAGACCAATTAAAATCTCAGTTCCACGCTTTCAGCAAGAACGTTGTTTCGCCTGGTATCAAAGAAAATATCGCCGTCTTGTTGTGCGATGGGAGCGAATTTCTGCCTGCTTTAATGCTTTTCTTTCCTTAGCCACAGTTCACATTTAGGTTAACAGAATTTTATTAGTGGGATAGATTCAAGGGATAACGGGAAAAGTCAGCACCAGTTTCCGTATAATAAATGGCAACTCTCTACAAGAACCTATCACTTGAGGTTAAAGCAATGAATTTGAAGTTTTTTATCGCTTTTAAACATAAAGCAATTACTAGCATTCATAGAAATTTTATCTAAATTTTGATTTTCTTCCTTTATAAAAACTTCAAATAATAAGCTTATCCATATAGCAATGCATATAAGAGATAAAGTAGATACCATCATTTGATGATTAGGCTTTTGATAAGGCTTTGGCAGTAATAATTTAGTAGGGATTGTCTTTGGCAACCAGAAATGTTCATTAAAATCGTAGTAACTCATTTTTATTTTTCCAGTAATTTAGTGAAAATAAGTATTAAGGAAAATCTGGGGAAATTATCATCGATTTTAAGCTCTCTATCCTGCTTTCCTCAAATGTACTTATATAAGTTATATTTTATATACTAAGTAATACAACTGAAGAGATTAGATGAGTGCAGTTTTACTTATAAGCGGGGCTTACTGTAACGGTAATCTTACGTATTTATGAAAATCAAATAAAAAGATAATAGGGTATTTACGGAGATATTAATAAAGTTATTATCAATTTTACTTTTACCTTATTAATAATTACTCTGCAAAGATAGCTTTATCTGTCGTAGTTACCAGAACCAGAAATAAACCCCGTCTCTTTGAGCATCTGTCGTAGTTTTGTGTGAGGAAATTTGGTGTCCTTGTTGTTATTGTTATACATCTCAACAAAGAAGTCTTGCATCAGTGCAATAATGCTGCGGTATTTGACGATGCTATTAACATAAAACTCATCTAACTTCATGACACCATCAGCGTGTATCTGCTCAATGCTGTCAAGTAATATAGAACCGAGTTCATAAGGTTTTAAACCTTCTTTTATCTCATATTTTTCTATTATCGTGCGTTTATCGTTCTCAGAACATAAATCATATCGTGAGCGAATAAGATGACCAAGATTTCGCAAGACTTCTCCGTAGTCGTAAAATTGGTTCTGCTTCAAAAAAGACTCTTCATCTTTGGTTAAAGAAAAACTCTTATCAAGTACTAAACCAAAATCAGTCAAATATATCTGCTTGCCGTCAGTGAGGATATTGCGAAAATGTGCATCGAAGTGAATAATTCCCTTTCTCCTCAAAAAGGTAATCGTCGTGCATAATTCATCTAGAGGTTGCTGAAGTTTACTAGGGTTTTCTTGCAACCATGTTTCCAGAACATACGGTATATACTCTAAAAACAGAACCAATTCATAGCTGGCGTTGGCTCTATCTAACACATAATTCTCGATACTCGCATTATTACCCCAATACTCCACAAAGCTTTTATGATTTTCCATATCGATATTCTCGCGTTGCCCAAAGAACGGAATAATTCGATAATGATACATTAGGGGAAATGTGGCGTTCGCTCCTTCTAATACCCAGTTAGTAGTCTTAATGTGTGTTATGAGTTCACGAAAGACACCAAAACCAATAGAACCAACACCATAGTTAAAGCAAGTTGGTAAGTCATACAGATTTTTGGTAGAAAATAGGTTTTCGTATTCGATATCCGTAATCGGAATGCGCTTGACAAAAATTTTGGATTGCCCAAGAACGATGGTATGATTTCGCCCCGAACTTGAATTTGATGTGCCTGGCTCATTATTATCAAACAAAGAACACAATTGCGTATTATCCAACCCAGCAAGTTGTGAACTAAACTTGAAGTAACTCTTGGTTCTAAGTTCTAGATGGTTTTTAACCATTTTCTTCGTTTAGACGCAGCATAAAAAATCGTAACATTATTGTAAATATTTTAACTGGTTGGCAAAAGCGGGAGCAACGCGAAAAAGTGAGATCGGAGTTTAATTCTCAGTTACATAGCTAGCTTCTCAATAAAAACAGGTATTTCGCTGCGATCGCACTATTAAACTGAAGAGAGTTATTCTCTTGACGCAAATTTTTTTGGGCAATGGTCTAAAGGACGTTCTAAAACAGGAGGATTAAAAAATAACTCTTTGTCAGTTAGTGACATCTGGTGGGCAACTGTACTGTAGATTTGATTTTTTATCTTTTTGGTTTGCATGACAAAACTAGTTCTCGCTATTTATTCCAATCCACGAACACCCCATCCACAATCGCAATCCCCCACTGCGGAAACTTCGCCAGCAACTTCTTGATTACAATCTGCAAAGCCGGATCGTCACTCCAGCACTCTTGCAAGAACTTAAAACCCGGATTCTCCCCCGAATTCACCGCTCGATTCAGTTTTTCTCTTCTTACAGGTCGTAGATTTGACCTCGCTACAATCGCCTCATGCGACCATTTTTCGGGATTTGGCACGGGCGCGGCGGAATTTTCACCCTCATGAGTGCCTTTCACTTCTACACCTGAAACTGAATTTTCAACTAACAACGAAGTGGGATTACTTTGTTCTACAACCTCTGGTGTTTGATTAGTGATCGCAGCAGACTTGGGCTGTTATGTTTCCGGTTTCCTTCCCTCTTTGGAAGCAGGGGCAAACACAGCCTCTGGTGACTTAACTCCCTTCCAAGCGTGGAGTGCCTCTTTCAAATAAGCGATGTCTGCCACAAGGCGCTAAAAGCGTCTACGCACTCGGTACATTCGCCTAACACCACTTGACTGTGCGCCCAATTTCTCAATTGAGCCGAAACTGCTATGCTTTACGAGCAACAACGTAGTAAATTAACTCCTCATACCATACACCCTGCTCAGTTTCTAGTGCAGCAATCTCATCGTCATAGCTGGCTTTAAGAAGGCAAATTTTTTCCGGTTTTAATTGCCGTAACGGATTATCGGTATGTAGCCAGAATTGCCCATTCCATCTGCTTTGTGCTTTTTCTAAGCTGAGATAAGTCCCCATCTGTCGAGGATGAATTTCAATTTGGTTAAATTTGGCTTGAGTTAATAGGTGTTGAATTCGCTCTGGTGTTCCCAATGGTTCATGCAGATTTGGCAGTGTGATTCCATTTTTTGCACAAGCTTTTACAATCGACAATGCTAAATATGAATTTTCAGACGAGCAGGTGAATGCAATGAATCCGCCGAACTTGAGGCAACGATACCAATTTTCGAGAATCTTAGGAATGTTGGGGAAAAGCACGATCGCGTAAGAACAATAGATCGCGTCAAACTTATCTGGCTCAGGATCGTATGCTTGGGCATCGACTTCTATTAGCTCAACATTGGATAAGTTTTGGGCTTTAATTTTCTGTTGAGCAATCTTGAGTAGTTCTGTTGCGATATCAATTCCAATCACGGAACCACTTGTGTCAACTTTCTGAGCAGCTTTGAGTGCAATGTTTCCCGTTCCCGTTGCAACATCTAAAACGGATTGCCCAGGACATGGAGTTGCGTAGTCAAAAAGTGCAATTGCGCGATTGAGAGTGGCTTCATTATCATAATTTGTCCTAGCATTGTAAAAATCGATAATTTCCTGCTTATATGTCATAAATAGCAACAGTTTAGAATAACAAATGGCCAAATCTAATAAGCTGAAAGTGCTAAATTTTCATCCTCTGCTTACTCTAGCCTTAAACTGTCCGCACATCTGAATTGACTTGTTTAGCTTGTAGTTGACATAACACGCTCTACTCGTCCGACTTCACCAACACCCCATCAACAATCGCAATCCCCCACTGCGGAAACTTCACCAGCAACTTCTTGATCACAATCTGCAAAGCCGGATCATCATTCCAGCACTCTCGCAAGAAGTCAAAACCTGGATTCTCGCCCGAATTTGCCGCTCGATTCAGTTTTTCCCTCCTTACAGGTCGCATATTTGACCTTGCTACAATCGCCTCATGCGACCATTTTTCAGCATTGGGGACAGGTGTGGCGAAACCTTCACCCTCATCAACTGCTTTGATTTCTACACCCGAAACCGAGTTTTCAGCTAACAACAAAGCGGAATAACCCTGTTCTACAAGCTCTGGTGTTTGATTAGCGATCGCTGAATTTAAACAAAATTCATTTTGAGCAACGGGCGCGGCGGAACAAGTACCTTCATGAGGGAATATCGCTTCAACACCACAGTCCTGGTTTTCAAACAACGAAGTAGACTGACTCGGTGCATCATCCACAAGCGCCAGCGTCGTGCAGTCCATTGCCACAGGCAATTCTTCAAGTTCTGACGCGCTTTCGATATGTGAAGGCGACGCGCCCCTCAAGGGCGCATGAGCCGTTTCCTCCTCACGCGGATTTTCAGTTGGCGCGTCAGAACCAACTACCATACCAACAACCTTAGTTGGTTGTTGGTAGGTAGTTAAGGGGTTGTTAAAAACGTTGTTAGGTTTTTGGAACCCTTGCAAATCCTCACTTTTTTGACCATTCTTTTGGAATAATTCCAAATCAGTGTGGATTTGTTCCACTTTGGGATGGTTCTTATTCGGTTCGGGCTGGTTTATTTTCTCCCCGGCGTGGACGGCTTTTTCGTCACAAGAATTGGTTTCTTCGGACGTGGATGATTCCCAGTAAAAGCGATTGTAATAACCGTGCAAGTTACGGACACGGTAGCTAATCAATCCAGCTCTCCCAGAGGGCAAGCGACCAAATACTTCCTCAAACTGAAACAATCCTTGAGCAGTCAAGGCCGCCCCTGCTTTTTGGAACGATTTGTAAGTGAGGTTAGTGTCGAGTTTATGAGCAGAACCACCAAACTGTTCAGCCGCCACGCTATCTAACCAAAGCTGCTGTACAGATGGAGGTTGCTGACGAACCCAGTTGATATCCTCAATCGATACCTTGCAATGTGGTCTAATCGATTTGTCTTCTGAAGTTTGTTTGCGATCGCTTCGCTGTTTGCTACCACCATTGATTGCTTTTAATGCTGTAGTCATATTTCCTCTTAAATTTTTCCATGACAATGTGAGCGACATTGCACCCATGCCGCGTTTAAGTCTTTTTGCTATCTCAAAGCGAGTCTTTCTTTATCTACTGGTTCTCGCCCTTCCAAAAGCGCAACTCATCTCGGAAATATCTATCAGCCTTTTTTGATTGCTCCTTCCAACAATCCCAGGCAACCACCAACTCTTCGCCCAAATCCTCTACAACTTCACCCCTTTCCACATACAAAGTACGGTATGGGTCGGCGTGAGCAACAATAGAGCCAATGCCAATGGTGTCTGGTTGAGAGGATGCTTTCTGGAGAGCAGTAATTAAATCAGTCTCTTGGATGGAAAGTTCAGCCCAGTAATCCGATTTAATTACCTCGTACTCTTGGGCAACATTCCAAAACTCTTGCCAAGTACACCCAGGCTTTGCAAGCACTGCCCTAATGTCACTCACCGCCTGGGGTAACATTTCTAATTGTTCGGCTCGATATGTGATCGCAGACGCTGTAGGTTCACTTCCCAAAATTATCGCCGCAGCTTCTAACGCTTGGGTATTGTTCATGGCACTAGCAAGGTTTTTCAAAGCCATGCCCATAAGCCGCAGACATTCTTGGGCGTTTTCCTTGGGGGGTTCTGCTGCAAGCGATCGCAAATCAATAGTTTTCTCTAACGCCTGTTTCACCTGCTTGTTCAACGCTTTAGTCGCTTGCTGGGTCATGGGATTTCCCCACTGCTGAGAAGGGCGTTGTTCAACAGCATTTTCTAATTCTTGGATACGTTGTTGGAGTTGCTGATTCTCTATCTCCAGCTTTCTCAACCCTTCCATCTCATCCAGCCGTTGCTGTAACTGGATGTTTTGCTCTTTCTGCTGCTTGTACAGATTTTGCAAGGACTGGATTTGCTCACTTACTTGTTCTTCGGCTCTGGCTGTGGCCTCTGACTGTAGCCCAATTTTCAATTCCTGCTCTAGACGTTCTAGCTCCTGCTGGTGTTGTTCCTTGAGTGCTACGAACGCTTCCATATATTCTGGTGGATAGTTCCGCCCTCTGGAAAATAGGACACTAGCAGCATCTAAATCAGCATTGTTGATCAACAACCTTTCGCCATCAGCAAAGGTGACAATTTGTTGCCAGCGATTCGGTGCATCTGCCTCAATGGTCCCTTCTTCTCCATACCTTGGGTGTGACTGTTGTGAAACTGTGACTTTGGCTTTTTGAGGAACCACTGGTTCTTCAATTTTGGGAACCATTGGTTCCTGAATAGACTGTTTTCTGCGTGGAAGTTGAGGAACCACTTTTTGGGCAGCAGCAGCAAAGTCTGATTCACCAGGGGAGGGTTTTTCTTTCAGAGCGAGCGTTACAGCAGCTTTAAGTTTTTCTGGTTCCTTAACCAAGCGTAGTAGTGGACGAGCCTGACGCTCATTTTTGATGTGTCCGCCCAACTCGCCAACTGCGTCTATGACCTTTTTGGCTCCTAGCAGTTGGTTGATTCGTCGGTATCCACCCCAGGCGCATAATTCACGCTGGCAGTATTCTTCAAAGCTTTTGTATCCAGCTTGCAGGTAAAGCTGCTGTTCCCGCATCAGTAGGATTTCATTTATCGCTTGCCACTCGAACCTATCGATGGCGGTGAAGGTTTCCTGAATGCTGGCGTTGACAACACTGTAATCGAGTGCTGTTGTTTGTTCTCTTTCTAGTGTCAGCATATCTCTTGCCCACTATGGTAAATGCTTGAAAGTTTGGGTGTTGCAGTTTAACCAAAGTGAACCCAGCAGATGATTTGGAAGGTTTTTCCAAAAATATGTCAGCATTATAATTAGCTCACTTTGTGATCAACGGATTGAGTAGGCGATCGCAGGCCGGCAAGCAATGCGATCGCTTTAAAAAGGCAAAGTTATTCAGTTGGCTCGTTTTCTGCTGCATTATCTGGTTGCCTGACGAGGTAATCCAAAACTGCGCTAATACGGTCGAGAGCAGCACTAGTAGTTCGCTGAAACTCCTGTAATTGAGTAACATCCGTTCGTAAATCTCTCATTTCATTGCCCTGCTCCCTGATTTCACGAGCCAAAAGCTCAATCCCTTGTTGGTGAATATTTGCACTTTCTACTAATGCACTTACTGACTGCCTAAGTTCGGCATTTACCACAACTTGATTATCAAGTTGTTGCGATACCCGCTCTAATGTCGCTTCAATCCGATCTAATCTGTCTGGTCTGTCTTGAGTCATAATTAAATACTGTTTTAATTAAATACCAGTAATCAAATAAAATTATGTGATCCTCCAAGGGAACAACAATAGCGCTATCAAGTTAGTTGAAATTTAGGTGATTGCCTTGATAGTAATTAGCGCCTTGTATTGATTATACATACATTTTCCATACAAAAGCTCCCCTAAAAAAACTTAACCCGCTGACGATTCAGCGGGTTTGTCCTTAAGAAGCTTCAATAATTGTTGATGAGTACGCCTGAGAGCTTGGTTTTCTTCTCTCAGGCTGATAATTCCCCCAGGCACTGCTGGTGCTTATTTAATAGTTGTGTATGCTCCTCAAGAACTTGCTGCATTTCCTGAACTTTTTGCTGCAAATCAATCACGTTCGTACCCTGGGGTTCTTTTGCTCCTGATGTATTTAGGTACTCGTTGATCATTTGTGAGACAACTTCAGTTACAGTCTTTCCCTCAGAAGTAGCCTTGCGCTTTAAGGCTTCCCTTGTTTCATTAGTAGTTTCAATCGATATAAAAATTCTGCTTTTAGCCATACCTTTCAATGATTCTGCATTCTTAGCTTAACCATATTTCAAATGTTTTTACAACTGTATTGATTTTTTGTATTAACAAAAAGGTTATTTGTCCATACAATCAATACATACACAACAAAAGGTAAGCGCTCATAGCCTGGAAAACTCAAGCACTTACCTTTTGACCCTAATTAAAGGTGATCATTATTATGACGCAAGCCATCTATACGCAGCAACCACCTTCAAACTTTAGATTCAACATAGCTGCTGATCCTCCCTTCAAAGACGAACAAGCCACAGCCCAAGCAGAACTATACACCCACCTCGAATCCCAAGCCGAAGCTGTAGCCCCAACCCAAGGCCCCTTAACTGCTCGTGACCGCCGCATCATTGGCGAGATTATTCAGGTCGAACCCGAATCAGTTCGCACTATCTGGATCGAAGGCGGAATTACGGTATGGGTGCAGTTAGTCGGTGGCGGACCCCTAGCTATCTAATTGGTGTTGTTTACAGGTAAGCTGAAAAAACACCTAACAGCAGCCATTCCGCCGTGATAATAAAGTTACCTCGCCACCGCCCACAAAGACATTTCCCGGATGCCAAACGAA
>JAHHHS010000166.1 GCA_019359215.1 Nostoc indistinguendum CM1-VF10 | reverse complement strand
AACAATGCCTCTACTTGTTTTTCTGGAGATTGCTTTTGCGCCATGTAATATATTCTACGACGCTATGTGCATCTATCTACTTTTTATTTTTTGCACTACCCCGATTTATTGAGCGGATACGAAAATACATCCACCATTTCATTTGATGTATGGCGATACTGGTTTGATAAACTAATGTAGTTTCTACTTGGGTTAATTTATCTTTAGCTTGATAATAAAACTGTATTTCTTTGTCAAAATTACCTGCTTTCTGGGCTAAAGCAGCATCATCCGCTAATTGATAAGCCTGACTAATTAAGTTACCTGCTGTTTCTGCCTGCTGTTGAGTATAACCAAGTTTCATATATATAGTAGCTGCTGCTGATGCCAATTCTGCAAATTTCTCAGCATCATGTAACCAATATATTTGTGCTTGTAATTCACCTAGTGTGGCTGCTAAAGTCTCATTCATGTTCAATCTAACTTTCCCTATACAAACTGTTTGAGTTTCGAGTCTGATAATGAACGAGGTGGGCCAAAGGTTTTAGCTTCTGTGTCTCGAACACGATTAATCAGCAAGCATTGTGCCACGGGGAGCAACAAGCGAGGCAACTGAGGAAATAACTCAAGAACGCACATTCAACGGCAAAGCATGAATATTACCACATTCAAAAACTTTGTCAAAAGCTTGATGCCATTGTGAGCGAATTGATAACAAATCTGCAACTACATAATTGGTTGACAGTCGAATCTGGAAATCGCTTTTGCCACCAAGCGATCGCTGCTTAGTCTTGTTGATTATTTGACACCTAATGAATGATAAAACCCTATCTAATATCATAGCGATTACTAAACTAGGGCTAATCGACTCAACATAAAACTGCCCTGGAGTTAATCCAGAGCAGTTTTTGTTAGAAGTAAATTATATAGGAGACTTTTAGCGTTGTCCCCGGTTTATCCATAATAGGTACCGTTATATAGTACTATTCACCTCAATTTTCATACTTTACGCAAAAAACGAATAATCTTAAAGTTGGCATTACAAAGGTTAGGAATCAGTATCAGCCAACGTATCACAGACGGTATCCGCGATTTTGAGCTTCTTCCTTGGTGTATCACAGTGGTTGCTGGTGATGGGCTGCTGATGAGCAGGAATCTAGGGATAGAGGAAGTAGCGACACCGGACAGCCCGTCGTAGACATCGCTCTTATGAGGCTAGTCCATCATCTCCCTAGTCGATTCTCACGAGTATTGCCGAAAGCCCTGCTGGTGTGGGCTATTACAGTGGTGTATTGTGAAAAATCCGGTGCGAAGATTCGGTTTGGGAGCTTTTGTGTTAGAAAAATTACTGCTGAGGGAAAACTGAAAACAAGATCCTGTGTTGGAGACAGTGGGCGTAATTGGTCAGCCCAATGCTACAAATTACAAAATTGACTATAAAGCTAGGCAACAATTTATTTCTGGCTAAGACTGTGGCTTTCCCCGGAACTGAGTTCCAATAAATCTGGTGTGGCAATAAAACCAAAGTAAATGGCGATCGCAGCAGTAATACCATGAAGCCAAATATCATTGCCAAAAATAGGGATAAGACCTAAAGTAGCCTGGGTAGGAGGAAAAAGCCCCATAAGAGTAAGCAACCCGTAGAATATAGCTAGCATTCCACTGTAAAGACGGGCGCTGCTTAATGAAACAGATGCCACCATGCCTAAAACGCCTACAACAAGGTGAACAATATTGTGTAAGACGTTGACGGGGAACAATCCTAACAGATCACCGTAGCCAGTTGTGAATGAAAGCCCAGCCACATCAGGTGTAGTTGCAGGCGCTGTTTTAAAAGCTGCAATAAACCCCATGACACCAATCACAGTAAAGATGATGCCGATAATGCGAGTAAAGTACTGTCCTGGCTTCATAATGAAACTCCTGATTGTTTAGAAAGATAGACAATTTCTCCAGCCGAAGGATTGACTAGTAATTTAAAGAAATTGCCAAGACTATTCTTTATAAAACTTGTGATTTGCGGCTGTTTACTCCCGCTATGGTTCTATTTTGCTTCTACCTCCGTCCGGAAACTGATTACGGAAACCTGGTATTAGCTAATACAACGCTCATTAACAATAGCTCCACAAAAATTGGCTTTAAAACTAGCAGATATGATGATTAATAACCAGGCAGCGCGACTGATGGTGTGGGATGCAGTCCGTACAGCCGAAACTTTAAGTCCTTCTTTTAGTAGTTGGCATCTAATTCCAAATTGGATGTACTAGTGGTAGTCAAGCGAAAGGAGAATATTCAATGGCTCAGACTCAAAAACAAGGGAAACCAACAGATGGTAAGCCAGACGAATGGCAACAAGACCTAAATCCACAACCTCTGGCTGGAAAAAATTCCGGCTTGGAAGGCACGCATCCCGAAAAAGCAGCTCTGAATGCTTATGAGGTTAAAGAACTGCATGACAAATTACCAGAGTATACACATGAAGAACTGAAACAAATTACATTGCTACCAGTTGGTAGTCGGTTAGAGCAGGGTGCAAAATATCTTGACCTCAATGACCCACAACGTCATGAGTTTACAGCAATGGGTGGTATGGAAGCAGGTTCTAATAACTGGTATGTGCCAAAGACTGAAGTTAGCTATCAGCTTTGGAATAGGTTAATCGGCGTACAAAATCCTGAGCGTCTAGACCAAGCCAGTGAATCCTAAAAAACACCTGAACAACTCACCCCATTTACTGCACCCAATTGGCACGGTGACGCCAAGAAGAAGCAACGGAGTATTGGTAAGATACTGAAGATGGTGAACGCTCAACAACAGCTAGTGAAGGGGAGTAAATAGGAAGGAAACTACGTTGGAGAGATTCATTACTAAATGTGTTTTTGCCATAAGCTGTAAAACATGAGGAAATTCAGCAATCAATATATAGCCATATTTTCAGAGATGATTTGCTGATGCTCAAGTAAATTATTCAAAGAGGAATGATGAACAGAAGATTTATTTTTCTAGCTTCAGCTTTTGGGTTAAGTGTACTTATAGGAGCCTGTCAGCCTGGTACAGAGCCTCCAACAACTGCACCACCAGCAGCGCCATCACCTGCACTGCCATCAGTAACTCCAGCCAGTCCTTAGTGCCATATATTACTACTGTGGAGAGCAACTGGAGTTCCTAATTCGTTGTCCGATTAAATCATGCTGTGGTTTAAGGTAGGTTCAAGCGTTTACGCGCACCAAAGCGAAACAGCTTATCAGGTAGTATCGCTCTCAAGCGAGGCAACCATTGTGCCTCATTGCCAACACGGTAGCGTAATCGTGGTGATGAGCTTGAAGCAATACGAGCAATTGCTTTTGCAACCTTGTCAGGATTGTCACCTTGTGCAATTGCGCCCTGGACAGATGAGAAAATTACATCACGTACAGCGTCATAATCACTATGAATTGCGGTAGGCTGTAACATGGCTTGGTTAAAATTGGTCTTAAAGTAGCCAGGCTCAACTAAAGATACTTTAATATTGAATGGGTCTAGTTCCACACTTAATGCTTCACTATAACCTTCAAGTGCAAACTTACTTGCAGAGTAAAAACCTTGACCTGGTGCGCCGATCAGCCCTGCCACTGAACTCATATTGATAATATGCCCGCTACGTTGCTGTCTCATAAAGGGCAAAACAGCATTAGTAAGACGTACAACACCCCAAAAGTTCGTCTCAAAAATCTCCTTAGCTTGTTCTAAAGAAGTTTCCTCAATCATGCTGGCATGAATTTGCCCAGCATTATTCACAAGTATATCTATGTGGTTAGTCCGTGTAAGTAAGTGATTAATACACGATTCTATTGAAGAATCAGATGTAACATCCAGCGTCAACATTTCTACGCCCTGTGAGGCTGGATGTTCTTTGCGACTCGTACCAAAAACACAGTAGCCTACAGTAGCCAGTTTTTGAGCAATTAACTGCCCAAACCCAGATGATGCACCAGTAACTAAAACAACTTTTTGGTTAGTCATCAGTTTTTAGTTATCTGCTTTATGTTCATGATATTCGGAGATATGTTCATATACCTCCTCTGGAAACTGTAAGTCTTTGTAGACGTTACAAGCATCTGGATCATCAGGATTCGGACAGATAGGAAATTCTTGTTGGGACTGCCATTGAAGAATACGCTCCCGTCGAGGCGGGTTATAATCTTTACCTTGTACTTGTAGAAAGAGGGAACGTGCTTCTTGCTCAGTGAAGTCTTTATCTTTTTGAAGATACTCAATTAACTCATGCTCACTTAAGAAATGACGTGCCACCATTGCAAATACTAGCCTGCCGTAATGGCCAATATCATTGCCTGCATCAAGAGACTCTTGCAGATGCGCCATCATATCGTTTTTTTGCAGTTCTTCAATTGCCATGTATCTTCACTTCCTTGTTTCTGAGTGTTGGGTTAGATTCATTTTCAGTACTTTATATAGTACTTGTGTACTGTACAAATGTCCTATCTCTTGTGGCTGAATATGAAGAGACATTTACTTAGCCACAAAAAGTACAGCACTTACACGAGTAGATATTCCTTAGAGAGAAATGGCAATTATCTCTGGTTCCAAGTTCATAGTTCGGCGATATTTACTTTAAAAAGCTACGCCCAAGCACTTCAATTGTTAGGGGCAATGTTACCGTTTACTGCTATAGGCATAGCTCACCTTTACAGTAAGCTAAATTCAAGAAGTGGTGAAATCAAATCACTGCGTACCACCAAGGTACACCGACGTCAGGGTATCGCCTCAAAGATTCTCGAACACATCATCAAAATTTTTTATTAGAAGTTCACCTATTTATGAACTAGTGTTTCTTCCTGATGAAAGAGAAATTAAGCATCAATATTTTCTAAAGTGGGCCTAAACAATTAATCTTGATGCGATCGCCATTGTTATCGCTTGTTCGCATCGTGTTTGAAGTACGAATTTTAGCATTGGTTTTGACAGCAGGCGGAGTTAATGAAGGTTTCACCAAAAAGAAATGACTTATGGAATATCGGCAGTTAGGTAAACACGGCATTCGGGTTTCGGAAATTTGTTTAGGGTCATGGCTTACCTATGGTGGTGCAACGGCAGAAGACACTGCCGGTCAATGTATTAAGCAAGCCTATGATTTGGGAATTAATTTCTTTGACACAGCAAATGTTTATGCCGAGGGAGAAGCTGAAAAAATTGTGGGTAAGGTGCTGCGGCAGTACCCGCGTGAATCCTATGTTTTAGCAACCAAAGTTTATTTCCCAATGGGTAATGGACCCAACGATCATGGACTATCACGCAAACATATTCTGGAGCAATGTGATGCCAGTTTGAAACGATTGGGGCTGGACTACATTGATCTCTACCAGGCACATCGTTATGACTCGACCGTACCTCTGGCTGAAACCCTGATGGCATTTGATTACCTGGTGAAACAGGGGAAAATCCTTTATTATGGGGTTTCTCAATGGAGTGCTGGACAACTCGCCCATGCGACCGACCTGACCCGGTTGACAAATCTCGCACCAATCGCATCAGATCAGCCTCGCTACAACATGCTTGATCGCACGATCGAAAAAGAAGTGTTACCCCTATGCCGTCGAGAAGGGATTGGCATAATCAATTACTCACCCTTAGCGCAAGGACTACTGACTGGTAAATACAAACCTGGGCAATCATTACCCCAAGGTTCACGGGCAAGTGATCCGAAACAAAATATGTTTTTAAACAATGGGGAACTAGATCAGCAGGAGTTGCTCAAGGTGCAGCGGCTATTGCCCATTGCCGAGCAAGAAGGTTTGAGCTTGAGCCAATTGGCGCTTACCTGGTGCTTACGCAATCCCGAAATTAGTAGCGTCATCATCGGTGCAAGCAAACCAGCACAAGTACAGGAAAACGCTAATGCATCGGGTAAACAACTGTCTTGGGCAACAATTCAACGCATTGAAGAAGTTCTGGAAATGGAAATCAGCGATCGCGTCACTGTCGGTGCTTGAGTCGTTTTCAATTCAATGAATTGATATCGCCAATCTATCGGAGTCATCAGGAGTTTTTAATTAATGCATATTAACTATGACAGCCTACTCAGGCTCATCGCCTTTGCATTCGCCTTACTACCCGGTTTCCTGCTGCTAGATCGCTGGTGGCGCGAACGGATTTATGACCTGCAAGGAAAAACGATTCTGCTCACAGGTGGTTCACGCGGATTGGGGCTGGTGATGGCACGCCAGTTGATTGATGCAGGCGCACGGATAGCGATCTGTGCGCGGGATGAAGCAGAACTTGAACGCGCACGAACCGAACTGGAGCAACGAGGTAAAGAAGTTTTCGCGCTGACCTGTAACGTGACAGATCAAGCTCAGGTTGAGCAAATGGTACAACAGGTAAAAGAGCGCTTTGGAAGAATCGACATTCTCATCAACAATGCCGGAACGGATATTATTGGTCCACTAGAAACCTTGACCATGCAGGACTACGACGATCTGATGAAACTGCATTTTTGGGCACCGCTCTACGCAACCTATGGCGTTTTGCCAGAGATGCGGCAGCAAAAGAGCGGACGAATTGTAAATATCTCCTCCGTGGGGGGAAAAGTGGCATCTCCGCACATGGTCGGGTATTGTGCCAGCAAATTTGCCCTGGTTGGGCTGTCCCAAGGAATGAGAACCGAGTTAGCAAAAGATGGAATTACCGTTACAACCGTGTGTCCTGGTTTCATTCGCACTGGAGTTGTGGATCATGCCGTGATCAAAGGGCAACACCGCAAGGAATTTGCTTGGTTCAGCATTAGTGATTCGCTACCGTTGATTTCTGCCAGCGCAGAAAAGGTTGCTCGTGCCACAATCGCTGGACTACGCCGGGGCGCTACGGAAGTCATTGTGCCTTTCCCAACCTGGCTCTCGGTCAAATTCTATGCCCTGTTCCCCGGACTAAGTACTAATCTATTCAGTTTGGTAAATCAGCTTCTACCAGAACCGGGTGGAATTGGCAAAGAGCGAGCATTTGGCAGGGACAGCCACTCAGCATGGTCGCCTTCCTGGTTAACTTATTTGAGCGAACGCGCCGCACGACGGAATAACGAACTTCCGGTAACTGAACCAAAAGATACGACCGAGGTTAAACAGGTGGGAAGGGATGGGAAACTATCGCCCCAAGCGATTGAACCGACCCTTGCAGAAGATAAACAATCTGGAAGTCCGTTAATTGATCCTGACCAAGCACCTCCTGAAGTTCAAGCCTAAACAATCCCGAAGATTTCGAGCAAGTTCAGCAGCCGATGCGGATTCACAGGCGCAAGTCGCGGCATTGGTGCAGCAACCGCCAAACTGTTAGGACAGCATGGTGCTGCGGTTGGCGTAAATTACTATGGCAGTGAAGCCGCCGCTGTGGAAGTTGTTGAATTGATTACGTCTGATGGTGGTCGGGCAATGGCAGTTAAAGCCGATGTGCGCGATCCACAACTTGTAGATGCAATGGTGCAGCAGGTTGTAGATACCTTTGGTGTTATTGATACGTTGGTAATTAATGCTAACGCGAATTTTGCAATGGCTCCTTTTGTGGATTACCAGTGGTCAGACTTTGAAGCAAAATTGGTCGGAGAACTCAAAGGCGCTTTCTTGCCCTGTAAAGCAGTTGTTCCCTCGATGATAGAACACAAGCGAGGTTGCATCATTGCTGTCAGCAGTAGCTTATCTCGCCATCCAGGAGAAGGATTTATCGCTCATAGTACCGCCAAATCTGGATTAGATGCCTTCATCAAAAGTCTAGCACTGGAACTTGGCCCTCACGGCATTCGTGCTAATGTCGTTTCGCCTGGATTAACCCTGACCGATGCCACAGCCCGATTACCTCAAGAACATAAAGACGTTTCGGCTCAAATGGTGCCATTAAAGCGAAATGGGCTGCCAGAGGATGTTGCCGGAGCCATTTTGCTGTTAGCATCTGACGAAGCAAAATTTATTACCGGGGCATATTTACCCGTGAGTGGTGGTGTGCAAATGCTTTGAACTGTGACACGAAGCAATCATGAAACGAGGTGACGTTATAAGTGGATATAAAGCGTTTCTCACCCCTTTCATCATCCTTACAGCACTTCCCGCTATTATGCAATACAGTTTTCTCCTTGCTCCTCTCCTAGCATAGCTTTCAGCTTTGAGGATGGATGTACCTCATATCTGCCGGAAGTGCTGTCTCTTTCTAGGAATGTTCTCTTACTCCTCCAAAGTATTAGCTTTACTTTTCTTTAGAAACAGCCTCTGAGTGTAGGGAGAACAAAAAAATAAAATCGCTCACCGTCGCCTTCGCCCAACAGGTGCGCTCGGCACAAATGTTTAACTACTATAGCCTTGTGCGACAGCGACGGAAGAGGTTTCCCCATGAGCGACTGCCTGAGCGATTTAATTCATGGCAAGTGCCTAAAGGCAGCGATTAATGCTGTAGCAGCCTTCTGCATTTGAAGAGGGGCTGTTGGGCACAGTTCATACCGTAAAAGTCTGACCAATAACACTAGAGAAAGAAAAAATGGTTGCCGGATTATTGGTACTACTAATCAGATCGAAATTCTGTACCAGCATATCTGTTATACCATTGCTGATTGTATAGAAGCCAGCAGAATTTGCACTACCTGAGACAGTGTAGGTTCCAAAATCAAACAGCAGCTGATCTTTGCCATTCCCACCATCAAAGAATCCACCCCCAAATCCTTTGACGATATCATTGCCATCTCCAACAATAATACTGCCATTGCCAACAAAGCCACCTGTTAGACCATCGACAATATCGTTACCAGCCTCAGTACGAATAGTACCACTGTTGTCGATGCCGTTATTACCAATGCCAGTAATTGTGTCGTTCCCAGTACCCGTATTGATTGTGCCACTGTTTTGGATGCCGTTCTGACCAGTGCCAGAAACTGTATCGTTCCCAGTACCCGTATTAACTGTGCCACCGTTGCCGATGCCGTTTAAACCACCAGTGCCAGTAATTGTGTCGTTCCCAGTACCCGTATCGATTATACCATCTATAGTAGTGCCATCGAGTTTAAAGAGCTTGAAGTTGATGATGCCGGACTCGCCGTCAGTAGTGCCAGTTATGATATCGTCGCCAGAACCGGTATCGATTTTGCTGGCATAGTCGTTCCAGATGCCATTATTGGTACCAGAGCCAGTGATGATATCTTTACCTTTACCAGTATTGATGCGATTCAAGTTATAGACGCCTGCGTAATTGCCTGTAACAGTGATTGTGTCATCACCGTCATCAGTGTTAATAGTACCCTGGTTGTAGATGCCTACGTAGTTGCCAGTAGCAATTATTGTGTCATGATCCGCGCCAGTATTAATGGTGCTTTTATAGGCATTGTAGATTCCTGTGAAGTTGCCAGTACCAGTGAGCCTATCATTACCCTTGCCAGTATTAATAGTGCCTGCATTAGCAATTCCAATATCATCTATATTGCCATCGTCATTATTACCAACGCTAGTACTAGTACCGGAGATTTTGTCGTCTCCCTCCAAAGTATTAACCGTGACATCGGAGTTAACCTCAATAGCAATATCATCATCGGTATTGACGCTAACTACATCTTCATCGTTAGTCCATGTGCCTAACAAAGTTGACGGTAAAGCATTTAAATAGGCTTTGTTGCATGAAACAAAAAAAGCACACACCTTTGCTTAGTGAAATTGTGATTTAGTTTTCAATTTTGTAGCTATCGGGTTTGCCCAACTGGATCATGCGATTAAGGGCAGCACATTGCAAGAATAATTCAACGGCTTGATTGTCAAAAAATCGTCGTCTTAACTTGCCTCCGAAAATAATTTTGAGGCGAAACATAGCTGTTTCAGACAGCGAACGCCGATGATATCCGCTTTGTTGCTTCCATTGCTTGCGTCCAACTTGATGTATTGAGCGCAGATTCTCATCTCTTGGATGAGGAGGTGCTTTACGGTTACCATGTTGTTGAATCTTGGCGTTACTGCGCGGAGGAATACTCGCTGTGGCACCCCGTTGTGCGATACCTTCGGCACACTTCGTGAACGCATCGTAACAGTCGAATGTGTCATAGCCACCATCACCAGATAGTTGCGCTATCGGATGCTCAATCTGCTCCAACAAGTCAGGTAGTACCTCGCAATCAGCGACATCATTAGTAGTGACTACAGCAGCCAAAATCTCCCCGCTTCCCTCATCAACTCCTAAATGCAACTTGCGCCATGTACGCCGTTTACCAACTCCATGTGTGCGAACTTTCCACTCGCCTTCACCATATACTTTTACTCCGGTCGAATCCACCACGACATGAATAGCCTTATTCTTTGGAACTACTGGCAGTTCCACTGACAAGAAAGCTCAAACGACGGGACAGCGTGGAGTGATCTGGTACTTCTAGCTCAACCCCCATGAGCGTGAACAGCGATTCCAAAAAACCTCCTGCTTGCCGCCCAGGTAAATGAAACACCGATTGAATCGTCCCCATTGTTGCGATTGCCACGTCGCTGTAATAGTTGGAAGCTCCTTTTCGTCCGGTTTTTTTTTCATTGCGCCACTGCTCCACCACCTCCTCACTCACCCAGAAGGTAATACTGCCTCGCTGCTTAAGCGCTGCATCATAAGCGTTCCAGTTGCGAACCTTATACTTCGCTTTGGTTTTCATGGTCAAGCTGGGAGTAGAAAGGGGATAAGTAAAATTTACCATTTCTCCCTATTCACGCAACAACGCCTCCTTGCAATATAGTCCGAATCTCTGATGTGGTTAACTTAATTTCCATCGTTGTTTCTCCTTTTAAAACTTGTCTTGACGAATACTAAAACTTGCTCCGACTAAAGAACTCCCTAAGAAGGCGGAAAAACTGACCAACATTGCACCTAGGCAAATATTTTTCTGTTGCTCCCAACCAGAGATGATTATGTTGAGATTAGTATTAGTCTCAATAATCTCCAGCCCCCAACACCCTATTGCCCCTACTCCTAAAAACCCAGTTAAAAGCAGAGAGGCGATTGCAGTTGTTTCTATGGTGCGGTCGATGAGAATTCTGGGGCTAAATCTTTTTCGAGTCCGACGAAGAACTAATTTATTACGAGTGTTTGAAGCCAAAGATGATTGATGGGTTACTTTCTGTGTTTTCATTTTACATCCTCCAATTGAACATAGAAACCTGCACCTGTATTGGTAATCTTTATCTTTCTTTGATTTACCAAGCCTTGAATTACTCCCAGGCTAAATTTAATACTGCACAACCGTGCGCTACCTCCACAGCGTCGGAGGTATTGTAAGCATTGGTGTGACTGGTCGGTAGAGGTGGGGTAAGTAGATTTTCTCGGCATGATATTTTTCCTATTAGTGTTATTCAATTGAGTTCAGGCAATTGTGCAAGCGCTCCTTCCATCCATGCTTGAATTGCTTCCATCTCAGAAACACCTCGCAATACAGCATCGATTACGTGTTTCTGATAAGAGTTAGCAGCATGATTTGGATGCCCAAACTTATTACCAGCCCAAGCCAAACACATGGTTTTCACTAGTTCATCAATTTGAAGAGAATCAAGCTCACTCGGACTCGTAACATTTCGAGAATGCAGCCAAACTTTTACCAAATCCAACGGATAATTTAAAAGCGTGCGAATTTCTTTGACTCGCAAATCTTTTGGGTTGATTGATAATGGAGTTACAACTTGTTTTGGTGGCTGGACTCTATACTGTTGATTGTCTTTGCGGGGTCTAATGTTATTCTGGGGCTGTTCAGGCTTTTGAGGAGCATTTGCACCTTCAGCATCATTATCTTCATCAGCCGTGACTGATAAAATTGCACAAACCGCATATCGCCGTGCATAAGTTAAAGCTGCACCAAACTTTTGAGAGTCAGCAATCTCAGGTAAAGGATAAGTGCTGGTGATGCGCTCTCCAGATTCATGAAACAAATGAGTTTGCAGCGTTGTTTGACCTTCACAGATTTCAGTAGTTTGAATTATTACTAATCCATGTTTACTGAGTCCGGGGGTGACAGCATCCAAGACAGCATCTAGTGTTGCATATTTGCGCTTGTAGTGAGGATTAGTGCCGTCTTTTTGAATGGGGTTAAACTCTGCCTTTGCCTTGATTAAAGCTTTGATTAGTTCTTGCATTGTCCAGATCCTCTTTTACCAATCACTTTCGTTAATATCACCAGACACTTTTTTGCTAGACTTAGCTTTATTTATTTGAAACTCTGAGGCTTTCAGCACAGGCATTGCCGCTTGTTTTACCGAAGCTTTGGCTTGATGATAGAGGAATTGGGTTATTCCGTCAGCGTCTTCCCCATCTTCTACTTGCGCCCATAAAGGACAACCCAGTTCTAACGATTCGTAGTCGCCAAGATTGAATTTTCTAGAGTAGCTAACAGATACAGTTGTGAATTTCATAAGATGTTGGATTTGGTATATATCGGTTGTTAATTCTCTTCGCTAGTATCAACCATTTCAATGCTGAGTCTTTGACATAAATCGCTAGCTTTTACACCAACAATTCCTGGCTCAATTTCAGTAGTTAATTCCTCAATTATTGAATGAAAGCCAGGGTCTTCATCATTGATTTCTATCTCCATCAAACCTGCATTATTGGATATAACAGTTGCCCAACTTGGTAAAGCTTCAGAAATACTGGTTGCGTAGAGTTTCATACTTCTGCCTCTTGATTAAACTTGACCTCAACAATTTCTTCGACACAACCCATTGCCTCGCCCAAGTAATGCAATGTATCGCCCAAGTGAGCGGCTGCTTCTGGATCAATCTTTTTATCCGCAATCAACAAGAGCCAGTTTTCGTTTTGGGCAATCGTTTGAATATTTATGTAGCACGAGTTGAATTCCTTCAGTATTTCTATCGGTTCCATTGGCTTATACGATGAGTTGTGTTGTTCTATTTGGATAAAATTTAAGTTTGCTCCTTCCTAATAGGTGGGTCTATCTTGCCCACCCGTTTCCTTACGCTGCAACTAAATAAGCGAGCTTGTGGAACGTATCTCTTTAACCGCTCCCACTCGTCACTCGTCAGTGCATCGAATTCTTTATCCAATAACTCTTCTTCTGTAGGCAGTTGTTCTATAGCCGTTGTTGATACCCTTGCCACTTTCAAAAACTCATCAAGTCCGACTGCTGCACCCAACGCTTTGGCATATCGAATCTTATCTACAGCATTTGACCAGTGGGTGATGTGTTGAAATATCACCCCAATCATTGAATCAGCTTTGTACACTCGATAATTCCTGGGGCAACCTCCGCCAACGTAAACCAGCTTGAACCCAAAAATCTCTTGCACCTCTGCGTTGGGGTCGGTTGGAGGTAACAGTATCTTGTCAAGAGACTCTTTCAAATGGGCTTCCTGAAGAGAAAGTGAGCTAATCATATTCTGTGTGCCATGATTTGAATTGTCATAAATTTAGTTGTAGAGGCGATTGCATTTCTTTTGGAGAAGCAATCGCCTTTCCTCACTTCCAGGGCTAGATATTTCTTACACGTCTGCGTTCGCATCTGTAGTAGGTAGGAGAATTTCCTTCTGAGAGTTACCTACTTGAAGTAACTGGTTACTTGCTGTACTTTATGCCATGATTGTGTTTGTCCGAGAACTTCTTGGCGATTGCAATTCTTTTGGTGTGCAATCGCCCTTTCTACCTTCAGCAACTAAGCCGCTAGTACCGCTCGGACTCCCAACGATGCAATCACTTGTTCAGCACTCGGAGCCACACGATTGAGTCCGTACTGTCTTGGTCTTCCGTACCACCCTTCTTGATTGCACCCGACGAAGCCGACAAAACGCCCGTCTTGGTAGAGTTTGGTGCTAAAAGATAACCAATCAACTTCGCCGTGGTACAAACCAAAAACAGTGCAGGCTTTTTCTAGTTCATCGCTCAATCGTTCGTTCCTTTCTAATGGGGTTTCTGGTAGAGTCGCTTTTACTTGCGCCACTCTTGTAGCGAACCAGTCTCGGTCAAACGGTAGCCGTCCCCCACCGACTAACTGCACCCATACGGTAATCCCGCCTTCTATCCAGATGGTACGGACAGATTCCGGTTCGACTTGAATAATCTCGCCAATGATGCGGCGGTCACGAGATGTTAGGGGGTCTTTGGTTGTCGCTACAGCTTCGGCTTGGGTTTCGAGGTGGGTGTCGAGTTCAGCTTGGGCTGTGGCTAGGGTGTTGATTTTGTAGGGAAATTGCTCAAAAAACTTCATACAATTATTGTGTCGTCGATTGAGGTCGAAAATACAGTTTTTCTTTTTGAGAGCATGGACTGACCAAAAACTTGAGATGACC
>JAHHHS010000164.1 GCA_019359215.1 Nostoc indistinguendum CM1-VF10 | reverse complement strand
TCTAGCCTGGTTTTCTATTAATTCTCAATAAATTTTAATTATTGAGAATATAGTCTCTCTAGCTAAAAGCCTCTAACCCTTTTGAATACTCATTTTTAGCTGATTTTCTTACATCGAACTCAGGTGACTTGTGTCCCTCCGGTAATATCAAAAGTTTTCCCATCCTGCGTGACGCTAGTGTTATTAGGTAAAGTGCCATCTGGAGTAATTTGAGCGTTCGCATAATCAATGGTACAAAAGCTGACACCGACAGCGATAGCCACTAAAGCACCCCAATGAGTAAAACCTAAACCTGACATTGCAAGCCTCTATGAATAGCAGCAGCAAACTTTAGTTAAGCATGAATCAAGTTAGTAGCTATTTAGTAGCTAGTAATTAGGCTACTAAGTTTTCACCAGAAAACTCAAGTTTTTCGCAAGAACTTGAGAAATTTACAAAACTTTACTTTATAAAGTTCTCAAGCTACTCCTCCCAATCAACCAACTCCCCATCCACAAACACAATCTTCCACTGCGGAAACTTCACCAGCACCTTTTTAATCACAATCTGCAAAGCCGGATCATCATTCCAACACTCCTGCAAGTATTCCAACCCCGGATTCTGCCCTGAATTGTCTGCCACCTTGAGTTTCTGCATCCGCTCCAGTCGTGCATTTGACCGCGCAACAATCGCCTCGTGTGACCATTTTTCAGGCTGTGACGATACAGAACCAGTTATAGGGCAGTCAGCCGCACTAACATTATTAGATCGGTAGGTATAGTTACAGTTATGAAACAATTAATAGAAAATGTAAAACAAACTAAAAAAGATACTTTGGGCTTATCCAGTTGCAAACAGATTACAAAAGTATCATTATAGTTTGGCGAATTACTGGGCAGTAGAATGCATACAAATATATGCATCCGAGATGAAATCAAATAAACTTTTACAGCTTAATAAATATATTCAGCAAGCATTGGAAGAACAAAATGTTTTAACTTCTTCACAGTGTTTTGAGATGAGTCGAGAAATATGGTATTTGCCTGAAAGGGAAGAAATTCAAACAGCCATAGCTCGACTGTGGGATTCTATTGCAGCTTTTAAAGAAGGAGAAGAGCATGGTGGAGTAATGGAGACTACTATGGCCGTTGAATTATTATTACCTAATATATCTGATCGTCGTCTATTAGAGCGATACCTCGAAGCTGCTGTAAGAATTTATGAAGAATACGAATCACAAAACTAGGTGTGTGAGCGTGTGAGTAGTAAAATCGCATCGATTAGTAAGTTGTGAAAATATAAGAAAACCTCTTCACCAACGGCAAAAAAATGTTGTTGGTAGAAACAGCATGGTGTTAGCAGTGGGAGCGAGTACCCCAGTATGTCAGCACTTGAGAGCGTAGGGGTAGCCCGTCGTAGACATCGCTACTCATTCCACTTCACCAACACCCCATCCACAACCGCAACCCCCCACTGCGGAAACTTCGCCAGGAGTTTTTTGATCACAATCTGTAAAGCCGCATCATCCCAACACTCTTGCAAGTACTCCAACCCCGGATTCTGCCCCGAATTCGCCGCAAGTTTCAGTTTCTGCATACGCTCCGGTCGCAGATTTGACCTCGTTACAATCGCCTTATGTGACCATTTTTCAGGCTGTGGCACAGGTACGGCGGAACTTTTACCCTCGTCAACTGTTTTGATTTTTACACTAGAAACTGAGTTTTCAACCAACAACGAAGTAGGATTACTTTGTTCTACTTCTTCCTGTATTTTATAAGCGATCACTGAACTTAAATAAAATTCATTTTGTGCAACGGGTGCGGCGGAAAAAGCACCTCCATGATAGTCTCTCACTTCCTCACCACAATCTTGATTTTCAGCCAACAGCGTTCGCGTAGCGTCTCGTAGAGAAGCGGGATTACTCTGTACATCATCCACAAGCGCCAGCGATATACAGTCATTCGCCGTAGGCGAGTCTTCAAGTTCTGACGCGCTTTCGATACGTGAAGGCGATGCGCCCTTGAGGGGCGCATGAGCCGTCTCCTCGTCACGCGAATTTTCAGTTAGCGCGTCAGAACCAACTACCATACCAACAACCTTAGTTGGTTGTTGGTAGGTAGTTAACGGGTTGTTAGAAACGTTGTTAGGTTTTTGAAACCCGCAGCATACCTCACTTTTTTGACCATTCTTTTGGAATGATTCCAAATCAGTGTGGATTTGTTCCACTTTCGGGTGGTTTTCATTCCGTCCGGGCGCATTTGTTTTCTCCCCGGCGTGGAGGGCTTTCTCGTCACAAGAATTGGTTTCTTCAGACGTGGACGATTCCCAGTAAAAGCGATTGTAATAACCGTGAAGGTTGCGAACCCGATAACCAATTAACCCAGGTCTACCGGAGGGCAAGCGCCCAAACAACTCCTCAAACTGAAACAATCCTTGAGCAGTCAATGCTGCACCTGCTTTTTGCAAAGATTTGTAGGTGAGGTTAGTATCGAGTTTATGGGCAGAACCACCAAACTGTTCAGCCGCCACGCTATCTAACCAAAGTTGCTGCACAGACGGAGGCTGTTGGCGAACCCAGTTAATATCCTCAATTGATACTTTGCAATGTGGTCTAATCGATTTCTCTGCGTCAGCAAGTTTGTGATCGCTTCGCTGTTTGCTGCCACCATTGATTGCTTTTAATACTGTAGTCATAATTCCCCCAAAATTTGCATGACAATATGAGCGGCATGGTTGCAATGCCGTGTTTAAGTCTTTTAGCTACCTCAAAGTGAGTTGTTATCTACTTGTTTTCGCCTTTCCAAAAGCGCAACTCGTCTCGGAAATACCTGTCAGTCTTTTTTGATTGTTTTTTCCAGCAGTCCCAAGCAACCACCAACTCTTCACCTAATTCTTCTACCACCTCGCCCCTCTCGACATACAAAGTGCGGTAAGGGTCAGCGTGAGCAACAATAGACCCAATGCCAATAGTGTCTGATTGAGAGGATACTTTTTGGAGTGCAATAATTAAATCAGTCTCTTGGGTGGTCAATTCTGCCCAGTAGTCTGATTTAATCACCTCATACTCTTGCGCCACTGCCCAATAGTCCTGCCACGTACACCCCGGTTTAGCTAGCACTGCCCTAATGTCACTAACAGCTTGGGGTAGCATTTCCAATTGTTCCGCACGGTAAGCAATCGCAATTGGTGTAGGTTCGCTTCCCAGAATTAGCGCTGCTGCCTCCAATGCCTGAGTGTTGTTCATGGCACTGGCTAAGTTTTTCAAAGCCATGCCCATTAAACGTAAGCATTCCTGGGCATTTTCTTTTGGCGGTTCCTGGGCCAGCGATCGCAGATCAATTGTCTGCTCTAGTGCTTGCTTCACTTGTTTATTCAATGCTTTGGTCGCTTGCTGTGTGAGAGTATTTCCCCACTGTTGGACAGGATGCTGTTGTACGGCGTTTTCCAAATCCTGAATCCGTTGGTGGAGTTGTTGATTCTCAATTTCCAGTTTCCTCAACTCCTCCATCTCGTCTAAGCGCTGCTGCAACTGAATATTTTGCTCCTTCTGCTGCTTGTACAGCTGCTGTAAGGATTGAATTTGTTCAAGTACCTGGGCTTCGGCTCTGGTAGCTGCTTCTGTTTGTAAACCAATCCTCAATTCGTTAGAAAGTCGCTCTAACTCTTGCTGATGCTGTTCTTTAATTTGGGCAATTGCCTCAGTGTATTCTGGTGGATAGTTCTGTTTTCTGGGGAATGGGACACTGGGGGCATCTAGATCGGCATTGTTAACCAACAGCCTCTCGCCATCAGGGAAAGTGACAATCTGCTGCCAATGATTTGGTGCGTCTGCTGAAATCACTCCCGACTCTCCATAACGAGGATGTTCTGGTGATGAGACAGTCACAGAATTACACAATTGCGTTTTAGGGTTTTCGGCTTTTGTGGCGCGTTTTTTTGTTGGTGCAACTTGCTGCACTGCTTTGGCGAAGTCAGCCGCAGTAGGGAAGGGTTTTTCTTGGGCTGCGATCGCAACAGCTTCGTGTAACTTGTCAGGAGTTTTGACCAGCCGGAGTAAGGATCGTGTCTGGGATGGTTTAGTAATCTTTTCCCTGAGTTCTCCTGGCAGAGTATCAACTACTTTCTTGGCAGACAGCAAATCCCTGACACGCCTATATCCCCCGTGTTTAGTTAACTCGTTATCGCAATATTCTTCAAAGCTCTTATGTCCACCATCTTTGTAATAGTGGTTGTCTCGCATCAGTCGAAGTTCATCGGATGCTTGCCACTCGAATCTGTCGATGGCGGTGAAGGTTTCTTGGATGCTGGTGTTGACAACACTGTAATCGAGTGCTGATATGGTTTCGGGTTCTAGTGTCAGCATGATTGTTACCCACGTTTGGTAAATGCTTGTCCTGTATCAACCAGGGAGTGCAATTAGCAGCAAAGTGAGCAGTTGGCTGATTTTGGATCAGACCAAAAATATGTCAACATCGTAATTAGCTCACTTTGTAGTTCACGACTTGAGCAAGCGATCGCAGTGCTTTGCCGGCGGCGATCGCTTTTAGTATGCGGCAGTGTAATAGTTAATCAGACTGCTTGTTTTCTACTCCATTGCCGAATTGCCTGACAAGGTAATCTGATACTGCTCGGTCTAATGTCACTTCTATTCGCTCTAGCCGTCTATCTTGATCCATTATCTTTCTCCATGCTAGGGGAATCGCCTCTCTTTTGTATCGATTTTACAATACTTGTATTGCAAAAGCTATATATCCCCTAAAAAAGACTTAACCCGCCTGATCGTTGGCGGGTTTGTCTTTGTTGAGTAGTTCTAATAGTTGAGCGTGAGTTTGCCTAAGAGATTCGTTCTCCTCTCTCAGGCGGCTGATTCCCCCACTAGTCGATTGTTCTCAATGCCAACTTTTCTCTCAACTTCTTCCAATCGCTTGATTACCTCTGTTAGGTCTTGCGGTTTTTCAGTGGACTTCAAATAATCCTCAATAAACTGTTTAAGAACGGCTGACACCGTTCTACCTTCAGATTTCAGTTGTTGACTGAACGCTTCTCTAATCTCAGGGTCTATTTCAAACGAGATAAAAGTCCTTTGTTTTTTAAAATTAGCCATACACTTCTTCAGTCCTTACACCCTAAATTTACTCTTGCTCAAACTTGTATTGCAAGGTATTGAATAATATGTATCGTGATGTATTGACAAGTATTACTCTAAAGGTTAAAGTAACCCTGTTATGTCACTTTTGGAAAACAATAATCGAAGCGGAAGTCTCAACCTTTAATTGAATGAAGCTTTGAGACTTTATTTACTAACAGAAACTAGAATTTATAGCCAAAACCCAGAGATGAAAGCTCTAGAAGGCTTACAGCGATTCGCTTCTCCTAAAGTGACACAAGAGGGGTAAATACAGAATAACAAAAAGCGATCGCCCCAAGCCTGGTAAGCAGTGCGATCGCCTTTGTTCCTAAAAAGGAGACTACTATTATGAACTACTTTGCTTATTTACAGCAAGCACCAAGAAGCTTTCACTGCAACACAATAGACGAACAAGCTTTAGCCCAAGCACGAACTAAACCACCTTCTCGAATCCCAAGCCGAAGCTGTAGCTCCCACACAAGACCCCCTAACATCTCGTGACCGCCGCATCATTGGCGAGATTATCGAAGTCCAACCCGAATCAATTCGTACCATCTGGATAGAAGGCGGAATCACCGTATGGGTGCAGTTCTTCGATGGCGGACGGCTACCCTTCGATCGCAACTGGTTCGCTACAAGAGTTGCAGAAGTCAAAGCGACTCTCCCAGAAAGCCCACGGGAACGCAACGAACGCCTCAGCGATGAACTGGAAACAGCTTGCACTGCTTTTGGTCTGTACCACGGCGAAATTGATTGGCTCTCGTTTAGCACCAAACTTTACCGAGACGGGCATTTGGTCGGCTTCGTCGGGTGCAATCAACAAAGCTGGTATGCAAGACCAAGACAGTACGGAGTGAATCGTGTTGCTAGCAGTGCAAAAGATATGATTGCGTTGTTGGGAGTCCGAGCGGCAGTAGCAGCGTAAGTTGCTGAAAGTGAGAAAGGCGATTGCACACCAAAAGAATTGCAATCGCCAACAAGTTTAATCTCGAATAAACACAATCATGGCACAAAGTACAGCAGATAACCCCACACCTCAAGATTCGGGTTTCGATAACCATCAACTGAAAATTATGCACCCTCCAGCAGCTTTAAACGCACAGGTGTAAAAAATCCCTGAAGTGAAAAAGGCGATTGCAGTCCAAGAGAAAAGCGATCGCCGCTACAACGACATTTATGACAATTCAAATCATCATGCCACACGGACTATGATTACCGCACTTTCTCTTCAAGAAGCCCAGTCCGATGATCCAAGAGAGAAAATACTCCTACCTCCAACCAACCCTAATGCAGAGGTAGAAGAAATTCCTCCCTACAAACTTGTATACGTGAATGGAGCTTGCCCCAGAAATTATCGTGTCTACAAAGGTGATTCGATGATTGGGGTGATATTTCAGTACATTACGCACTGGTCAAATGCTGTAGATAAGATTCGATACGCCGAGCCGGTTGATACAGCAGTGGGATTAGACAACTCCATGACAATGGCAGGCTACTTTACGGCTACTACAGAACAACCACCCACAGAAGAAGAGTTGCTAGATATTGAATTTGATGCACTGACTTTTGAGGAGTGGGAAAAGCTGAAAAGATACGTGCCACAACCGAAAGATTCAGTTGCAGCGTAAAAATAGGTGGGCAGTAAAACCCACCTGTAACTGAAGAACAAAGCTAAATTATCAGTTTATCGGAATAGAACAACACAACTCATCGGATAAGCCAATGGAACCGATAGAAATACTGAACCAGTTCAACTCATGTTACGTAAATATTCAGGCAATTGCTCAAGATAAAAACTGGCTCTTGTTGATTGCCGATAAAAGGATTGACCCAGAGGCAGCAACTCATTTGGGCGATGTTCTCCATTATTTGGGTGAGGTAATGGCTTGTGTAGAAGAAATAGTTGAGGTCAAGTTTAATCAGGATGCAGAATCATGAAACTTTATGCAACCAGTATTCCTCAACCTTTGCCAACTTGGGCAACTGTTGTATCAAGAAAAGCAGGTTTGATTGAATTAGAAATCAATGAGCAAGACCCTGGCTTTCACTCAATTATTGAGGAATTATCTACTGAAATTGAGCCAGGAGTTGTTGGTGTAAAAGCTAGTGATTTATGTCAAAGACTCAGCATTGAGATAGTTGATACTACCGGATAAAATTGACAACCAATATATACCAAAATTGAAATCACATGAAATTTACTACTGTATCTGTTAGCTACTCTAGGAAATTTAATCTAGGCGACTATGAATCGCTGGAACTGGGTTGTTCTTTATGGGCGCAAGTAGAAGATGGAGAAGACGCGGATGGAATAACCCAATTCCTCTATCATCAAGCTAAAACTTCGGTAAAACAAGCGGCAATGTCTGTGCTAAAAACCTCAGAGTTTCAAATTACTAAGGCTAAATCTAGCAAAAAAGTGTCTGGTGATATCAACGAAAGCGATTGGTAAGATGAGAGGAACTAGACAATGCAAGAACTAATCAAAGCTTTAATCAAGGCAAAGGCAGAGTTTAACCCCATTCAAAAAGACGGTACTAATCCTCACTACAAGCGCAAATATGCAACACTAGATGCTGTATTAGATGCTGTCACCCCCGGACTTAGTAAATATGGATTAGTGATAATTCAAACTACCGAAATATTTGAAGGTAAAACCGTACTACGGACTCATATTTTTCATGAGTCTGGAGAGAGTATCACCAGCACTTACCCTTTACCCGAAATCAGTGATTCTCAGAAGTTTGGTGCAGCATTAACTTATGCACGGCGATATGCAGTTTGTGCAATTTTATCGGTGACGGCAGATGAAGATAATGATGCTGAAGGCGCAACTACTCCTCAAAAGCCTGAACAGCCCCAGAATAACATTAGACCCCGCAAAGACAATCAACAATATAGAGTCCAGCCACCAAAACAAGCTGTAACTACACCATCAATCAGCCCAAAAGATTTGCGAGTCAAAGAAGTTCGCACACTTTTAAATTATCCATTGGATTTAGTCAAAGAGTGGCTGCATTCTCGAAATGTTACGAGTCCGAGTGAGCTTGATTCTCTTCAAATTGATGAACTAGTGAAAACCATGTGTTTGGCTTGGGCTGGTAATAAATTTGGACATCCGAATCATGCTGCTAACTCTTATCAAAAGTATGTCGTTGACGCTGTAGCACGAGGGGTAGATGAAACAACAGCAATCAGCGACTGGATGGAGGGAGCGCTTGCACAATTGCCTGAACTGAATTGAAGCAATCATATTTTCTCATAACATCGACAGGAAAAATATCATGCCGAGAAAATCTACTTACCCCACCTCTACTGACCAGTCCTCACTGTGCCTACAGTATCTCCGTCGTTGTGGAGGTAGCGCTGGATTGTGCCAGATCAAATTTAGCCTGGGAGTGATTCAAAGCTTGGTCAATCAAAGAAAAGTAAAGATTAAGAATACTGGTGCAGGGTTTTTTATTGAATTGGAGGATGCCAAATGACTAACCACAAACAAGTTGTTTACCAATCTCAATTAAACCACAAGAGTAAAATGGTTCTTCGCCGCCGTACTAGGAGAAGATTCAACCCCAGGATTTTCATTGATCGCACCATAGAAACAACTGCAATTGTCTCTCTGCTCTTAACTGGGTTTTCAGGAGTAGGGGCAATGGGATGCTGGGGAATGGAGATTGCCACAAGTTCTCAACATTGGCAGCATCAGAAAAAAACCTGCTTGGGGATGATGTTAGTTAGTTTCTCAGGCTTTTTGGGCAGTTCTTTAGTCGGAGCAAGTCTCAGTATTCAACGAGATAAATTTTAGGAGGATCAGCAATGGAAATTAAATTAACTACACCAGAGATTCGAGCTATATTACAGGGTTGTCAACATACATTGCGGCTTGTGGGGAGTAGTCGAGATTATCGTAAAATTCAATCGTCCGAGTACTTCTCTACATCAAATGATCTGGTGTTAAACAATGCTTTCAATATTCTGGGAGAAATTGATGAAGTGGAGCAAGTTAATCAACAAAGAGAATCTAAACATGGAGCAGGAAATTAGAAATTCAGTCGGTTTGGGTAGCCCAGAACTGGTAATAGAGTCATTTCCAAAACCGGAGCCGGAACCGGAAGCAGAACCAAAACCAACAGTAACAATTTACGATTTTGGCGCTCTATTATCTAAGTACGAACCACCAAAAAAGCAGTGATAAATATGAAACGACCAGTTTTCATCTCTTGTATTAGTGCAGCAGCAGCAACAATTATTTGTGGATATTTCGGCACTCAATATTTCGGCAGAAATATCATGTACACCATTGGTGGAGCAATAGCCGGGACTGGGATTACAGCATTCATGGTTGACCGAATTACTGGCCAAAGTGAGATTGACCAAGTTATGTTGCGTCAACCTCGACCTTTAACTAGACCCACCAGTTGTATAGGTTGCAAATACTATCACGGGATCTCTTACAACGGCTCCCCTCTAATTTGTTCTGTTCATCCCCAAGGCATTGAGGGCGCGAAATGCCCTGATTGGCAAGGCTTTTAACAATCTAAATAAGGAGCAATAACATGACATTAACTTTGGACAACCGCTCTCAAAACAAAGAATCGTCCCTGACACAGGTATTACGGCAGATACAGGAGTTAAACTGCAAGATTCAGGAATTAGAGCAGTACTATCAAGACTATGTGCGTTCGCAACAGAATTTGATTACTGTGCGTTCGCCGAAATCTGTGTTTCTCCCATCCAGGAAGTACAGGCGCTTCGTATTCTGATTTATCGGGGAGAAGCAGCTTGTCGGCAGTACTTGCGTTCGGTGCTAGTCAAACAGAATCAGAATTCATAAAGTTCAGGCACTGAGTGATTCCGGTTCTGTACGTGATATTTCCAAAACTCGCTGTAACCAATACGAAATTTCAACAGATGCAGATTGCTTTTGTTCAGCATCAGTCCAGATATCGTCCCAATGGAATAGCCAACGAGTCAGAAGACGAACTAAATCAACTAATTCACAGGCTCGGTCAATATCATCTGCCTTTACCATGTCTGGCACAGTCCACTCAATAAAGTATCTGCTTTCATTAACCAAAGCCAGTATTAAATCCTCTGATGAGCCTTGAGTCCACAAAGATTGAATCTGTGATAAGTGTGTAGCTAGACGACGTAAACGTGTAGTCACATCATCTTGCATAAAAATTTGTTGCTTTGGTGTCACTTCGATCATAAATTTCCTAGGAACTCGTTAATCAGTTGAGCTACCCTTTCTCTAATATTAGGGTCTAAAAGTTCCGCCCTTGCGATTTTGCCGGGGACGAAGATTAACCATTGATTCATAAATGATTTTTCCAGTTATTGGCATAAAACTGGCAGCCCAAATATTTTGTTGTCTACTGCCGTCATCTAGCAATTTTTCTTCACAATCAGCATGTAGACCTCCACCACCAACCAGCACCCGACGCTCGATATCGACTGCGGCTTTGATGTAGAACTTGTGTTCAGTAAACATTTGTTCTATTTGTTGAGCGGTGGCGCGATTACGTAATAGCAAAATCATTCAAATCATAACCTCTATCAGGAAAAGGCATTCTAATTATGGAACGGAATCAAGCACAACTAATTGCTGTAAGTCTGATTAACACATTAACTGCCATATCTATTGGGTATTTAGGAGTGCAAGTTTTTGGCAGAAATACAATGTACACGATTACTACATCCATGTTTGGGCTGGGTACTGGAGGATCTATGGGTCAGATTTTGGTAGAGAAAAGGCAGCAGCGAGTAGTACAAACACAATCAAAACAACAATAGGAGCAATCGCATGGAAACTTCAAAAGTTGTCACTATTCCCAATCATTGGACATTACCCAAATTTTCCTTCGGGCAGAGAACTAAGCAGGGAGTGATTGTTGGGATTCAGTATTATCCACCCAATAATCTACTGGCTGGCTTATGTAACGAATCTTGGCGTTATGCTGTGCTAGATAAAAACGATTTCTCAGAAGTGTCACATCTTGAAGAGCAGAAAATTCAACCACTTACATCACTTGAATTACGTGCTGAACTTCAAGCTGAGATTGAAACATGTCAAATTGAAATTGCAATCCGGCAGCAACAGCTAGAAATAATATCCAATGCTTAAGTCAGTGCCCACGTACTAAAAAGCACCTCTAATATAGATGACTTGACCAGAGTTATATCTGACTTTTCACGGAATATGGAAAAGTCAGAGTTAGAAAGATAATGCTCAACTTTTTACAAAAGACGGCGATTTATCCCATTCCTTCAATGTATGGGATAAATCGCCGTTTGCCGTCTTAGTCAATAATATCGAGTATACGAAAATCGTGAAAGATGTACTAATGACTAATAACTTACGCCACGGCTTCAAGTCGTGGCATAAGTTACCAAGCTACTGGTTCGCCAAGATGGAAAAAACCACCACTGGGGCCATCATTTGGCAATATCGCTAATTCAACACCAGTTTTCGCACCTAATGCGATGTCCATCATTGCACCTTCACCACCTAATTCGGTTTTTACCCAACCCGGATGAGCACTATTAATCTTCACTGGAGTATTACGTAACTCATGAGCTAAATGAATAGTGAATGAGTTAACTGCTGCTTTGGAAGCATCATAAGCAAATGGTTTGGAATCATAAATGAATGAATTGTGGTCAGCATGAAGTGTTAACGAGCCTTCAATACTCGACATATTTACAATTCGACCACTAGGGCTATTCAATATTAACGGCAATGCTCGTTGAGTCAATTCCACTAAGCCAAAGAAGTTGGTGTTAAATGTCTGTCGAATAATGTCTATAGAAATAGAACTAGCATTACTAGTTAACCAATCCCCATCTAAAAAGACACCAGCGTTATTAATCAAGACATCAAGCCTACCAAAAGAATCACTAATCTGTTGAACGGCAGATTCAATTTGAGTACTATCAGTGATATCCAGGGCAATTGGGTGAGCTATAACTCCTTCATTTTCCAAGTTACTCGCTGCTGTTTTAGCCGCATCTAAACTACGAGCTGCTATCAGAATTGTCAATCCATGCTGTCCGAGTTGACGGCTCATTTCTAGCCCCAGACCTTTATTTGCACCAGTAATCAAAGCTACTTTGTTCTTTAGTTGGTCCTGCACCATCAATAAGTACTCCTGTGATGAATTTAGATCACATTTCAGAACAAGATGTTTAAGCTGAGTTTAAATACTGGGTCAATCGTCCCACAAAGTCTAAATATTGAAAACCTAGAAGAAAGGCTAGGTTAAACAGCAAACACTTGTTGGCATAATCATTGACGTGATTTTGCGATTCGTTCTCGATCCTATTTCAGAAAAAAGCCCGGTTTTTGGGCTTTTTTCATTCCTATTTTTTTTCGTCAACCCTGCCACTTCCTTTGTGACACCCATCCTGTATGGCTTTGAGTGCTTTCTAGTGACACCAAGTTCATAATTTAACCATGCCGCTTTTTGTGACATTCCTTTAATAGCAAGGGTTTTAGAGTTTTACCCAATCTTGCCGCTTTCTGTGACATCTATACACAGTAAGGCTTTTAGATATCACGGCAGACCTTGCTGCTTTTTTATGCCGCTTTGTGATCCAATGCAAGTGTAAAATATAGATGACGTTTTAACCAAAATTCAGGCAAAGCAAGCAAAGAAAACCCCAGTTGCGCTCCCTAAACTCTTGGTAATTTCTCATTGTGTCTATATTTAAATATGGTATGAATTAATGCTCATCTCTGCTGATACCAAGATTCCTTTTCCACGCTCCCTAGTTTATGCTAGCTATCGTGACAAACTGGTTGAGCTAGTTCCCTATATGCCGAACGTGCGTCGCATCACACTTTTATCACGTAGGGAAGCAGGCAGTAATATTTATACTGTCAATGCATGGCACGGTGGCAGTGAAATTCCAGCAGCAGCAAGAGTTTTGCTCAGTGAAGATATGCTCTCTTGGACAGAATATAATACCTGGAATCAGGCAGATTTGACAGTTGAATGGCGTATTGAAACTCACGCTTTTACAGAAGCAGTTAAGTGTTCTGGCAAAAATCGCTTTTTGCAAGATGGTAACACTACAGTAATTGAAAGCCGCGGTGAACTAGTGATTGACCCGAAGCAAATCAAGGGAGTACCATTCTTCCTCACAAGTAAAATTGCTCATCTCGTTGAAGATTTGTTGGGGAAAAATATACAACCAAACCTTGTAGCAATGAGTGCGGGAGTGCGCCAGTATCTAGAGCAAAATCCATTAGATTGAAAAGCAGCATGTCAATCTAATGGCACACTCGTTCATTTGAAAGACCAGCGTTGGGCAGGGAGTAAACGTATAAGGCATCACGCATAAAGGGGGTTTCCCCCATGAGCGACTGCACCAAGGGCGTTCGCGGAGCGTCTTTGCAGGAGAAAGATCGGGGCATTTTATTTCTTGGATCTCCCTACTATTGTGCATATTTTGTTGCTCCTTTTATTTCAACAATGCCCAGGTTAAACCTGGGCGCGAAAATTACTCTTCTTCTCCCTGATTAGCAACGTCGGGGGAAATTTTCTCTCTCAAGCGCTTGTTAATCATTCTCTTGTTACTGCGTTCGACATAAACGCCAAAACCGTTTTCCCAAAATACACGGTGCAGTTCTGATAATTTCCAACCCTCAAAGTCGGCCAGTTCTTCTGCTTCTTCAAATAGTGCTGTTGGCACGTAAAGTTCAATTCTGGTCATTCCCTGTGCTTTCGTTCTAGGCATTGTTGCATCCATAGTTAATCACCCAAATTATCAAATGAGATTGGTTATGGGGCAAGAACCCTACAAATAAATCAACACTCCCTAATTCTTATATGATATGTAGCTATTATAGATATATATGGGTGTAGTATGGTATAAGAAACTAAACAATCAAGCAAAAAGTGAAAAAGCACTTTGTGCAGGGAGCAATAAGCTATGCGGGAAAAACCACGCCACTTGAAGTTATTGCTCTAAACCTCAAGTGAAGGAGCAGGGGTGCTTTTGCCCACGACCTAACAGCGCGTCTCTTCGAGAAGGGCGAGGTTTGTACCTTTCACGCGTGCTAGGTGCCTCTTGTCAAAACTAAAATTTTTCGACTCGGCTGTAATGTACCGAGAGGGAAAAACATATTTAGCATCTTTACCACCTGGTTATGATGGAGAATTTGGACCAGGAATAAAGGCTTTAGTGATGAGCCTATATTATGGTGGCAATATGACCCAAGGTAAATTGCTGGAATTTT
>JAHHHS010000163.1 GCA_019359215.1 Nostoc indistinguendum CM1-VF10 | reverse complement strand
GATCCCGGTATGGATTATTATGAGCAGCGTTATCGTGAGCGAATGGTTAATAATCTCCACAAAAAAGCCCAGGCTTTTGGTTTTGAGCTTATTCCTCAGCCTTCAGAAAATCTGGTTTCTTAGAAGAAAGATTACTTGTCAACAAAGGCAAATGGAAATACTAACACAAGAAGAATATTGGCAACTGCGACTTGTCCACGCGCACACGATATTAAATGCTCACCCCGCCAGCCGATACACAATGACTTTCCCTTTCCAATTTTCTTCCACAAATACCAGATACTCACCATTTGAACGCCGAAAAGCGCGGATACCGTAGGGTATATCAATCCAGCCACTTTCGCTGCCAACTTCTGGGCCTGGTTTTAACTGTTGTACTTGCGCTCCAGTCTTGGCATTATAGACATATACCTCTGCGGTTTTGACAGTCACGGCAAATACATAGTCTCCCGCTACACTCATGGCCGCTGTAGATACTTCGCGTTTGCCAGTGGTGTCGTAAGGAATTACAATTCGCCAACGAGGAGTCCGATTTCCTTTATTCCAATTGTCAAAACGGGCAATCTCAGATCCAGCAACTCCCGCATCATCACCGAATGCAGGGTGATCTTCAGTGAAGCCTGACAAATACATAGTATCTGTTTGGGGGAAATATTCGATCCGCCGCAAGTCGTTAAATATGTTGGGAGTAGTTTGCTTCTCCATCGAACTATAGCTGTAGATGGGGTTGCCTTTAGCATCTATTCCCTGTAGAGGATAGTGTCGAAGGCCATCTTCTGTTCGCAAAGCTTTCCAAACATCTCCTTTGCTATCTACCCACCAGCCGCCGATATAAGGATAATCTTTGCTGGTATCATATTCGTTCTTTTCAAATTTGCCATTACCGTTGCGATCGCGCCAGATCCATTCTCCTTGTTTTGATTGATGCGGTGGCCAATTTCCCTTGATAAATGGTTTATCGGCGCTATTAGTACCGACAAACATTCCGGCTGGTATGGCAACTTTGCCATCTTTGTCTGGATTAAAACGATATATTTGCAGAAAGCTATTATACATATCTGTGAGGAACAAAAACGGCTTCCCTTGGATGCGGCGGACAAAGGTTCCATCTGGCGATGTATGCAGTCGGGGATCTTGAGGATATTTGAAAGCATTTAAGGTGTAAGCTTTGTAAGTCCATTGCTTACCAGCAGGCTTACTGTAATCCATCAGATAGTGTTCTTGTTTGGTGAATAAATCTACACCATCAGTTTTAGGATCAGCATCTGCATTATCGACGAATATCAATCCCAGCGATCGCCACATCAGTTTTCCCGATGGCGAAAATTTCCGCAAATCTGTTCCCGATTTGTTGAAACCATTACTATTTATATAGATATTGCCGGAAGCATCTGTACCAATTCCTGTAAGTCCGTAAAGTTTCAAATCTCGAACTTCACCTGGAACTCCTGCATAGATACCACCCTTACAGCCAAAACTACCCGTCTGCACTGGCTTATCTTTGATGTCATAAATCAACATTTGCTGACGCGGCCCATTTTCTGCGACTAACAGCTTACCTTGATGATCAATTGCGATCGCAGTTGGTGCAACGATATCTGCAATCTCTTGGGGTAATTGCTTTCCACTCTGGGAATAATGGAGAATCTTGGCAGGTTTACTACCATTTTTGCTTTGAATAATCCACAAATTTTTTTGTGGAGCAATAACTATTGATCCCGGATTAGCAAAGGTAAAGCTGCGGAGTTCCTTCATCGTATCAGTATCATAGACACGAATCCGGTTAGCAGCAAAATCACTCGCATACAACTCGTTTCCCAGAGTTGCTAATCCAGTAACTTCACTTTTAGTACTGGTAATTAACATACTTTTATCCCAGCCGCGCCCTTCAGGAAAAGGTGCTGGTTTTCCCGACAAATCATAGCGTCTAACGCAATGCCAAGTTGTTCCTTCAGGGGGGTAGTCTTCTTTAGTATTGCCCCTCGATCCCTGAGTCATGGCAATGTAAATATATTTACTATTTGCTGTTACAGCTTTGCCACCGCTACGACTCCAGCCGTGAGTATCTCCTAGGGCACCAATAACCTTACCATCCTTATATATTCCTGCCTCCGTTCCCGCCTCATCCCAGTGGCTATTGGTATAAACTGTTCCATCAGGGACAACATACATTGCTTCGATATTGTTTTGTACCCGCAGATTTCCACTGCCAATCGTATTACCTATCCACGATGTTGTATAGGTAAGTTTGGATGTTCCAGTTGTCGCCCAGTCTGTTGTAATTCCAATAGTAGTAACAATTACCCCAACAGTTAGACTGAGTAAAAAGTTGAAAGTTTTGTTTTTTTGTAAATATCTAATATTTAATGTTTTTTTGATATACCGATTTAGTTTGTGACGGAATTTTAGCAACTGCGCCAGAAATTTATTTTTCATATATTTTTTAAGCTTTTAATTATTTATTTACAACCGTTTTTGATAAAATCCGCAAGAAAAATAACTATTTTTAAGTAGTTAAGAAACTAGTACAACACGGCGGAAATCAAACCTTTCTATAAAACGGCTATTTTAATGCCATACCATAAAACCAACGCAAGAGCCAGATTTCGCCAAGAACAATGTTTAAAAGTGTAATGAAATACAATTTTATGTGTTGGATGGCTATTATCACGATTATTTTTTCCAACACCTGCCAGTAGAATTATTTTTGCTCGCAGTGCTATCTGTTAAGGTGTGTTGTGTTTATTTATCAACTGTTGCAGTTCGTTCTGCTCACTCTCGCTCAAAATCAATGCTTTTGGAACTAATCGTGCCACGCTCTTATTCCTTTCGTTGTTTTCCAAAACAGCTTTTTACCTGCTTGTATTAGTTTCCCACAACAATGGTTGTTTTATTTCCGCCGCACTGTACTAAAACTTAGTACGGGCGTAATCGTCTTGAAATCGAACAATGTCATCTTCTCCTAAATATTCTCCATTTTGAACTTCAATTAAGACTAAGGGAACCACACCAGGATTTTCTAGACGATGATTCGTACATTGAGGTAAATAAGTAGATTGATTATTAGTCAGCAGTACTTCTTGATCAGCGCAAGTGACTTTTGCTGTACCAGAAACAACAATCCAGTGTTCGCTACGGTGATAGTGCATTTGCAAGCTAAGGCGATGACCAGGCAAGACTTCAATCCTTTTAATCTTGTAGCCTGGCTTTTCTTCCAGAATAGTGAAAGAACCCCAAGGCCGCAGTTCCGTTGCAGAAACAGTTTTGTGAGTATCAGATACAGATACGAGTAATGCCGGACCAAGATGAATCTCTTGAGACTGAACCATAATTATTTGCCCTTATAACAGAACAGCGTTTGTTTGCTGAACGCTAGTTAGTAATTTGCTCCCGTCAAACTATAGTATTAATTATTTTTCAAAAAGAAAGAATAAACTTTGCGTGTAAATACTTAAAGTAATTGTAAATTTAGCTTTTATGCAATAGTGAAATTGAGTATCTGCATTACGGTTGAATAAGCTCCGAAGTAAATTGTAAGCCAGTAAATAAATATGAATTTCTTTGCGGATCATTGAAGGAGTAATATTCGTAAAATATCCATACCCAGAACGTGCTTTCTTATCGGCAGAGGCAACGGGAAGACAGGGAAGGAAACGCCAAGATGAACAAGAACGAAATGCGGCTTATGCAGCTAGGATGCAGATGCAGTATTGGATTAACCCGCCGTCCACACCCCCCAATAAAGAGAATGGAGATAATAATCGGGGGGGTATGGACACAGAGGCAGAACTCAGTGATTCTTGGTGGGAACGGGTCAAATATTATGCTCATTTAGCAATTGAGCGAGTGGAACACGAGATTGATACGGTCAAAGAATTACTCAGTACTCTAACGATTGATGAGCGGTGGGGCGTAATCTTGAAGTTTGAAGATATTGAACCGGAGAAATTTGGTCAACTGATAGCCAAAGCCCCCGATTGGGTGGACTGGATGGCTTGAATTATCTGTTGATTATTGAAGATCAGTCGTGGGAGATAATTGATTGTTGGAAGGTTGGACAGATGAATTTGGCACGGTGATGCCAGTTTAAATCTGCTGTTTGGAGCGTTACGCTATCTTCCTAACATTAGTTATCTATGGGACAACAACATGAGAGAATCGATTTGACTTAGCGTTATCTGTGGACAAACGCAAGGTAGGGTAGCCCAATAAACTTTTAGGTTACTGGAATGAGCCTCTACTGATGAAGGAGGATTGATGAATCCCAATACAAAAGAACTGATGCAACAACTAGGGCAACAGTACGAAGGTGCTGTGATCAAGCCCTTGTATACGGCTGTGGTCACTGTAACCCCAGGGCAAGAGGGACATGCACGGATGTCGGGTCATGCTCGTAGTGACGATGGCTTACTCGACTTGAACCTTGCTTTTCCGACTAAACTTGGTGGACACGGGCAAGGAACCAATCCAGAGCAACTTTTTGCAGCAGGTTATGCAGCCTTTTCATGGAACACTGGCTTTGGTTTCAACAAAAGCAGGTATTGATACTTCAACTGCCACGGTTACATGTGCTGTAACCATTGGCAGAGATCCAGCCGATGGTGGATACATACTCTCTGCAAAATTAACTGTTGCTCTTCCTGGGGAAGACTGAGAGAAATCTGAACAGGTGGTTGCCCAAGCATACAAGCTCTGTCCCTACTCGAAAGCTATTCATGGCAATGTTGATGTCGAGGTGACGGTAGCTTGAATCATCTGGACATTATGACTGTTAATAGCTCTTTGCAATAACTCTTAAGTGACTTGCCATTTGACGCAATCATGAGGAGCAGAGCGTTGTATAGTGTCCATAAAAAAACGCGGTAGTGGGACAGGTATAGCGATCGCGGTCATTTTCTAAACCATGACTGAAAATTAGTTGTATCTGCTGCTGGAAACCTTGATATCACTCCATTGTGGCAACCCAAGTAAAAACCTAAATTCTAAAGTTTCTTGCTTTGAGGTTTTTAAAAGCATTTTTAGCCGCTGCTTGCGGCTGGCGATCGCATGATCAAACTTATGTGGCATACACTTCCAGCATGTTTCTGCAATACCCTTAAGATCGCTTCGGTACGATTTAGAGATTGATATTCCGGCAACATAGGAATTTCCGACCAAGAGAGCGATTTTTCTGGAGCTTCTTCTGCTGTATCTGTATATGTTGACTCTGATAAATCGTCGTTTTCCTGTGATTCTGAAGTTTCTGGCACAAAATCAATTAGCTCTACCAATTCTACTGGTGGCTTAATAAGGCAATCGCTATTTCCTTCGGGTGCAGCTGTAACTACCTCACTTACTGTTGACGAGTTTTCGATCTTTTGAAATTCTTCAAATGCAGTTTCTGACTTTAAATCATTTGTTGGCGCAACCTCAGAGTCAATAGAGTCTACCAAGTTGGCTGACGCTTCAGGAGTTTGTAGCCGTAGTTCGTGGTAAATATCACTGTTGTTCAACGAGAAATTCTTTGAAATTGAAATATCTGGCTCACTAATAGACATCTCCAAAATAGTAACATTCTGTGGTAAAAGAACATTAAAGAGCTTTTTTGACACAGAAATATGAACAACATACTGAAGCATACAGCACTTTCGGCAGCTATGAGGTACATCCTAAAAGCTGAAAGCAATGATAGGAGAGGGGCAAGGAGAAAACTATATTGCATAATAGCCAGAAGCGCTGTATTGAAGAGAATCCTAAAGAAACACAGCGCTTAATTGGTCTGGAGTATGAACAGTTACAACAGTTAATTCAAAATGCGGAGCAATTACATTATGAAAAGCAAGCTTTATTAGAATCCCAGAAAGTGAGAATCATTGCTGGTGGTGGAGGTCGAAAACAAAAATTATCTCTCAGAGAACAAATAATTTTAACCTTGGTTTATCTTCGGCATCTGACAACCTTTCAACTTCTGGGCATCCAGTTTGGAGTCAGTGAGTCTACAGCGAACGATACATTTAATTATAACTAAAGTATAAAATTTATCAAGCAGCTTCTGGTTTGATAAAGGAATTAAAGATGGAAGCACAAAAATTATCCCAATTTTTAGCTATCCATTGGCAGCGCAGATGTAACATAACTTCAGCATTATTTTTTAACCAAAATTTACTGTTACCTTTGATTCTTAAATTGATAACTTGACGGATTAAACTTTCAATTGCTCCGCTACCAATCGGTAGTTTATGAGCTAAAACTTTAGCATAATTCAAACGTCCTTCACGATAGGCATTTAAGAGATAATTTCGCCTTCATACCATAATTTTAGAACGCTCTCCAGTAGCTACAACAATAAATTCATCCATCTGATTGATTAAAGATTTAGCATTCCCTTTTTTTAAAGTCTTTCTGGCTTTTATAAACCATTCTTTAGATTGTATCTCTTCATCAAAAACCACATCTGCAAACACTTTTAAGTTTTCCGTAACATGATAAAAGTCGAAGAGTTGATAGGTTGATATTGGGCATCCTAACCGTGTCAGGAGTGGGGGAATATGTCTCCAAATCCACTCCGCTCCATCCCCAATTAATAAAACTTGTTTTGCCTGACCAATGCCTAAAGCAACTAAGTGCATTTCTCAAATTTCTAAAAGCGCTTTGTACCCGTCATAAGTGCCATCATTAGTAATAGGAATATCAGAATTATTTACTTTTTTGCCTTGCTCATCAACAACATAGATTGTGAATAACTTTGGCTCAATCCATTGACCAATAAACCCGTGTCGCTTAGTTCGAGAGTTTTTTCTCCCCTTCTTATTAACTCTAATTCTACTTCGACCACCATCTACGGCAATTACAACTTTTTGGTCTTTAAAAACATTACCTTCAGGTAAAATATTCATCTGATGAGTTAATATTTTAGATTGACGTAAGTTGATACCAATTTGACCAAATTTATATGTTAAACGCTCAATTCGTTTTAGACTAAGATGAATTCCCCAACTAGTTAGAGTTGTACAAGCAGCTTCAAATGAACTAGTAATTGCACCATATTGGGCAACGTTTGACCATACTAATGGGGTTAAGCCGTCTGACATTCCTAGCCACTTTAATAATGGGCAGAATCCCTGAGTAGGAATTTTCTTCTTAATTATATCTGTTGACTTTTTTCTTACCATATATGGTAATTTTAAAGTAACTAAAACATTTGCGACTGTTAATATTTGCCGCATTCTATAACCGCGTTTTTGCATATTGCCATCCCACCAAGCTTTCGTTTTATTCATAGCTGTTTGATTGGCGGACTGAGATTGTGAAAGGTTATACAATAAAATAGCAATACATTGACCAGCTAAAATAAGTGCAATTTCTCTAATTTTTCCTTCTCTTTCTTCAAGAATTTTCCCATTCCACTCTGTGATATCCGTCAATTCTAAACATTTTTTCACCTCGGAAGAAAAACTTGATAATGATTTGCTCAAATCTAGAGTTGCACATATACTTTTTTCCATTAAGGTAGATAATCCCTGTCTCGAAATTATTGCTCAAAGGGAATCTTATCTTTTTTTTGGTCAAAAAAGAGAGTCTTGCAAGTTATGACTCAAACTCATCTTTCTTCTTCAAGGGTTAATACGGTCTAAAAAGTATAAATTTATTTTTATTACTGAGAAAATAAATTAGCGATCGCGCCTTGTTTACCGGATCTGACAAAACCGCACAGCTCCCGGCAGCGAGTAGCTTCAGTTGTTGCATTAAATGGATTTAACTCCACAGTCGAAATCATCAAGAAAACAACGGCTGCACTTGTCCCCAAGCGTCAAGTTGAAGAATTAGCGCTCAAAAGTGCAAGTGACTTTGACAAGTTCTATGAATATCAACAAGCCCAATCAAAGCAATTGGAACAGACAGGAGAAATCATAGTCATCAGTGCTGATGGAAAGGGTGTGGTGATGCGGAAAGAAGATTTACGCCCGAACACCCAAAAACGAGCGATCGCTACTCCAAAAAAGTTAGAAAAACGACTCACAAAGGGGGAAAAGCGTAACTCAAAGCGGATGGCAACGGTAGCTGCTGTCTATACTATCAAACCGTTTATTCGTACGCCCCAACAAATCCTTAACTCAAAAGAATCTGACAACCCTAAGCGTCCTCGACCGGAAGGAAAGCGTGTTTGGGCTAGTTTAGTTAAAGAACCCCAAACAGTCATTGCCGAAGCATTCGATGAGGCACTGTATCGTGACCCAAACCAACAAAAAAATTGGATAGCATTAGTTGATGGGAATAAGACACAATTACGTCTTCTCAAAGAATTAGCTCAAAAACACAACATCAAGTTAACTATTGTTCTCGATATTATCCATGTTATTGAGTATCTGTGGAAAGCGGCATTTGTCTTCCATTCTCCTAGTAGTAAACAAGCTGAAGATTGGATGAGCGAACGCTTGCTCCGCATCCTGCAAGGTCAATCTAGTCTGGTGGCTGCTGGTATGCGTCGTAGTGCTACTTTACGTGAACTTCAATCTGAACAACGTTTGAGTGTGGATAAATGCGCTAATTATCTGCTCAATTATCGTGCTTTTCTCAAATACGATGATTATTTAGCTGCGGGTTTTCCCATTGCCACTGGCGTGATTGAGGGTGCTTGCCGTTACTTAATTAAAGATAGAATGGACATTACTGGCGCTCGATGGAGTCTTGAAGGTGCTGAGGCTGTTTTACGTCTTCGTTCTCTCCATGTTAGTGATGATTGGAATGAATATTGGTGCTTTCATTTACACCTTGAACGTCAACGTCATCATCTAACTTTATATCAAGCTGGTATTCCTTTGCTCAAAGGTGTTACTCAAGCTCGCTGTTCTACGACTCCCTAGCTATCTAATTGGTATGAAAGAGCTTGAGACTCAAGCACAGTAAGAAGTTCGGTATGTTGATGTTGATTAACCAAAGCCTGTATTGTGCTAGCGGGATTACGATGAAGGCGACGTTTTTGTTGGCGAGGAGCTTCGGCCAAAGTTAATCTAAGACGTTGGGCTTTGTACTGGGCTAGAGGTACTTGCTGAATTTGTTCAAGCAACTGTTTTTCGCTTTAGGCCAGAAAAAGAACTTTAGCCCTCTTCTAAGAAACCATTCTGTTTTCTTAGGAGAGGGATAGTTTGGTTTTTTCACCTCGTCTTTCTTACTACAAAAAGGAGAGTAGAAAGCGGCAGCCAACGGCTGCCGCTTTCTACTCTCTCATAATGATTATCATTATATATTTTTGGGATGTTTTATTTTTTGGAAGTCCCTAAATAAATATACTTACTTTACTTATCCTGACTGATTTTCGCCTTCTTTGCAAAAACTGGGATGCTCCCCATTACCTTCCTCTTGTGAATTTTAAGGAATTTTACTGATATTTCAATTAGCTTTCTTGAAATAGAGAAATAGTTTAGTAAATTTACGATGTTTTTCTCTGTAAATAAGTGTCATTTTAAGAAAATAGATATTTGAAAGAGAATTGATATATAAATCTACTTAAAAAGCATCGGGTTAAAAAAATACTTGGCAACAACAAAATTTGGAATAATGAAATGGATATTGGCTTTCTTTCTGAGTATCAGTTAATTCTTAATGAAGCATCTGAGTTTCATTTAGGGTATCCTTACAACTTAAAACACGATCATACATTTTTATTACCTTTTCTTAAATACTCAATTAATAACCTTGGGGGAGATTGCTTTACTAAATCGCATTATCGAATTGATTCACGAGATTTTGAAAAAGAAGTGTTGCAATTCTTTGCAAATTTATATCACCTTCAAGATTGGTGGGGATACGTAACTACCAGTGGAACCGAAGGCAACTTGTACGGAATACTCTTAGGGAGAGAAAACTATCGTAATGCTATTTTGTATGCCTCAGATGCTTCACATTACTCTGTGAGTAAAGCAGCTAGGTTTTTTAGAATTCCGTATCACAAGATTGCTGTACAAACACCTTCGGAAGAAATGGACTATAGTGATTTATATAAGCAACTTGTACCTAATCTGCCTGCGATTATTTGCCTTAACCTGGGTACTACTTTTACAGGGGCAATAGACGATATTGAGCAGATTCTCAATGTTCTAGAGATGAAACGGGTCAGCCAATTCTATATTCATGTTGATGGTGCTTTAGGGGGAATGCTTCTTCCCTACTTGCGTTCGAACTGGATTGATTTCAACAGACCTATCAGTTCGCTGTCAATCTCAGGACATAAATTTATTGGTAGCCCTTTCCCTTGTGGCATTGTTATTACTAAAAAACATTTGGTTGAAGCTCTCACATCTGATATCGAGTATATTGGCGCTCAGGATATGACTATTGGAGGTAGCCGCAACGGACATACTTCACTTTGTTTATGGCATGAAATCTCCAAAAGGCATTCTAACTTTGGATTAGAAGTAGCTGATTGTGTAGCTAAAGCAGAGCATTTGTGTACACAACTGAAGTTAAGAGACTTCAATCCCTATCTCAACCCTTATTCAAATACAGTTGTTTTCAATAAACCCTCCGATAATCTTGTGAAAAAGTATCAACTTGCAGTCAGGGGAGATTATGCACACGCAATTATCATGCAAAATCACTACATTGAATTTCTGGATTATTTTGTTGAGGAACTTGTTACAGAAAAGTTTGATTTGGCAAAAATAGGTAAAGAGTAAAGTAATTCGCCAGTAGCCGGAGTAGAAGTAGCATACGATGCTGTTGGCGAAGTTGACTTTTTTCTAAAAATCTGAAAAAGCCGATATCCCCTAAATCTAAAGGTTTATTTATCAAATAAACCTTTAGATAAACCGGAATTTATTATTGACTCGCGGATATTTCATCTTCAATAAAAGTTTGCCTTCAGGGCAATTATTAGATAGAAACTCTAGCTAATAAGGTTAACCAAAAAGCTTCGCATTGCCTATCATGCTCAAACAAGACAATACATCTGTAAGTCAATCTTCATACTCTCGCTTAACTAGAAGCCTAAGTGCTGTTGAAAGCTGGGGCTTCGGTTTAACAGCTCATATTTCGTGGGTAGCATTAGTTCCTGCAATTCATGCTGCTCTAGGTTCACAAGCTATTTTTGTTTGGATACCTGCTGTAATTGTCGGGATGCTGATTAACTATCAGGTCAAGCGTTTAGGAATGTATTTTATTAATGTGGCAGGAGGAACGCCCAACTATGTCAGCCATCTGCTCAAACGTTACCCTGGACTAGCTCGCTATGCTGCAATTGGATACCTTCTTAACTGGGTTTCTTACTTATCAGTTAATACCTTCGTTCTCACTGATTTAATTAGAGTGAATTTAGAATCACTAAGCATTGCATGTCCTAAATTATTTTTGGACATTGGCTTTACGCTACTGCCGTTTATAGTAGCTTTTAGTGGTACTCGTGCGCTGAGTATTTTGCATTTATTTTTTGCGATTCCAGCTTTTGGACTACTAATTACCTTTTCTGTGCAAGGTCTTGGCTGGTTAACTTTCTCTAGTGCTAGCCCTGGGTTTTTTCCTAACAGTTGGTCATCTTTGAGCTTCGTGGATTGGGCAAAGTGGTTCTTTTTCGTTTCCTACGCCACTTATAGTTGTGAAACGGCTTCTTCCTTTGTCGCAGATAGCCGTCATCCCAAGCAAACGCTGCGCTTTCTGGATATTGCTGCTTGGATGATGCCACCTGTTTTTATCGGCGGGTCTTGGGTGATGATGCGGTTAGCAACAGCGCCAGGTCTGGGTGATAATGCTTTTTTGAATCTTGTGGCGGCTTCTAAACCCTTTTGGGGAAGCTGGGCCCCAATTAACATCACCTTTCTATTGGCGTCTGCTTCTTTATTAGGTTCTGCAACAGTAGTTTCTAATTGCCCGAGAATTTTGTATCAACTTGCCTTAGATAACCATATTTCACCAGTCTTTTCTGCTGTGTCGCGTCGGGGCGTATTTGTGCCTGCTCTGAGTTTAACTTTGGTGCTTTGCTGCCTTTATCTGATTTGGGCAAATGTAACCCAAATTGTAGCAGTGGGAAATATCGGTTGGTTTGCCTCCTTTATGTTGTTGCATTTAGGGCTTTGGTTGGGGCGCAATCGTCCAGAAGTTTTGTTTCCTCGAATATCTTTGGGTATTCTGCTGTTAGAAATTGTGGTTTTATTGGTGGGGGGGGTTGCTTGGGGTTGGATAAATTTCCTGATTGGTTTAGTATTTCCAATTGGGATTATCGGAATTGATGCGCTAATCCGCCACGTTAACTTTCCGCCTTTTCATTTAAGTTGGTGGAGGCGGCATTACCGCGCACGCTCTTCGGTAATTATTAAGGATTCTGTTATACTCCAGGTAAGCATCCTAATTATTTTAATATGCAGTGCAGTCACAACGGGCTGGTTATTTGGTGCGAAGCTTAACACGGCGACAAAAGCTACAGATGAAAATCTATTCGTTGTGTTGCTGATGACAGCGGCATTTATAGGAGTAGCTATAGCCTGTTGGACAACCTTACCCCAAGTAGTAGCCATTGCAGAGGCACGAGAAGCTGCCGAACACCTGTTTACTGTTGCCCAGGATGGTATTTTGGTCTTGGATGAGCAGGGTAGTATTAGGCAGGCAAACCCAGCAACTGAATCTATTTTTGATATCAAACCATTTGAGTTGCTAGGAAATCACCTCAGCAAATGGATATTTGGATTTCCTGACTATCCACAGCAATGGGCAAATCGAAGTGAACACACTCTGTTTCACAAAGCTGGTGTCCAAACTTTGGAAATTTCTATTTCTGACCGACCGCATCAAGATTTTCAAGAATATGTCGTTATTCTCCACGACATTACTAAACGCAAACAAGCAGAGGAAAGATTACGACAATCACAAGCACAATTACAACAAGAAGCAAAGCTGTTAGCATCCCAACTGGTGCAGAGTGAAAAAATGTCTAGTTTGGGGCAGTTAGTGGCAGGTGTAGCCCACGAAATCAATAACCCCGTGAATTTTATCTATGGTAATTTAACCCCTGCCAATCAGTACACCCAAGATTTACTTGAACTGCTGCAACTATACCAGCAATACTATCCTAACCCAGTAGCCCAAATCCAAAAGCAAGCACAAGCCATAGATATTGATTTCTTAATAGAAGACCTACCAAAGTTATTAACTTCTATGAGAATTGGTGCTGAAAGAATTACAGAAATTGTACAATCTTTACGTAATTTTTCCCGTTTAGATGAAGCAGAGATGAAGACGGTAAACATTCATGAGGGTATTGATAGTACCTTGATGCTCCTAGAGCATCGCCTCAAAGCTACAGGTAATTATCCAGCGATTAAACTCATTAAGCAATACAGCAATTTACCATTGGTAGAATGTTACCCTGGACAACTCAATCAGGTATTTATGAATATTCTTGCAAATGCAATCGATGCTTTAGAAGAATCGATAGTCAATGAAAAAAACACTAATATTCCCCAAATTTGCATTTGTACTAGTTTGATTGCTGACCAGCAGTTAGTAATTATTTCTATTGCTGATAATGGTTGTGGTATCCCGGAAAATATTCAAAAGCAACTGTATGACCCCTTTTTTACCACAAAACCCGTCGGGAAAGGCACAGGCTTAGGCTTATCTATTAGTTACCAAATAATTACTCAAAAACATAAGGGAACATTAGAATGTATTTCCTCTCCTAATAAAGGTACAGAATTTATAATTACAATTCCCCTAAAGCATTTATTAAAAACCAAATCAGAACTTACGCGTTGACAGGAATCTGACTATGGGTCTTCAAGCCTATCTTTTGTTCAAGATGTTCCAGAATGAAGTCACGAGCCACCTGAAGAGACAAATTCCTCTGAACTTCATACCAGTTTTCAAACTCTTGAGTTCTATAGGACTCTTATTTGATTTTTGAACAAGACTAAGAGATACAAATAGACGTTGCTCCCGAACATGGGCAGAGAGGGATTGGATCGGCATTAGTGGGTACAGTTTGTACTTGGGCAAAACAGCAGGGCTATCGCATCGTATCATTATCAACCTTTCGAGATATTCCCTGGAATGCTCCTTTCTATTCAAAACTAGGGTTTCAGCCTGAATGGCACTAAGAAAAGCCCAAAGGCTTGTGATTTAAGCAGTTTGCAACTGTTTTCGTAATTCATGCCGGGGTTTGTTTGGTCATCAAGGGGTAAATTTTGGGGCGACGTTTACGAACTCGTGGTTCACTACGACCTGGGCGGTCGAGAACAGCCTTGTTGCCCAATCAACTGTAAGCTCTAGGTCCTTTTTTTGTTTGGGTGGAGTACTAGCAAGTAGCACATCCATTTGTATTTTTGTTAACACTAATTCTGCCGAACTGTGCGGTGAATTTCGATGTAAATAAGTCATTCGCAGTAATTGTGCCGCA
>JAHHHS010000162.1 GCA_019359215.1 Nostoc indistinguendum CM1-VF10 | reverse complement strand
AGACTGAATCCTGGTTACATAACTACTAGCTGATTCAAAAGGCGTTGGCGCTAATTGGTTATTTGTAATGACTGCGGTGAGTGGTTCACTGTTAACCGCTTGGTAATATTCTTTGACTTTGGTATGAGTTGCCTTACTGCCCTTTACTCCTCGTTCAATGCCCAAAGGAGCAAGTGCAGCAGCATAACTATCTTGGAGTTTGGATAACTTAATTCTTCCTTGTCCACCTCTGCCGCCAAACATCGCTTCATGACTGACTCTCCCGGTTTTCTCGTTCGCTGGCACGATGTAGGCGTGGATGTGTGGGGTACTTTCATCTAGGTGAAGTTCTGCCCTGACGCACTTTGAACCATAGTTTTGAGCTAGCCAGTCACGAGATGCGATCGCCCATTGCTGCATCAGTGAATCAGACCACTGCCCCGACTGAGATGGATCAACGGGACGGAAATATTCAGGCGATGCCGAGAGAAACATTTCGGTGCATAACACCGCATCATGCCGAGGGCGATGCTTAAGCGTAGAGATTTTTTCTTTAACTATCTCCTCTAATGCGCGTGAGTCTTCTCCCCCAATCAACCGGACATTCTCTTTAGTTGGATCTGCGTTGGGTGTTTCTCTATTCCTGGTAACATGGTCATCACTTCCGGCAACGTTGCCGAATGTTTTTAGTTTCTCAATTCTGAGAATTGTTAGTGGCGACATAAAAGATTTATGCTACAAATGCAGTGTGAGTGTAGTACTCAAAAACCCCTCCAAGCGAACGGCGGTTTCATGTCATGAGCGCAGCGAGAGATGGCGCAGCCACCCGCAGGGCATGAAACCATAGTAAGTATGGTATACATTATACAAAACCCTGAAATCGACTTTTGGGGGAGAAATCGCCCAAAAGCCTACTGCCAAAATATCCCCAAAAGCACCTCTAGGGTACATAACGACAGTCGTTTGACAGTCATTGGGGTTTCGGGTAATGACAGTCAAACGACTGTCATTTGGTACAGTAGAGGGGTACTAGGGGTGGTTTACGGCGTATTTTGACAGTCATTTGAATTTGGTATCAATCAACACGATGGCTTACCCATAATCTACTCTAATTCGGTAGGAATACGGGACATAGAGCAACCTAATTTGGAAGTGCTTTCGATTAAGCGCAGTCACGACAGTAGCGATGGTCAGTTACTGCAATTTTTACGAGAGCGAGAGCGTAAAATGTCGGGCAGAGGTTTGACTAAAATTGTTTTGAGTACTTTAAGAATGTGTTGGGGGCCTTTTGTCATAAAGCGCATTGGTGCTGACAGCGACACTCTCAAGACTGCTGTGATTTACTCTATCTCACAGTTGGAATTACAGATTCATTTGCTCAAGCAATTACTCGATTGAGCAATTTTTTGAAGTACATTTGCAACAAGTGTGTATTATTTCTGCTCAATAAACCCCAGGCTTATTGAGCAGAATTTGGCTTCTTAATTGTGGCTCTAATTGGGGGGCTTCAAAGCAGACTTGCGCCTTACCCCGCAAGTCGGAAGTTGTTTGTCTGAAGTAATTGTCCTGAATTTCAAAGGGCGACTTCCGACCTGAAACGAACGACTTCTCACTGCTGGTATGTGTGGATACCCAAATAGTGATCGGCTGATGTTATGCGTGATATTGGTTGCAAAATAACAAATAAGTAATTACTATTCTTCAGCGATTGAATAGCCAAACTGATAACCTCAAAATTCAAAAACCAAGATTGGCATGAATTAAAAGGGATAGCTATAGATAACTTCATGCCTTGTGATAAATGATAAAAATCAAGTATTTTCGCTATTTCTACCGTTTTCAGCACATCCAAGTATTTTTGACCATCTAAGCCTGGGTAGCCTTGGTTAATAATTTCATCAAGTACCCTAATTTTGTATTTTCCAGAACTGAGGAATAGTATCTGGGTTGTGCCGGGTGGTCTAGGTGGCGGTGGTATTTGGGATGGCGTTGGTGGTGCTGGTATAGGTGGCGGTGGCGGTGGCGGTGCTGGTATTTGGGAGCGTGAAGGTGTTTGGGATGGCGTTGGTGCAGTAGGAATCTTTGACAGTGATACAGCGACGGTTCTACCAAATGCACTCTTAAAAGCTTCGCTGAGTGTCGGTAATTTTGTTGTTATTTTGTCGTACCAAGGCGATTTGCACTGTATTAATGCAGATTCACCATCATAATCACGTAAAAAACACATTTGTCCTATTAATGCCTTCATGGAGGCTTTGGGGATATTTGCCAAAACACGCTGCCATATAACAGTAAGGTCATACTGTGGTGTTGGTGGTTTGGGTGGTGTTGGCGGTTCGGGTGTTGGTGGTGTTTTTTGCGCTAGAAACTCAGAAGCATCGGACAAAGAATCGAAATCAGCAATCTTTTCAAAAACCTTGTAGCGGCCCTTATCAAATCGAACTTCGTAACCTTTAGAAGCTGCAATTTTTTTGAGTTTGGCTAGGGTTAATCTATTCATGTTAAATCGTACTAGTTAAACACCTGTGAGAGCCGCAGTCCTAACATTGCCAACTGTTTCGAGAAACAGCACTCTTCCATTCTTTTTAATATTCTCGCTGACTGTGTAAGTAAGCCGCCAATTTCGGCTCAATTTCTTCAATTGCCTTGGACATTTCCTCAAACACCCCTGAACCCCCCCCCCGTAATACGGAAAGTGAAAAGAGGAGTGAACTCATCGGTGGCTTTTGTCGTGCTTATGTAGTTTATTTGTAGTATTTTTTGAGGGCTGTTGCTTCTGCTTCTGCTTTTCAATTTTGGCTGTCAAAAACTTTCCGCCAAATATGGCGTACTGTGCGTCAGAAAAAGATGGATTACAGAGCTTAAAAGCTTTTAAGCGATTTTCCGGGTAATTTACCAATTATTGGGAGCAAATGGGAGACTTCTTATAAGTCTTGGGAACTGTTCTTCTTTATTGGGAATTTTTGAGCTAATGAGAATTTTGTGACTGGATGATGTAAAAGGTGTAAAAAGGTAAGAAAAAATTGGAGATTTGGGAGATGTTGGATAGATATTGGGAGATGTTGAATGTAGTTGGTAAGGGCGGGGAAAATGGATGTTTTGTCGAAGTTTTATCTCAGATGCACGAATTTAGTCAAATTAAGAAGCTAGTGCCCAAACTGTAATATTTTTTGATAAACGTGTCAATAATCACGGTTTGGGCGGTTCATCTTGAGAGTAGTTGTCAGTTAGCTAGACAAAAAAAGGGTCAAAAACAGGGGTAAATTTTTTTTGTGGATTTTGTTTTTTTAATGTTGAGTTTTGGTTCTGTTTCAAGGGGAATGCTCAACGTTTAATTTGTTTGTGATCAACTACGATAGCAATGCGCGTTCGCGCATCTTGTGGTCAACCTAATCCAAGATAAAATCAGGAGCGGGAAAAATGAAATTGATGATGAGCCAGGGGTAAGCGATGGAAGTCAAAAGCGAAGTGACAATTAAATTTAGCGGCTCACTGCCAACAGCCACACCTCTTCAGAATAAAAAAGTTGCAATTTCAGAATAAAAAAGTTGCAATCGAGTTGACTGATCAGAACGGCATAGTCTTCACTGCTCAAGTTAATGCCAAAAGTTGGCGGAAGGCTGAGACTAGCGCCTCGGAATTCGCAGACTGGGCTGGGGCTGTATCGGGCAAGCTTGGCCAACGCACAGAGAAGGCCTTTGAAATTATTGATGCCGGAATTCAGCTTTTTGAAAAGAAGGCGAAGGAAGTCAAACCAGATGTAGGGGCTGCTGTAGCGGAAGCTGGCGTTTCTTCATGACCACATACAACAAAACCCCACTCTTTCACTGCTCTAGTGTTTGGTGTGGGGTTGTTGGGGGCTGAACAGGCTTAGTTTGAGTTTTGGGTTGACCTTTCTTGACTGGTTTAGTTTGAAGTTGGGGTTTGGGTTTATTGCCCTTTGACGCGGCTATATTCGCTTTTTTCTCTTTAAATGCGGCAAGCTTATCATCTTTTGATGCCTTTAGAAACTTTGGCGGTTTTTCTTGTGGCAACCCTAGTAAGCTCTCAAATGCGAAAACATTTCTATGTGGCAGGAATTTCGCTTTAATTTCAACAAAACTAGGCTTGCCACGCTCCTCTTTTGGTAGCAAAGGATTGAATCTAAAGGGAGGAACGATTGCATCTTTCCACAATAAAGGTATGTGGCTAGCCTTCATGAACCGCACTTTTCTAGAAGTCTCGGTCTGCTTAATATAATCCAATCTTTCGGCTGTAAAATTCCGAAACACTGATATACAAGGTGTCTGGCAAGCTGGGATGAATTGCCATAACCCTGTAAATCTAAACTCAAAATCCTGATAATCTGCAAACAAACCCGATTTGGAGCCATTATCAAACCCCAAAACCTGAAAGCCAATTACATGAGGTTTATCTCGCGGTGGAAAATGTATCACCCTTGGATAAACCATCAGCCGTACATAATCACTACCACTGTTACGAATCTGTTTTTTTAAAAAATCAAATATCAGTTTTTTTTGAGGAGCATGATATAAACCATAGTCCCGATTTTCAATCGATATAGTCGGATGAGGTTTAGCTTTGAGATCCACAGTGCCAGCAATCACCCCAATCGCCTGAAATATAGAGGAGTTTTCTGGAAGAGAAATGCTATCACTCTTCACTGATTCTGGCTGTGTGTCTGGTATAGATTTAATGAGTCGTCCACTAGGAATGATCGTAATGATTTTCTTCGGCTTGGCTGGCTCGTTGCTGGGGTTAATCATTATTGGGACTCTTCGCACCTACACAAACCATTGTAGAATTTTTATCAAGAGGTATGAAGTTTACCGCTTCTACAAAAGTGCGATTCATGAATTCTCTGTAAAGAACATGAATTATTTTCGGAACTTGCTACCATGTAAGCTGTATATTTCTACATACCGAACCACCTATACAGTAACCGGGGCATTGAATCTATGAAGCCCCATGTAAATTTATCGCGCTTTGCTGCTACTGCTCTCTTGTAAAAACTTGAGAGCAGTGAAAGCATTCTCAATCAGTATATCTACAATAGGTTTTACGTTTGCTGTCCTTGCCTTGATTAAAGGACGAAATCGTTCAAATCGTTAAATCGCTAATTCTTGCTTAAACGAAAACTCTCTGTACGATTAAGCGAAAACACGATATAACTAATTCGCTCTTGGGCGAAAGGACGAAATTTGATGACCGTATTGGTGGGTGTCATTTCTCAAAAAGGGGGGGTAGGTAAAAGCACCCTTGCTCGGCTTATTGCTCGTGAATATGCTGCTGCTGGCTGGGATGTAAAAATAGCTGACCTGGATATTTCCCAAGGTACAAGTACTGATTGGAAGCAACGGCGCTCAGTCAATGGTATCCAGCCGGAGATTGCTGTTGAACCATTCCGCACTGTTGCTCAAGCACTTAAACACGCCTCAGTTTATGACCTCATGGTTATGGATGGGCCACCGCATTCTATGCAAGGGACACTGGAAATTGCCCGTGCAAGTGATTTACTTGTCTTACCCACTGGTTTATCACTCGATGATCTCAAACCATCCGTACTGTTGGCGCATGAACTGGTAAACGCCAAAATCTCTACGGATAAAATTGTTTTTGTTTTATGTCGAGTCGGCGATCGGGAGAATGAAATAGAGGAGGGCAGATCATATATTCATAAAGCTGGATATGTCACAGTGGCTGGCTCAATCCCCGAAAAGACAGCTTACCGACAGGCAAGTGATAACGGTCGTGCTGTTTCTGAGGTCACGTTTCCTACTTTGAAGCAACGCGCAGAACAAGTAGCCCAAGGAATTATTGATTTGTTGAGTGAGCAAGAGTCCTAATTATGTCAACTAAACCACCTCCACCACCTCGCAAACCAAGCAAAGGTGAACCCCCTAGCATTAAGGAAACAAAAGATAACTTGGAGAAGCCCGATCCAGGTGAAATTTCCAACCTGAATTTTAAAGTGCCTGCCGAGTTTAAAAAGGATTTTAAGATTGCGGCTGCTACTTACGGTTGTACCCAAGTCGAGCTATTGCAACGGATTTTTAAATACTGGACAGATAATCACGGTTAGTAAAGATTCGTCCTCTCGCTAAATAACGAAAAAACGATTTCTTGCTTTCTTCTTTTAGCGATTTCTGATTTCATAGTTTTCAACACAAGATATACTGACAAAGCATTAGTGTCAGAAACTCGGCTGAATCGGTTTCACAGGGCAATGGAGATTTAGCAGCGATCGCAGTCCACAAATAAGACAGCCCCAATAGGCAAAAAGTGATATAACCTTGTTCCCTTGAAAATCGCGATTGCTTGAACCCAAAACAAAAGTTTAAGGGGGATTTAGGCGATCAAGGGGAAGATGTAATTACCACTCCAATTAAAAAACCAAGAAAGCGAGAATTAACAACAGAACAAAAATCACAAAACAAGCAGTTTTCTGCTAAACGAATCTTTGTAGAACAGAGAATTCGGTCGGTGAAAATATTTCGAGTTGTGCAAGAAAGATTTCGGTTAAATCCTAAAAAGTATGAACAAGTAATTTTGACAATTTGTGGAATAGTAAGATTCCGAATTTGGGCACTTATATTACCACTATTATCACCAGAAATCCACGCGAACACATGATCTGAAATTAACGCACATCACCATATATTTTTGTGAATTTATCTACAATAAATATCTCAAACCCTTATTTTCTCCTATAGACTAGGTGATTAGCAATGGGGAGCATTTGCACCTTAATAGCTAGTCACAGCGAGGCTTTGATAGTTATCGGAGATGTCTAATATACAACTTTAAAAAGTGGCACATAAGTTGTTAGACGTTGTTTGACAGATGATATAATTTTAGTAATGAATACAGTTCAACTTGGCATTAGAATTCCCAAGCATCTTAATCAGCGTCTTTTGGACTACGCTGCTCAGACTGGCATTTCTAAAACGGAAATTGTAATTAGTGCTTTGGCACGTTACTTTGGGACTACCAATGATACTCCTTTGGCAGAAAAAGTAACTAATCTTGAGAAAAAGGTTGCAATGCTAGAAGCCGCAATCTTCAAATCAAGGCAAGTTGGTTCAGTAGATTAATTCACATCTTGCACCCAATTTCAGATTCAGGAGGCGAAGTTACCGAAGCTTCGTTACCAGGCTCAACCTGGTTACGGGAATATAGAAGCTCTGCCTCTTATTGAGAATGGTGCAAGATAGGATTTGAGCTAATGTGCATCTGCTAGATTTTGTCTGGTGGGTTTTTCTTGGAAAGTAGAATTTGAAGGGCTTTTCTTTGATAGGCTTTAATGCTCTAAATAATTGGTAGCTGTATATGAAACGTTTTCTCTATCATCAACTGATAACCGTCACTGTTTTGGCAAATGTACTTATTCCACAAAAAGCGTTCTCAAACCCTTTGTTTGATGAAGGAAGTTGGAGAGCGCACTCGTTTTATACAAGAACTAGCTGGGCAGGACTTTCGTCGGGAATAGGTGGATCAGAGGCGGATATTAAAAATACTCGCAATCTTGCTTTAAAACAGTCAACTATCCCTAATAGTGACAAGAATCTTCGCGCCAATACAGAAGATAAACAACTATCTCTTACCGACTTTATTAGCAATTTATTGAGAATATTCTCAATCAAATAGAGAAAAATCGAGAACAAAAAAATTATATATCTCTTGCTAAATAAGGTTTGAAGTATCTCATTTAGTTGATAGGTGCAAGATGAGAAGCTTATTTTGTCATGGACTAGTAGTTTTCATTTTTACAGCAAGTGTACTTATTCCCCAAAAAGCTTTTTCTAGTCCTTTGTTCGATGAAGGAAGTTGGAGAGCGCACTCGTTTTATACAAGAACTAGCTGGGCAGGACTTTCGTCGGGAATAGGTGGATTACAATCGGACATTAAGGATAAGAAAGCTAAAAAACTGCGTTTAGAACCGTCAGCTATATCTTACAGCGGCGGATATCTTCGCGCCAATATTGAAAATAAACAGGAAAAGGTCAAAGTTAGTCCCAAAATAGTACGGGAAGCCATAAAAGTGATCGCAGGGACAGATAAACTTGTGTTTCAGGTGTCTGTGGATCAGACTGAAATCAGAAGAAATGAATACATTGATGAGGCGTTGCAAGGCACAGAAATTGGAAAGCGGTTTTTGCAGGGGGACTTGGGCTTTGCCAGTATTGTATATGGTAATGTAGCTTTACCAAAGCCCAGACCAACACATCCCTACAACGAAGCTCTGATATTGCTAAATACAGATGCTAAATATAGTGAACTACCAACTAAATGGAACAGTTTTCCCGAAAGTTACCCTCAGATATACCTGTATTTTGATCCTAACGCACCAGGACTGGTAAGAACAGAGTTCAAACCCCAAGTCTTTTTTCGCTCTCCTTCTGGTCTTCCTTTGGAAGTAGATGAGGAAGTTCAAAAACTGGGGGAACGTCCGTATTTACCTCTTATCAAGGATGTAAAAGAGCGTCCTCTTGCCTATCGTGCTATTTCACCTGAGTTAGAACAAGCTGCTTCAATAACAGCGACTTTGGGGCTTTTGGAGGCTGCTTGTAGAAAACCTGGTAGCTGTAAACATCTTTATTCTCAAACTTCTTGGATAAAGAATTTTCTAACTTGGAACAATGGCGAACCTTTAGAAAACAAAACAGATGAGCAACAGCAAGGAGAGATAGACACTTGGTGGCAGGAAATTCAAGAAAAATGGAAAAGACTGAATTCTCCAGTCTTCCAACCTGGTAACACAGGCCCAGCGTGGGTGGGTGCTTACAATGTTGTACAAGGAGTTATACAAAAAAAGTTATTGATAGAGACAGATGAAGAGAAAAAACAGGCAGAAAAATTAAAATCCTTGGCAACAGAACAATTCCTTAATTACAAAAATCAAATAGTTCCCGATGATCCTCTTTTGTTGGCAGCAAAAGCAGTTGTCTTAGCTTGGAACGGGAAGAAAGCCGCTGCTGAACAAAGTCTGGATCAAGCTATCCAACTCTCTGCTGAAAACCATATAGACCGCATCGAGGTCTTGAAAATAGCGCAGTATGTGCATAAATACGAAAATCCTTTACTATATAAAATAGTATATAGTTTGATTGAGAACCCTATAGAGTCGCAGCTGAAAGAAGCACGTACAGCATTTTACAATCAAGTTGACAAATACTTACAAAGCTGCACAGAAGATTTGGCAAACTCTACCCCAAAATGTTCCGAAAAGGACTTACGTGAATGGGAAGCAAAGGCGAATCGGGCTGGGCTTACTCAGGATACTAGTTACACATCAACGAGGGATATAGCTTGGTTACACGGACGGTTTGCATATCTCATAGGCGTTCAACTTAAGGAGAAAGCAAGGAAGTCAGATCGCTTACGATTTCTGTCATTTTATGCACAAGAATCTCAGGGAGAACATCGTTCTCAACTGCGTAAGTGGGAGGCTGACTTCAAAAAACAGTTGGAGATAATTTCATATTCTTCTAATTCTACAGATTGGGGTTTTTGGATTACTGTCATAAGTATATTTGCAACTTCTGCATTTTTTTATGTGATAACTCAAAGAATTAAAAAAATGTCAATTGACAACAAGCGTCACAAGTTAGAGAAAATTTTGAAAATAAAATAAAACTTATTAAATTTATCAAGACTTGTGTACAAAAATAATGAATACTAGGTTTGCTGTAATTTTTATTACCATAGTTCATCGCAAATATTTTGAAGACTTATACGAGTAGACCGCGTATCGCGATGTCTAGTCCCCAAGCATTTATCATATATCTCTAATGCTTGTTCCACAAGAGGTTTAGCGTCTTGGTACTGTTTTCGTTTAGCGAGGAGTACACCAAGATTGTGTAAACTTTGGGCTACATCTGGATGTTTTTCTCCTAAAATATTTTTTCTAAGTTTTAATGCATCCCTATACAAAGATTCAGCTTTACTGTAATGCTTTTGATTTTCGTAAATATGAGCTAAATTATTCAATGTAGAGGCTACATCCGGATGATTTCTTCCCAGACACTGTTCTCTAATTTCCAAGGCTTTCTTTAAAAGCCGTTCAGCTTGCTCAAAGTACCCCAGAGAAGAAAAGAGATAAGCTTGATTGTTTAAGGTAGTAGCTACATCTAGATGGTTTCTCCCCAGACACTGTTCTCTAATTTCCAAAGCTCTTTGAAAAAGGGGTTCTGCCTCAATAGGACGACCCTGCTCACAATATAGTAATGCCAGATTGTTTAGGGTAGTAGCTACATACGGATGCATTTCTCCAAGAAGGCGTTTACTCAAGTTCAAAGCTCTTTTAAACAGTGGTTTGGCTTGACTGTAGCGTCCTAGATTGCAGTAGAGAAGAGCCAAATTATTCAAGCTAGAAGCTACTTCTATATGTTCATTTCCAAAGCGAGTTTGAGAAACTGATAGATACTGTTGATACCAATCTTCTGCTTTGTCATAAATCCCTTGACCCGCATAGAATCTGCCTAAAGCCACAAAAGGATAACAAAAATCTTCATCACTTAACCACTCATTTAATGTTGTGGCTGCTTCAACTATATGAGGTACAGCAGTATTAACCTCTTCGATAACATCCTGAGTAGGAGACTGGGGAACTAGCTTTGAGTCGTTTACCATTACCCGACAAAACTGTTGCTTCAAATTCTCTGCCCAGTTTGACTGTTCAAGTTGTACATTTAGAAATTCTCGAACAAGTTGATGAAGTTGATAAGTCTTTCTACCTGTACGTTTAAGCAAACTCAAATTGATAAGACTATCGTCTCTAATATTCTCTAAATCATCTGGGTCTTGTTCTGGAAAACATAACTCTACTAAAGACCAGGGAATGGGTGCTAGTGCAAACAGACTGAGCAGACAGCCCAACTGCTGAGCTTGGGTATCTAGTTCCTGCCAACTCAACTTAAAGGCTTCCTCTATTTTGTTCAGAGGCTCCGGTCTTTTCTTTAGCTTTTGACGTAGCAGGATTTCCAGCGATAAGTCAGTTTTCCGCTGCAAATATCCCCCTACCAATTCTAAACCTAGAGGCAAATAACCTAACCAGTTACAAAGTTCATTGGCTATGAGTAGTTCCTCTTCAATACGTTCTGCACCCACTAAATATTTTAATAATTCTATAGCAGAGACTTCATTAAGAATATCTAAGGGCAACGGCACAAATGAATGACATATCCACTGCCTTCGTGTAGTTATTAATATTTTAAAACGCAAGTTATCAAGGGGTAGATAAGGCTTAATACTCTCATAGTCAGTAACATCATCTAAGACTACCAATACTGGAAGTTCTGGCGGCTGCCAGTTTTCCCAGCACCATCCTATTCGTTGTTTTGTAGTAAGGGTTTCTCCATCTAATGATTGAGGTACTGACAACCTCATTTTAATTTGAGCAAATTTTACAATTTGAGCAACAAAATCGGGTTCTCTTGCGTATAACCAACAAACACCAGCTGGATAGAATTGCTGCCAATATTGCCGTGCGTATTGAACTGCTAGTTCCGTTTTTCCTACTCCAGCCATACCAACAATGGTGACAATGGCATCACAATCTGTGCGTTCCAACTGGTTGTGTAGCATTTCTAGTTCCTTTGAGCGCCCGACAAACTTAATAGCACCGTTGCGAGGAATGTTTTGTGGCGGATTCGTCTGACTGCGCTCGCCATCAACTTCTCCGACAAACTCCCTGCGCCATTGAACAACCTTAAGCTCTGCAATTGCAGACCTTAAGGATTTAAGTTGCTCCCTAGTCTCTAACCCACTCCAAGGACTTTCAATCAGGTTGTCAATAAACTCTAACAACGAAGCTTGCCCTTCTGAGGTAAGAACTTCTATTAATCCAGCAAAAAATGTAAAGTTGTCACCTTGTAAATCGATTTGCGGTAATAGCTGCTCAAACGCAGTGAGCACTAGGAGTGCCTTACGTTGCTTAACTTCTTGAGTATTAGGCAAGTTTGAAAGTAATTTAAGTAACTGGCGCTTGAGCATGATTCAACACTTTTTTCTAACACTTTAAGCACTTCGTTGGGTCTAATTTGTCAACCTTTCCCTCAGTTCATTAGGCAAATCTACCAAAATACTACCAATCTGTATTCCCTCATTGCGGAAATAACGGCGCTTCGTGGTTGGCTCTTGGATACTTCCTCCCGCATGATGCAAAGCAACTACTTCCCAGCTATCGTTAAAAACGGGTGAACCCGACGACCCTGGTAAAGTTGAAGTCACATATTGAACAACACTGCCCCCTATATACTCAACAAAATTGTTCTGAAATGAAATCTGTTTAGGCTGACCCATTGGATGCTGAATAATGTTAACTCGACCACCCGGTAAAATATTTTTCGGGGTCAGTGGCAACCAACCCCACTCATTTCCTAGGTCACTTTCTAGCTGAATTACCGTGTAATCTAGTTCTTGATTTGTGTAAAAAATTCCGTCTAATTTAGCTCGATATTCTTTTGGTTTTTGAACCTCTCCCAAAAAATTCTCCTCGTAATTAAATCGAAACAAAGTATTCGATAAAAACTCAATACTGGGAATAACGTGGTTGTTCGTCAGCAATAAATCAGGGGCAATTAAAAAACCAGTTCCTGACCAACGTTGGTCACTAGCGCGAACACCGATATAAGCAACTGACCGCGCAACTTGCAGCCCTTGAGCTAGAAACGCAATTGGGCGTAAGGTATTTTCCCCAATAATTTTCTCAAACACATCTGCTGGGCTTTCTCGACCTTGCCACTTACCGACACTCGGTGAAACAACAATCGGTGTCATCATGTCATATTTGGTCAGTAGCCTATCCAGGAATTCTTGCTGTTGTAGCCCAGTGACCTCCTTGATAGTATTCAAAAACAACCCTAGAGCCTCATTCTCGTAAGTCAATCGCCCGTATTTGGACAAAAAGCTTACAATCTCACTAACAGCTATAAACGGTGGATCTCCAAGATCCATCATTGAAATTAACTGTCCCAGACCCGCAAGTTCCAGCATTTGGCGACGCGCTCGCTGTGTCGTCAGTTCCGGCAAGTCCTTAAGCAAAGTAATTAATTGCTTACGATCCTCATCAGTCAAGTTAACCATGATTGCTTTCCATAACTCCTTTACATAGAGAGACACGCCGCCATTTTGCTAATTTTGCCGCTATGCGCTTTGCTCGTGTTCCATCGGAGTCAGATGAATCACTACCCGCTGATTGAGAGCGCGAGCGATTTTTTGCAACATAGAAAGTGAGTGTCCCTCATAATCAGCATCTTCCAGCCGTGCAATCACAGGCTGTTTTGTACCCACAAGTTCCGCAAGCTGTTTCTGCGTTAACCCAGCTAAAGTTCTGGCTTCGTAAATCAACTGTGCCACTTCTACATTAATGGAAGCTTCCGCTACCATCGCCTCAAGCTCAGGGTTGGTACGAGTCATTTTGTCGATGATTTTTATCGCATCATTCGTCTGGTGCATCCTCTTCCTCCTCTAGACGCGAGTTCATTTCATTACTCATCAATTGTGTTCCACTTGATGCCAGAAAAACGTTTTGAATTTACTTTGGTATATTTTTCCGTGTGGCGGATGTCCCTGTGTCCCAAAAATTCCTGAATAAATCTAGTACTATGCCCCTCATTCACAAGGTAATAACCGCAAGCATGGCGTAACTGGTGCGGATGGATTTTGATGTTTAACAGAGCTACTTCCCCCAACCTAGTCAACAATCTTTGTACCGCCGCCGACGTTAACCTCTCTCCCCTTTCCCCAATAAAAACGTAATTACCACCAATATTTAATTCCTTTAATTCTTTCAATGCCTCGATTTCATCCACAGGCAACGGATGAACCCCGCTATCACTCCCTTTTTTGCGCGTGATAAAAATCTCCTCATCTAAAAACGAAATCGCATCCCATCGCAAATCGCAAGCTTCCGACACCCGCAGCCCGTGGCGAAATATTAACAGTATCAACGCATAATTCCTCACCTTGTACCGTCCGTAAACTTTTGCCGCTCGCAGTATGCTGTTTACCTCACGTACTGTAAGATATTCCCGTGACCTGTAATCCTCATTCTTGCGGCGTACCAGCATTTTGGCTATTCACAACTGTTCGTATTATACGGTTAAATACCAACACTTCCCTTTCTCTCAAACCCTGATTCTCTGGTGAATATCCACCCCACAAGTTACCCCAGTTAAGTCAAACTTATCTTTCCAGCACCGAAAAATTCTCTACACAGGGCGATTGATAAAGATAGCTTATATAAAGGGGTGAGCAGCTTATTTAATCGTCTATACACGCTTCTATACCCCACCCCTGGTTGATAGATGGTTGCGATCAGTGAGTGATATCAACTGTGAGCGACAGATTTTGGTGCTTTCCACAGCCTGTTGCTTTGGGACTACCATTATGTACATCAGTATCTACTAGTTTCTGAGCGATCGCTTCCAGCGGGCGGGTACGCCATCGCGCCAATTAAATATTCCCAGGTGGTAAAGCGATCACCTCCGGTGGGCGGGTACGCCATCGCTCTTTGTGGGGCATTGATATCACGATTGATATCATTCCTTCCCTATGCAAAAAAATAT
>JAHHHS010000161.1 GCA_019359215.1 Nostoc indistinguendum CM1-VF10 | reverse complement strand
AATTTAACCGCACGAATCCGACGTTCAAAAGTCCCCATGTGTTAGAAGGCACGCTTGCCTATCTGTCGCCAGAGCAAACCGGGCGGATGAACCGGATGCTCGACTATCGCACCGATTTCTACTCGCTAGGCGTAACCTTCTACCAACTGTTAACTGGACAGCTACCGTTCCCCACTCAAGACATCCTGGAGCTAGTTCATTGTCATATTGCCAAACCGCCGATTCCTGTGCATAAATTGAACACCACGATTCCCAAACCTATTTCAGGGATAATTTTGAAGTTGATGGCGAAAAATGCAGAAGAACGCTATCAAAGTGCTTGGGGGATCAAAGCGGATTTAGAACGCTGTACAGAGCAATTTACAACAACAGGTCAAATTGCTCATATTCAATTAGGTCTGCAAGATGTTTCGGATCAGTTTCAGATTCCCCAAAAGCTGTATGGACGCGAAGCGGAGATTGCAGCATTATTGGCGGCGTTTGAAAGAGTAGCCCCAAGAGGGAATGTTGGCGAAGCTCACCGACGAGAGTCAGGCATAGAAAATCCTCAATTCCAAGTCGAAATGATGTTGGTTTCTGGCTATGCGGGAATTGGCAAATCAGCATTAGTGCAGGAACTCTATAAGCCGATCACAGCAAACCGTGGTTATTTTATTTCTGGTAAATTTGACCAATTCAGGCGCAATATTCCCTACAGCGCCATTGTGGATGCCCTGCAAAAGTTGGTGCAGCAACTTCTGGGGGAACCGGATGAGCAAGTGCAACAGTGGCAATCGCGTCTGCTGACGGCATTAGGGAGTAACGGAGAGATCATCATTGATGTGATTCCCGAAGTAGAACTGATTATCGGCAGGCAGCTACCCGTCCCAGAGGTGGGAGCCACAGAAGCTCAAAATCGTTTTAATCGAGTTTTCCAGCAGTTTATTCGAGTATTTTGTTCCCAAGAACATCCTCTGGTGATCTTTTTAGATGACTTACAGTGGGCGGATTCAGCCACGCTGAAGTTAATCGAACTAATGATGCTTGACGAGCAAACCCAATTTCTATTTCTGATCGGAGCTTATCGAGACTCGGAAGTGAATCCAGCGCATCCACTGGCATTAACGCTGGAGCGATTGAGGAAACAAAGGGCAGTGCTTCAAGAAATCATTCTGGCACCCTTAACGCTCTTGCCGTTGAGTCAGTTGATTGCCGAGACGTTGCATCAAAATACTGACACTGTGCGATCCTTAGCTGAGTTGGTATTGCATAAAACGGAGGGCAATCCTTTCTTCGTTGGTGAATTTTTGAAAATGCTGTATGGCGAAAATCTGTTGACTTTCGATGCACAACAGTTGAGCTGGCAGTGGAACCTGGCAGAGATTGAAGCTCAAAATATCACGGATAATGTGGTGGAGTTGCTGCTGCGTCAGTTGCAGAAATTGCCGGAAGCAACACAACAAATTCTCTCCATCGCCGCTTGTACCGGGGCTGAATTTGATTTAGAGACATTGGCGATCGTTTGCGAAAAATCACCGAAAGCAATTTTTCAGGATTTATTAGAAGCAATACAAGCTGGATTAATTCAACCTTTGTCTGACTTGGACGAAGACTTGTTGGTTCAAGAGTATAAGTTTTCGCACGATCGCGTTCAGCAAGCGGCTTATGCTTTGATTGATGAATCGCAGAAACAGGTTGTTCATCTTCAAATCGGTGGCAATTTGCTCGAAAAAACTTCACCAGAGCAACGATCCGAGCGGTTGTTTGAAATCATCGATCATCTCAATCAAGGACTTGAGCTAGTCACTGCTCGATCAGAACGAGCTGAAATTGCCAGATTGAATTTAATGGCAGGTCAGAAAGCAAAGGCAGCAACGGCTTATGAAGCAGCTTTTAAGTATTTCACTACAGGGCTTAAACTCCTCAATTCAGAGAGTTGGCTCAGTGAGTATGATCTCACCTTAGCGCTGTACTCAAAAGCAGCAGAAGCGGCGTATCTCCAGGGTCGCTTTGATGAGATGGAACAGTTGGTAGAAGTGGTACTTGATCGTGCCAAAACAGTGGTTGACAAAGTGCAGGCTTACGAGAGCAGAATTCAAGGATATTTGTCACAGGGCAACCTGAAATCAGCGCTAAAAACTGGATCGGAAGCCTTAAAGCTCTTGGGAATAGATTTAATAGAAAATCCAATTCAGGCAGATATTCAAAGGGAATTGGAGTCAACGGCTGCACTACTCGCCCAACGAGAAATCGAAGACTTGATTAATTTACCAGAAATGACTGCACCAGAACCACTGGCAGCTATGTCAATTCTATCGAATATGGGGTCTGCTGCAGCTATAACGTTACCAGCACTGTTTATACTGATTACTTGCAAAACGGTAAATTTATCAATCAACTACGGTAATGCTATCTCGTCACCACTGTATTATGCTTCCTACGGATTTGTTCTATGTGGAGTTGTTCAAGACATTGAACTCGGCTATAAATTTGGTCAATTGGCTCTTAGCTTGGCAGAACGATTGAATACCAAAAAAGGCAAGGCTGAAGCATTAGAGGCCGTTGGTGAGTGCGTAATGCAATGGAAGGTACATCTTAAGGAGACGATACCACTGCTGGTTGAGGCTTATCAGGAAGGAGTGGAAACCGGACACTTTGAATCTGCTGGTTATGCTGCATATTACTTGTGCCATAACTCATTTTTTGCTGGAGAGGAACTTACTCAACTGGAACGAAAAACAGTAATTTACAGCAAAGCGATCGACCAAATTAGACGAGAAAGTCCCTCGAATTGGCTGACAATATTGCGGCAGACTATTCTTAATTTGTTAGATAGGTCTCTTAATCCCAGTCGCTTAGTTGGTCGGGTGTTTAATGAAGAGGAGGCGTTACCACACGCTATTGCAGTTAAAGATGGAATTGCAATTCAAATACTCTATTTGCACAAAGTCATGTTGTGTTATCTATTTGGAGAACACCATCAAGCTGTACAGACTGCTATTTTGGCAAGGCGACATTTTGAAGAAGCGTCGGCAATAAAGGTTTTACCTGTATTCTGTTTCTATCATTCTCTAGCGCTTTTGAGCCTATCGCTCGATGCTTCAAACTCTGAAAAAGTAGCTTGGCTAAGTTGTGTTAACACCAACCAAGAAAAGATGCAGAAATGGGCAGAACATGCCCCAATGAATTATCTACATGAATTTTATCTAGTCGAAGCAGAGAAAGCGCGAGTTTTAGGGCAGTTTCTTGAGGCTGAAGAGTTTTATGAACGGGCGATCGCAGGTGCTGCTGAAAATGAGTATATCCAGGAAGAAGCATTAGCTTATGAATTAGCGGCTAAACACTATCTAGCGTGAGGTCGAGAAAAAATTGCTCAAACTTATATGAAAGAGGCGCACTATTGCTATGATCGCTGGGGCGCAACTGCTAAAGTTAAAGACTTAGAAAAACGCTATCCACAGTTCTTTCCTCAGTCGTCTAGAGCTGCTTCCACATCAATTCCTGGTACTGCTGGAACTATCTCTAATCCCTTCCATACTGCTTTCGATTTAGCAGCAGTGATGAAAGCTTCACAGGCGATTTCTCGTGAAATTGAACTGAAGCAATTGCTGCGATCACTGATGCAAACTTTAATTGAGAATGCTGGCGCACAAACCGGCTATCTTATTTTAGAAAACTCAGGAGAATGGTCGATTGAAGCGGCTTGTGAACTCAATGCCGATGAAAATGCTTGTGCGACTCAGGTGTTACAGTCTATTCCAATTGCCGATCAATTGCCAGAATCAATCATTCAATATGTGATTCGGACTCTGAAGCCTGTCACCTTAAATGATGCAACTCGTGAAGGTGCTTTTATTAATGAGCCATACATTCAACAGAACCAGCCTCAATCAGTTTTCTGTTTGCCGCTGCTGAATCAAGCCAAGCTGGTCGGTGTATTGTATTTAGAAAATCGGTTAGCAGCTGGAGTATTTACACCAGAGCGAGCGCAGGTCTTGCAGCTATTGTCGACTCAAGCAGCGATCGCCATCGAAAATGCCAACCTTTACTCAGAACTGCAGGCTAAGGAAAGCAAGATCACCCAGTTCCTTGAAGCGATTCCGGTGGGAATTGGGATCGTGGATGCGACGCAATACGGTTCGGTTAACAGAGTTATCTGTTGAGGCAAGCAGGGGGAGCAGGGGGAGAAGAGAAGCAGAGGAAGAGAAATTGCTTAATAATAGCTCTCTTCCCTCCCCTGCCTCCCCTGCCTCCCCTGCACCCCCTGCTTATCCGAACCGTATTGGGATGCGGCGGGTTGCCCTTACTATGCCAACCAATGCGGCAATCAACTCCTGGGCAAAGAAACTGATACTTCCATCGCACCGGAGCAGATATCAGAGGCTTATCAGCTTTATGTAGCGGGAACGGATCAAATCTATCCAGCGGAGAGCTTGCCTGCTGTGCGGGCATTAAGGGGCGAACGCATTAGGACTGAAGATATAGAAATTCGTCGAGATCATGTCTCAATTCTAATTGAGGCACGAGGAACACCAGTTTTTGATCAACAGGGCAATATCACTTATGCGATCGCTACCTTTGAGGACATTACAGAACGCAAACAAGCCGAGAAACTCCTAGCCGACTACAACTGCACTTTAGAGCAACAGGTCGCAGAACGAACTGCTGCGTTACAACGCAGTGAAGCCAAGTTCCGAACTATCTTTGAAAACTCGCAGGTTGGCATCTACCGCACCCGCACCTGTGATGGATTAATTCTCGATGCCAATCAACGCTTTGCCAATCTGTTGGGCTTTGATTCACCCCAAGAGATCATTGGGATTGAACACAGCATCGGCTATTTTGTAAATCCCAGCAATCGCCAATACGCCATTGAGGTGATGAAGCGTGATGGGGAACTGCGAAGCTTTGAAGTCCAGATGCGAAAACGAGATGGGACATTGTTCTGGGGACTTTCCTCTTGTTATTTGAATGCAGACGATGACTACATCGAAGGGGTGATTGCAGATATTAGCGATCGCAAACGAGCAGAAGCCGCTCTGCAAATAAGTGAAGAACGACTACGCTTGGCATTAACCGCTTCAAATCAAGGACTCTACGATATGAATCTCAAAACTGAAGAAATCGTGGTTAACCCAGAATACGCTTTAATGCTGGGCTACGATCCAGCAACATTTCACGAGACCAAATCTAGGTGGGTTGAGAGTTTGCATCCTGATGACAGAGAATCAATGTTTGCAGTTTACAATGGTTTTATGACTGGAGAAGTCCCCAACTATCAAGCAGAGTATCGCCTGCGTACCCGGGATGGTCAGTGGAAATGGATTCTTTCTGTCGGCAAAATCGTTACCTGGAATGAATTCGGTGAACCCATCCGAGCGTTGGGAGTTGTTACGGATATCGACGATCGCAAACAGGCAGAAGCCGCTTCAATTTTGGAAGAGCGCAACCGCATGGCACGTGAAATTCACGATACACTCGCTCAGGCGTTTACAGGCATTCTGGCTCAGGTCGGAGCTGCAAACCAGATGCTAACGGATGATGTAGAAGCAGCTCAGGCACATCTAGACCTGATCAAAGAATTGGCACGAACAGGACTGACTGAAGCGCGGCGATCGGTTGTCGCGCTCCGTCCTCAGCTTTTGGAGTCGGGCAATTTACAGAGCGCTCTACATCGTCTCATCGCTCAAATCAGGACTGCCGCAATGGATACCACTCTATATTATGAGATTGAAGGTACGGTGTATTCTCTACCCACTGAAGTCGAGAATAACCTACTACGGATTGGGCAAGAAGCATTAACTAATGCGATTAGATACGCCAATGCTGATGAAATTCGAGTGCAGCTAGTCTATGATCGCGACCAGTTTTGCTTGCGCGTGAGAGACAATGGGCAGGGCTTTGGAGTTGGGAGTATTCCATCCTCTGAGGGTTTTGGCTTACTCGGCATGAGCGAACGGGCAGAGCGCATCGGCGCACAACTCACGATTAGGAGTCAACCTGGACAAGGAACAGAAATTATTGTCACCGTCAACCCTTGAGTGAGCATTACAATGAGCCAAGCTACGACCATTCGGGTTCTAATTGCGGACGATCACGCCATTTTTCGGCAAGGATTAGCCACGATTATTAACCGTGACCCAGATATGCAGGTGATTGCACAAGCCGAAAATGGTGAACAAGCGATCACCTTATTTCGGGAACACCAACCAGATGTAACGCTAATGGATCTGCGAATGCCTGAAGTGGAGGGGGTTGCCGCCATCGGTGCAATTTGTGCTACTGCTAAATCTGCTCGGATTATTGTACTGACCACGTATGATAGTGACGAAGATATTTATCGGGGATTGCAGGCAGGCGCAAAAGGATACCTGTTGAAAGAAACTGAACCTGACGAGCTTCTGAATGCAATTCGCACTGTTCATCGGGGCCAGAAGTATATTCCGCCCGATGTGGGAGCAAAGTTGGTACAGCGCCTCAGCAATCCAGAACTGAGTGAAAGAGAACTAGAAGTACTACGCTCACTGGCGCAGGGAATGAGTAATGCCAAGATTGCGGCGGCTTTGAGTATCGGTGAAGGCACTGTTAAATCCCATGTCAATCGGATTTTGAATAAGCTAGATGTCAGCGATCGCACCCAAGCTGTAATTGTTGCCGTTAAACGCGGCATTATTAATTTATAGGATGTACTTTCGATAGAATTGGAATTCTAACTTAAGTTATAGCTAGCCTTCTACTCTGCGATGGCATGGTTGCTCTATCAATTTGTACTGTAAAAGTTTTAACTTGCTATAGACGACAGCTTGAAGGCGATCGCCTATATTGAATTTATGCAAACAGTCATGCAAATGGATTGAGCAAGTAAATTGCACGATTCCATGCTTGATGCAGATGTAGAAAGATGAACGACGATCGTAGCCACAGTTCCTTACTTGTACCACCTTCAACCCAAGATTGGATTCAAGGTGTGTTGAGTGCCAAGGTAGTGCTGGTGATGTATGGAGACTATCAATGCTCCAGAAGTGCAGACGTTTACAAGATGATTAAAGCGATCAAACGAGAGCTGAATACTTGTTTTGGAGAAGATTATTTATGCTTCATCTTCCGTCATTTTCCGCAAGCACAGATTCATCCCCAAGCTCAACGGCAGCCCAAGCAGCCGTTGCCGCCGCCCAAGGAAAGTTTTGGTTAATGAGCGATACTTTATTTGACCATCAACAAAGGTTGGAGAACGGTTATCTTGTCGAGTACGCCAATGATTTAGGGCTTGACATTCCTCAATTTCTCAAAGAGTTGTCTAAACAAGTGTATGTCGATCGCATCAATGAAGATATCGAAGGCGGAATACAGAGTGGAGTGACGACTACCCCAGCCCTGTTTATCAATGGAATTCGGTATACCGAGCGCTGGAACACGACGGAGTTGATGGCTGCCATGATTGCTGCAAGTCATTAAGTTCCCCGATCTTTGCTCTCAATTCATATCTGACTTGTCTGTAAGTGCTATAAGCTATCAAATTTTGATAACTAGATTTTGCCTGTTTCGCTGAACAAAACTGCCGCTTTTTGAACCATGCCAAAAATTACCATGCCAACAACTGAATTCTTTCGTATTGATTTAGTCAATTACAAATCAGTATTCCATTGAGGATAATTCTATGCCGCATTTATTAGTACAAGGCAAGAATAATTCTGGGCATGAAGGTACACCTCAGACTGGTTCTCTTCGCGACTCCTCAGTTAATCATGCCCTGATTGCGATCGCGCAAGAAGTCACTGAATTGCTGAGACAAACTTACCTGAGACAAACCGATGAAATAAAAACAGGAGAAACAAAATGATACTGCAAGATAAAGTGGCGTTAGTCACTGGTGAAACTTCAGGAATTGGTCGTACAACCGCGTTAGCGTTCGCGTAGCGTTCCGTTGGCGCAGCCTCTCGTAGAGAAGGAAAGCTTAACGAAGTTATCGCCTTCGGTGCTGCTGGAGCAAAGGTCGTATTCGCAGGCAGACGCGACGCAGAAGGTGAAAAAACCGCCAAACTGATTCGCGAAACAGGCGCTGAATAGCACCGCAATCGCTTCTTGAAGCATGGGGTAAGAATCTGACGATTCATTTTGTTTTTTTACCCCAGTACCGAGCAAAATTAGAGGCTTTGACAAAACTCATCGAGCGTCATCAGCTTCGCCCAGTGATTGATTCAGTATTTTCTTGGGATCAGGTCGTTCTGGCACATCAGCGTCTAGAGCAGGGAGGAACACGGGGAAAAATTGTGCTGAAGTTCACAGAAAACTAGACCCCCTTTACGGCGTTGGTAATTGCTAAACGGATCGGAGTTTGATTGTGTGCTGAAGGTCAATATTGATTGGAACAGGAGAAACAGGATGATACTGCAAGATAAAGTGGCTTTAGTTACTGGAGGAACATCGGGAATTGGCAAAGCAACCGCGTTAGCGAAGCTTAACGAAATTATCGCTTTTGGTACTGCTGGCGCAAAAGTTGTCTTCGGCGACAAACCCGGTGTAGAAGGGGAAGAAACTGCTGCTCTTATTTGCGAGACTGGAGCGGAGCGCTTGTTTTCAATCGCACAGTAATACCATAAGAATCTGAAAGAAGTTAAGTGTTGGAATTCACTACACTCAAGTTAGTTAAGACAAAGACGAACTGTACACAAAGTATATAAACGTCGCATAACAAACCCATTGCACACCAACCGTATAAAGGTGGTTAGTTGAGTACGAAAGATTCCTGGTAACGGGTGAACGGGACCGACGATCAATCCCGTTGAGGAGAGTGATGCACCGGTAGAGAGACCGTTCCGTTAAAGCATCCACTTGAACAGAGGAGAGATTCAGATGTCAGAGGACAATAAAGCCATTTTAGAAGCGGCAAACGCTGCGATCGCCCAAGGCAACTATGAAGGATTCTTGTCGTTCTGCACCGACGACACGAAATGGACGTTTGTCGGCGACAAGACCCTTAACGGAAAAGAAGCCGTTCGCCAATATATGGCAGAGACATACATAGAGCCACCCAAGTTTAGGGTCGCTCACTTCATTGCTGAGGGTGATTTCGTCACGGCACTCGGCGACATCACACTGAAGGACGCAGCCGGGAAGGCGGTTCATTACTCGTACTGCGATGTCTGGCGCTTTCGCGACGACAAGATGGTCGAATTAAGGGCTTTTGTGATCAAAACCGAAGTCAAGGATATTTAACTATAAGGATATTTAACTATGAGCCAGGTATTCGGAAAAAGCATCATCATCACAGGAGCAAGCAGCGGCATTGGAGAAGCAACCGCCAAACTACTAGCAGAACACGGCGCAAAGTTGATGCTGGCAGCCCGACGAGACGATCGACTTGAGAAACTTGTGGCAGAGATTGAAAGCGCAGGCGGCACCGCAACCTATCAAACCGTCGATGTGACCCAGCGTAACCAGGTTGAAGCCTTAGCAAAAAGCACGCTAGAGCAATACGGCAAAATTGATGTGTTGATCAACAATGCTGGCATCATGCCGGTGTCTCGTCTGGATCAGCTAAAAGTAGACGAATGGGAACGCACAATCGATATCAACATCAAAGGCGTACTATACGGAATTGCCGCCGTTTTGCCGCACATGCAAAAAGCGCAAAGCGGACACATCATTAACATTGCTTCTGTTGCAGGACACAAAGTCTATCCCGGTTCAGCGGTTTATTGCAGCACAAAGTTTGCCGTTCGTGCCATTTCAGAAGGCTTGCGTCAAGAAGTTGGAGCGCATATTCGCAGCACGATTATTTCTCCTGGAGCCGTTGCCACAGAACTCACCAATTCGATCAGCGATCCGGAGGCTGCCAAAAACATAAATGCTCTCTATGAAATGGCAATTCAGCCAGAGGCGATCGCCCAAGCTATCCGTTATGCGATCGAGCAACCCAAAGAAGTGGATGTAAACGAAATCTTGATTCGCCCAACCGCTCAAGAACTGTAATTCACAACGACTCCTGAACCGACTTTGGCTCAGCACTAAATTTTCATCTGAAGCAATGTACGAAAGTATCTGCTATGGGCACCAAGGCGGCGATCGTAGGGTATGCGAAAGGTGTCCAGCGTGATCTGGTCCCACGCAACATCACTGTAAACGTCGTGCAGCCAGGCATCATGCCAACGGACATGGCAGCGGCCGTAGCCGGCAAACTGCCGGAAGCGATCATGGATCTTCAAGCCATCCGCCGGATCGCAACCCTGGAGGAGGTGGCGGCAACCGTTTGCTTCCTCGCAGGTCCAGACGCTGACAAATCATCGTCGCTCATAACAGGTGAAACATTGATGGTAGACTGTGGGTTTGTAGCGCAGTAGTCGATCAACAGTGCGAAACGTTGCATCCAAGTCGCGATCGACACCGATATGTTCTCACACCAATACTGAAGGCGAATCAGGTGTTATACAGCGAGAAGGTTCGTATTTGAGTTCTTAAAAAGGAGGTTTGCTATGAAGATTCTCATTGTTCTCACATCTCATGACCAACTTGGCGATACCGGAAAGAAAACGGGCTTCTGGCTGGAAGAGTTTGCTGCTCCCTATTACGTGCTGAAGGACGCGGAAGCAGCACTCACGCTAGCCTCACCGAAGGGCGGTCTGCCGCCGCTCGATCCGAAAAGCGAAGTACCCGAGTTCCAGACCGAGTTAACGAAGCGCTTCCGCACAGACACCGCTGCACAGGCTGAACTTGCCAACACGAAAAAGCTAGCCGACGTGTCCGCAGACGATTTCGACGCAGTCTTCTACCCCGGCAGCCATGGCCCGATGTGGGACATGCCCGACAACGCAACATCCATCGCACTGATCGAAGCCTTCGTGAAGGCCGACAAGCCAGTCGGTGCAGTGTGTCACGCGCCGGTTGCGTTGATCAATGTGCGCGGAAAGGACGGCGAGTATCTAATCAAAGGCAAGCGCGTAACCGCGTTCACGAATGAAGAAGAAGAAGAAGCGGTGGGCTTGACCGCGGTCGTACCTTTTTTGTTGGAAGATCGGCTAAAGGAACGGGGTAGCATCTACAGTAAAACCGTCAACTGGGCCCCCTATGTCCAGGTGGACGGGAAGCTCGTGACCGGACAGAATCCGGGCTCTTCGGAACCCGCAGCGGAAGAGTTGCTGAAGTTGCTTCGCTCTGTTTGATGTGTGCGGTAGTAGGCTTAACAAAAGCTGCTGCGCTCCAATATGCCAAAGCAGGTATTCGCATCAATGTCGTTGCACCAGCAGCAATCGAAACAGATATGTTTGAAGCAGCTACAGGTGGGCAGGATGAAGCTAAAGCTTACTTGGCAGGACTTCACCCGATCGGACGAATTGGAACACCGCTTGAAGTTGCAAATGCAGTCCTGTTTTTATCATCTGACCTGGCATCGTTCGTAACAGGTACAACGTTGATGGTAGATGGTGGGTATGTAGCGCAGTAGTCGAACGACAGTGCGAGATGACAACACTTGCAGGCAAAGTTGCACTGGTAACAGGTGGTTCTCGCGGTTTAGGAGTGACGATCGTAGGGTATGCCAAAGGTGTCCAAGATTCCAAATCTGAGCGTCGAAGCTCAGTCGGAAGAAAATCAAAAACAGAGAGAATTGTACGATGAAAATACGCTACGGGTTTCGACAGGTCGGCGATGTCGAAGTGTTCTACCGTGAGGCGGGGTCAAGCGATGCGCCAGTAATACTGCTGTTGCACGGCTTTCCAACCGCTAGCCATATGTTCCGTGACCTGATCCCTCTCCTTGCTGATCGCTTTCGGCTCATCGCGCCCGATCTACCTGGTTTTGGGCAGACCAAGGCACCGTCACGCGGGACGTTCGACTACAGGTTCGACCGCCTTGCCGACGTGATCGAGGGCTTCACCGATGCTTTGTCGCTCGATCGATACGTACTCTACATCTTCGACTACGGTGCGCCAGTAGGTCTGCGTCTGGCGATGCGCCATCCTGAACGGATATCTGCGATCGTCTCGCAGAACGGCAACGCTTACCTGGAGGGTTTCAGTGATGAATGGGGTTCGTGGGAGTCCTATTGGCGCGAACCGAGCGCAGCGAACCGGGAAGCCTGCCGACCCTCGCTCGCACCGGACACAATCCGGAACTGGCAGTATGGTACCGGAGCCGATCCAACCCTTCTGTCGCCTGAGGGCTACGAACTCGACATCGCCTACATGGGGCGAGCGGGCGCAAAGGAGATCCAGCTCGATCTGATCCTCGATTACCGCAGCAACGTCGCGCTCTATCCGGATTTCCAGTCCTACTTTCGTGAGCAACGTCCGCCGCTTCTCGCCGTCTGGGGTCGTCATGATCCGGCATTTCTGCCCGCTGGTGCTGCCGCTTATCAGCGAGATCTCCCGAATGCAGAGATTCACCTGCTCGACGCCGGACATTTCGCGCTGGAGACTCATGCAGAGGAGGTGGCAACGTTGATCCGCGCGTTCCTCGACAGAACGCTCGGTTCCACGCTGCGTCTTGAAGGTGATTGCACAAGAATCTGACAAAACACCCTAAGAATCTGAAAGAAACCGAGCATTAGGAGTCATTACACTCAGACTATGAAAACAGCAGATAGGAAGCAAAAACACATTCTTCGCGATAAGGGACATTCCATGAAACTCTATCATATGCCCGGTGCCTGTTCGCTGGCTGATCTCATCGTTCTTGAATGGATTGGTATGCCGCACGAAATCGTCAGGATGAGTCTTGAAAGCATCAAGTCACCAGACTATAGCTGTAGCCAATTAGATTAGGACACAGATTATAAGTCAAGATAGTCGCCGTAAAACAACCATCATTAATCACGTAACTAATAAAGAAGTTTAATCGTGCAGAACATCACGTTTGACACCATCACTCAAGCCGTCATTAATCATGGCGATCGCGGCAAATCTCACCCGCGACTCTATGAAATTTACACGAGCTTGGTTCGACATTTGCATGACTTTGTGCGTGAGGTGAATCTAACCCAATCAGAGTTGCAGCAGGGACGTAATTTTCTCAACTCTGCAAGTCATCACACTCAAGAGATTCCCACTGGAGAGATCCATCTGTTAACGGATATACTCGGGATCTCAGAGTTGGTAGAATTGCTGCACGATGCCCATCGCAGTACAGAAAGCAATTTAGAAGGACCATTGTATGTGCCGAATGCACCAGAACGGCAGTTGAACGATCGCTTGGGTATTGATGCAGAAGGAGACGCGCTTTTCCTGTCAGGCAGAGTTTTCAATTTGAACGGTCAACCGATCGCCAATGCTGTGATTGATGTTTGGCAACCCAACTCCAAAGGATTATATGATATCCAAGATCCATCTCAGCCGCTGGGGAACTTTCGGGGACGTTTCAAAACGAACGAGAGTGGAAAGTATATGTTTGAAACCGTGGTGCCAATAGGTTACAAGGTGCCAGCCAGTGGTCCATCTGGCGAGTTGTTGCGACTGTTGGGACGGCATCCCTGGCGGGCAGCTCACATCCATTTCAAAGTTAGTGCCCCAGAGTACACGTCGCTGACAACACAAATTTTTATTGCTGGTGATCCTCACCTGGATTCAGATACAACCTTTGCAGTGCGATCGGCGATCGTTGAATTACAAAAGCACGAAGCGCTAGACGAACTCAAGGCACCCAATCAAAGTAAACAGTTTTACACAACGGAATTTGATTTTGTGTTGAAACCCGTTACTCTCTCTAGCAGAGAATTATAAAGCAACGGTTGCACATTATGTCTACACCATCAATCCAGAACAATCCGCTAATTGGCATTTGAGGCACCCTGGGTGTGATGTGTCGGATAGACGCGCAACTCGTAAGAATCTGACGAATCATTATCAGATTCTGAAAGAAGTCAAGCATTGGAATCAATACAGTTTAGATAGAACTTAGGAGAATTCAACATGGTCACAGAGCAAACAGCAGACAAACAGGCAGTACAGGCAACTCCAAACCTGACACCCGCTCAGGAAGCCTTGCAATCGGTCTGGGAAGAGCATATCGGGCACGAGTTTGGTACTCACAGCTCTGAAGATGCTCTCGCTACGATGGTTGAGGACGCTTATGTGAATCATATTCCAGTGATGACTGGGGGAGTCGGAAAAGCAGCATTGGGTGAGTTTTATTCCAAATACTTCATTCCCCAGATTCCGCCAGACCTCGAGCTAGTTCCGATTTCGCGCACGATCGGGACGGATCGACTCGTCGATGAAATGCTGGCTAAGTTCACTCATACCATCCAGATCGAGTGGATGCTACCTGGCATTGCTCCGACTCTTAAACGGGTTGAAGTGGCAGTGGTAGCGATTGTCCAGTTCCGTGATGGCAAGCTAGCCCACGAACACCTCTATTGGGATCAGGCGAGTGTATTGGTTCAACTCGGCATGCTCGATCCGAACACGCTGCCCGTTGTAGGGGCTGACAGTGCGCGCAAGGTACTCAATCCGAGCTTGCCCTCAAACGCACTGATCGAACGTGCTAGTACAGGACGGCGGAAATAAACCGAGTATTAAACAGCCAAAACTTTACCGTTATATGTCCACTTGAAAGGTTTAGCCATTGTTTGATTAAAGTAGTCAATAAAAGCAAGAATTCTAGTTTTG
>JAHHHS010000160.1 GCA_019359215.1 Nostoc indistinguendum CM1-VF10 | reverse complement strand
TTTAATGTTTGTGGTGCTAATCTCGCCACACGCTGATTCCTTTTTATAACTCAAAACAACTTTAATTGTACTTACTTATTATCTCATCATAATGGTTCATTAACTTACGCCGTTTTGTACTAGTAGTCAAAAATTAGTGATAGTAAAGTCGCCTCGCCATCGCCCACAACGAAAATTCAGTAATACTAAACAAATAATTTTAGAATGTTCGCTCATCGAGTGTGTGCATTGTGGGGCAGAATTAGCATAAGTCGAAGGAGGAAGAACTAGGACACAGAATTGCTCGACGTGGTATTACCTATGGAGGACCTCTCAGCAGTTCTGATAATTTAGATGATCTTCCCACCAATGGAGTTGGATTACTTTTCATGTGCTACCAATCAGATATCTGGGAGCAGTTTGAGTTTATTCAGCGTTTTTGGTGTAATAATCCCAACTTCCTTGAACCTGGTATTTCTGGTGGCACAAATCCAAACTATGATAAAACGGGATTAGACGCGGTTATCGGTCAAAAACTGGGTGAGCAAGCCGATCCAGTGATTAATGAAGCTCCTAAACCCCCAAAAAATTGGCCATCACAGTGGGGTAAATCTACAGTCAAGCCCGAAATTCCCGACGAAAATCAATTTGGTCAATTTGTCACTCTCAAAGGTGGGGAATATTTTTTCTCTCCTTCGATTAGTTTTTTAAAAAATCTCAGTGGTAGTTCACCAAGCAAATAAGGACTCTAAAAGTCGGGTAAAGGCCCTAATTGTCTAATTAGTATGCAAAGCAGATAAGCTGAAAAAGGAATCTAGCAGCAGCAAAAAGAAGCGTGATAGTAAAGAAGCCACGTCATCGCCCACAACGGAGTTTTCCTGACGCTCAACGTATAATTGTGGAATGTGAGTTAGATAAGTGTATCCATTGTGGAAAGAATTTAGTTAACCGCAGAGCCTGGCATATGCGTAAAACTGTTCAAACTATGAGTGGAGCGGTGTTTGTGGCAGGTAAAAGCAAAGAATGTAAAAATCTCGCCTGTACACACTTTAATAAACATTATTACGCTGGTGGTGTACTCAAGTATAGTTTGCCCAATAGTACTTATGGTTTAGATGTGCTTGCATTCATAGGTTGGCAACATGAAAATGAACATCAACAATTAATTGAGATTCAGGAAAATTTAAATCAGCGTGGAATCGAAATTACAGCAGTTTTCGACCAAACCTGCCACAAAATAAATCGCAGAATGAATTGATATCACTGGCTTTGATTATTTCCGTCTGTGGCACGATTGATAGCAATTTGCTGTAATGGGCGGAATGTAGGTAAACTATACCGTCAATTTCTAGCACTGTTAGGTGGAACGATTGCACATAGGGCTGAGAAGTTAGCTGCCACAGCGATTGAACATGGTGGTTTGATTTGGGCAATTGATGCGTTACAGCCCTCGATGTCATGGAACCTTGCTATATGTGCTGTACGAGGTATTAAGTGGTACACCACTAAGTGGAATTCAGTTACCCCAGGCACAGGTACAAAGGTTAATTGAGTGGCTGCAACCATATCAGGAGTTGCCGCTACATTGTGCTGGCAACTCTTTCAGATGGGGAAAAATCAATCATCGCGGCAATGAATTCAAGTCGGCCAGATGCACCCCATCAACGTTGTCAGGCACACTTTCTAAGTAATCTCAGTGAAGTGGTGTTGCCATTAGACACAAAGCTAAGACAGCAATTAAAAGCAGAAATAGAAAGGACTGCCAAAAGTCCCTGAGTACTCAGAAAGACCCCAAGGTCCAGGCTCCGAAAAGCAGCAAGACAGTCTCCCCTTTTTTCAGGAATCCCCTATTTGTCACGAAACGCAGAGCTAGCAGCAATCGAATCCCAGATTCGGGCTGCGATTAGGGATTGTGTCAATCGCACAAGTCGGAAACCTTTTCAGTGGGGCGGTATTGAAGGCTACCAGCAACTAAAAACAATAGGTGCGATACTACGTAGTTTACCATGCCGAGAAATTGATACAGATTACTTGTCTGTCTTGTCAGTATGGGTTGACCAAGCTTTAAGCAACAATCTTTCGGTAGCGTTGGATTTGGAACAGGCTAACCTTTGGTTACGACGAATTGCTGATTGTTTGCATTACCCCAAATACTCTCACCCCATCAAAGACAATGTGATTAATACTACAGCTCCTAGCAACTTATCCTTGACAAGTCTTAAAGTTCGATACGAGATGGAAGAATTATTACAGCAGTTTGTGCCTAACCCTAAACAAAATCCGGCACAGTTTGCTCTACTGAAAAAGTTACAACGACTATGGAACAAATACGGGGCTAACTTATTGCACTGCTATGATATCCCTGGTTTGCCGCCAGATAACCTGAAAATGGAAGCTATGTTTAGCCATTTGCGTCGCCACCAGCGACGAATTAGTGGGCGTAAATCAACTTCCGAATTGCGTGATTTTGGGCAATATCAAGTTCTCTTTCTTGCCGAAACAGAACTTCAGTTACTTGCACAAATTCAGCAAGTACCTATAACTGAGTATAAAACTCAACGTCGCAGATTAGCTTTGGCTGAAGCTCCTCGCCAACAAAAACGTCGCCTTCATCGTCATCCAGTTAGCACAATACAAGCTTTAGTCGATCAACATACGGAACTTCTTACTATGCTTGAGTTTCAAGCTCTTTCATACCAATTAGACACCTAGGGTTTACAGTCTGAAGGGGGCGCTATTGATAAGTAAATCTATTAAGATTAAGGGTTTCCAGTAAAGAAGTATGCAAACATAAGTATGACTAAAACCCTTCTTATAGAAGAAAAGTTTTAGCCATGCAACATCCTTTACTAACGTTTAAAAACAACTATTTTCGACGCGATACTCTCATAATAGTACTAATTTAGAGCGGGAAAGATTTATACTCTACCACTGGTATTTCCCCAGACTTTACGATGTTTGTTAGATTGCAGCTAATAGTTTTCTTACATAAGCTGTGGAATACCGTTAGCAGTGACCACCCCTATCATTGAAATCGCCGGAGCCGTCATTGTGATTGGTCCACCTGCCACCATTGTGATTGGTCCACCTGCCGTCACATTAGTAGCACCTAGTGCTTTGATAGTGGCAAGACCAACGGCAGTGACATTGAAAGCGCCATTAGCAGTGACATTCATAGCACCAAGACTAGTAACGTTCATTGTTGTTCCAGTTACATTAATCGTTCCTCCTATGGTTCTAAGGTTAACTACCATTGCATTGTCTATAAAGGTTAGCTGTTGTTGCCTTCTAGTTTTAACACTAACAATAGAGGTCGTATCGTTTAAACTTACTTCATTTAAACCTGACGTTTTAATTTCAATACTTTTTGATCTAGGACTATCATCCATACGGATGCTGTGCTTATTAGCAGTTTGAATTTCTATAAATTTCTGACTGTCGTTGAGATCGATCTTATGCCCGTCCTTAGTTGTGATATATATTCCTGCCTTGGACATCAAATGATCTTCCTCGACAAATTGAATTGTATGCCCCGTACGGGTTTTAATGGTGCGTAGTCTCACTTTGCGGTTCTTAATGGTTTCATCAACCGTCTCAACCGTTTTATCTTTGCCATTCCAGACACCCCCCATTACATAGGGTCGATGAATATCCCCGTGTTCAAAACCGACAAGCACTTCATCATCAATTTCTGGTAAGCAATAAAATCCTCTTTCATTAGCTGCCCCTAAACCCACCACTCTAGCCCAATTGCTTTCATGCTCTGTTGTCAAAGTGGGAAATTTTACTTTAACGCGACCCCAACCTTTTGGATCGTTATTATTAGTCACCAGACCCACTAAGAGAGTTTGACCAGGTTGCAGATGAGTCTTGGGAGGCAATGTAGAAAGTAAGCTACCTTCTCTTAGCCCTCGAACTGTAAAATCAGTTGTGTAATTCCCATGTATGTAGTGGTGACAAGTTCCTGTTACATAGTAATCACCACTATAGCGAGTTCCCATATTTTCAAGTGTAACCACTTTGCCCGGTCGAATTATAGGGTTTCCCATAGCTTTGGCATCAGCAGTCACAAACTCTCCGCCCAGCTCATTACAAAGAGCCTGAGCCATCTGTTCTGCTTCTTTTAGAGTATCTACAGGTTGGTCTACCACAATCATTTTAGGAGATTGTTGCATAAACTTATCACTGATGCTGCTCCCGTCACCATTTCCCGTCACTGTAACCAACTGTTCCTTTGAGGCGGTTCCTGTGAGCAACTTTTTATTACTATAATCCCAGCTATTAACCTGAACCGAACTAACTTGTTCAGCACTGGTAACTCTTACATCAAAGCTCATAAGATTCTTAAGCCACTCCAGGTTGATAGAGCCTTCACCTTTGGGTTCGCGAAAGTGAATCTTATTGTCTTGCACAAAGAGTTCAAACCCTATCCTTGCGGCGCGCTCCCGCAGAAACTCCATATTGGTTTGATTTTCTTGAAAAACATAATCATATGAGACACCACTGGCATCCAATTGACCAATTTTAATCCTCGCTTCTTGAGCAACCTTTCGTACAATATCGGTATCCGTACAGTTTGAGAAAGATCGGTTGTAGCGACCCCGATGCAGTCGATGGGAAACGTCATAGCCGCGCACAATAATATGGGCTGTAGATGGAGCGACAAATTTGACTTCAATACCTGTAATTTCGCCCTCAATTAACCGCTCCTCTATTTCAACCACATCAAATTCAATATCTTCTGTCGTACCAGGCCCAAATCCAATCGTAATTTGATCGCCAATATTAAAGTAATTTTCGTTTTTCCAAGGCTCGCTGTCCTCGCTCGCAGCGACATACACATTATGGATTTTCATGACAAACATACTTGGCATATGTAAGCTTTCATCCACAACAATTTCCAGAATGTCCTTTAATAGTTCCTTTGGTGCCGGCGCTCCACCCAGTTTAACTATAGGCTGGTTTAAATAAAGGTTTTCACTATCTTTGGCAGAATTAGGTTTGGCAGACCTAGGTTTGGCAGAGTTAGCTTTGGTAGAATTAGGTTTGGTAGAATTAGGTTTGGCAGACCTAGGTTTGGCAGAGTTAGCTTTGGCAGGCATTGGCAAATACTCTCAGTGTTGTGAGGTGATTTAGAGGTGTTCTCTTAACAGGAGGGATGGGTTTTTAGATTAAGATAACCTTCAGCAAGTTTTAAAATATAGCAAAGTTTTTTATCACTTCGGTCTCGGCTTCGGTCCGGGGTTCGGCTTTGGTCCGGGGTTCGGCTTCGGTCCGGGGTTCGGCTTTGGTCCGAGGGTCGGCTTTGGTCCGGGGAATTTGCCCCCCGACATATTTTCAGGATCGACTTCTTGGAGCGCAATATTAACGATCGCTTTAACCGGGGTACCATCAGCTAAAAATAAAGTAAGTCGATAGTTCAAACTCGTCATAACACAGTGAAAATAGCTATCTTGCCAGGTCAAAATATAGACTGGCGGACGAGTAAGAGTACTGCTACGAGCCGTCGCACCCTTTTTAATATTGTCAATATATTCCTTAAGAACAGATGTCTTTTTTTCATAAGTATCAAATAACAAATTCTGTAATGTAAACGAATAAGGTTCTACTCCAGAAAAATTAACTTTTGGCAATAACGTGCTTCCCCGATGACCTACATCACTATGCCAACTTACTTGACGAGTGAAATCAAGTTCTGACGGATTAAACATGAACTCAATATCTTTGGCCTGCCCGCTGGGGTCGCTATGCACCATCAGCTTTGCTCTTACAAGTTGCATTGCGTTTTTCTCAACCTTTTGAATGTATTAAAATTACCAAGGTAAACAGCCTACAGACTGTCCCCATCGCTCGCGCTCATAGACTAGACGGTGGTGCAAAAGCTGCTCGATTTCCTGGGTCAGCCGTTCTAGTACATCTGCTGCCTGTTCAGATTCTGAGGAAGTTTCATCGGTTGCAATAGTTTGGTGTGAAAAGATTCGGTTGCTTTCATAGAAGCCTCTACGTTCCATCTGAGAATTTAGATACGGACTGATGCGATCGCAAACAATCTGTGCAAGTAATTCTAAATCTTCTGCTACTTGCTGAACAGTATTGGCGGTTGGAGTTAGGACTTCCTCAAGTATGGGGTTTTGGGGTACAAAGGTACCTGGTGGAAGCTTACCTTCCTGCTGGGTCAAGTCTTGGGTTTGCGACAGAGCTTTAGCACGTTGGTCATGGCGATCATTTGTCATAAGCCAGTAACTCTCAAATACTAGACTGTTGTGTCGATCGATGGGTTGATGTCTTCGCTGTATTACTCCGATTGAGCTGCCACAATAGGTCATCAACACCATCGTCAAAAGCGCCGTTAGATCGCTTTGACAATTGGGACTCAATAGGGAGGTTAAACTTACTCATGATTAAACTTCCAATTTACGTTCATTCCCAGGCGCTCTCAGCAAAATATCCCGTCGCATCTCTAGAGACTGCATCGCCACCAGCAGACTGCTTACTAATTTTTAAACCCTCAAAGGCTAAAGTTAATTCTTCAACTGCAACCGTATTGCCATTAGCCTCTAAACTAGGCAGCTTCCACCCCACTGGAATGGCACCAATTAGGCACCAGCTCTTCATGATATCCCCAGCTTGGTTATAGGTCACAATATTAACGTTGCGTCGTTGCGTTGTTTGCTCAAATAATTCGCTTAACCACTGTGAAAAGGTATTGTCGTCAGTTGTGCCTCGTTTTAGTGTGATATCTGAAAAACGAGTGTGTCCTAAGCTAATTCTTTGCTGATCGTTTACGCCACCCTCTTGATATACCTCTTTTTCTACGTCAATACTGATACCCGAACATTCCGAGAATGAGGCAACTGTATTTTCTTCAATTTCTATATAGAATCGGTTGGTTGTGACGTAGTTCTCAACGTTAGAAATGGATTTTTGACTACTTGAATTACTAGGTTTTTGCCCACTTTGATTACTGGGTTTTTGCCCACTTTGATTACTGGGTTTTTGCCCACCTTGATTACTGGGTTTTTGTCCACCTTGATTACTGGGTTTTGGTGCAGCCATTTTATTGTCTTCCTGTACTAGAGTTACCGATTCTTTCTTTTTGAATTTTGATATCTGTGTGAAGTTTTTCGTAAACGCGATCGCATAATTGATGCATTAGCATCGGATTGTTGAGATATTGTTGAGCTGACTGTGCCAGACGGTTATGCTCAAAATCTGTGTCGGTTAAGTTTGTATGACTATTTTGGAACATGGACATCACCGAATCATTGATGGGCGTTAACTTCCCAAAGACAGGCTCAGACGACCGCTACGCTAAAATGTGCGTAAAGTCGGTGGGTAAGCCCATAATAGGGTGGGTAATGAAGCATGAAAACAGACAAAGGTCGGGTTTGAAATCCCAAATGGCACTTCCTTAAAATTACTTCCAGCTTTGAATCAGCATCTGGGCATCCTTAAAAAAGTGGCTTGTCTCAGAAATTTGTTCAGCCATAGCGATCGCATTGGGAAATTTACCATTTCTAGCCAACTCTTTGGCAAAGGAAAGTCGGCAAAGATCCAACTCCCGCAGTTTTTTCTGATACTGTTCCGAGCTAGGCGGCTCTTCTGAAACCATCACGTTATGAGTAGAACGATTAATATGGCTTGAAGAAGACTGTTTTAAAGTCTTTGCAACAGCTAGTTGCCTGCCTAGATGAAAACGAGATTGTAGTTGCTTTAGGTCAATTTTCCTCCAGATTGAATCAAAAAATTGCCCTGTGATACTTATAAAGCGCGAAGTAAACGAGCCTGATGCCCGAAACATATCCCGAAAAATACTTGGATGAAATATTTGAAGATACGCCCGATTTTTTGGCACAATCGTCGCTGTTGATGACTGCGGAGATTGTCGCATCCCCAATGGGAAAACCGTTTGATCCAGATCAGTAGATAATGGCCGCATTGCTTGATAAACTGTTCGATCTGCTGGATTATGAATGGCTGAGTCCAAGTATTGGACAATAGTCCGATCTGTTAGATTTTGAATGACCGAATCTGAGTATTGGACAATGGTGTTGTCATGGTTTTGAACTACAGCAACCCTAGCAGCATTCAGATTTTTAGAATCATTCTCTAAAGAAAATTGAGCAATGGTATTTGGCGTAAAGCTTACTGCCTCAACGGTTCGGGTAGGTTGGGATGAAGCGCCGATCTGTTCTACCACTCCAGGTTTTTGCGGCGAGAGAGATACATGATTAACCAATACCGAAAAAGGAGAGTCTTGGGGGCTTAAGTTCGGTAGTCTTTGCAAAACGGTCTTGTCATTTCCTGCTTCTGCTTCTGGAAGAGGACTTGCGACTTGCATAATGGTCACATTTTCAGAGATTTGTGTTGACAATGGTTCTGCGTTGATGCCAGTGTTTATTGCACTCTGAGAAGGTCTAACCGATGGAGTTTTGGCTGAGTGAGTCCTGCTCCATTCAGGCTGGGGCGATAGGCGTAGGCGTAGCCCGCCGGAGGCATCGCTCACTTCTACCTGTTCGGGTGCCTCCGGTAACTTTTGCTCTGAAGGGTTAAGCTCGTTGGGTGGATTTTGCATAGAGGGCTGTCTCATAATCATTGAATGTATAGATTAAGGCATCAATAAACATTTATTTTTTAGACTTGTCGTCTAGAAAATATTGGTTAGTTTCGCACCCTTCTGAGCGCTTATCCAATTAGCCTAACGTTGAAAGAAGATAATCTCAAATTGGAGCAGAAGGAGAAACGTAGAAAACAAACAGTCATACTTTTCAGCAACTACTTAAATATCGGCTATATAACTCTATATAAGGAAAGTTTAAAGCAGAAGAGATCAGACAGAAGTCTGATTTTATTTACTCACGTAAAGAAGGAAAATGATATTGCAAAACTAAAGAACGATATCTCAGGCACAAAATCTTGTAAGGGAGCATCCCAGTTTTTATTCTTCTGATAAAGATAAATGAGGTGTGAGATGGTAAAGATATAGTCAGTAAACCAAAAAGTTTTTGAGAGAAGAGCAATCGCTAGACACAATGTAGCTTATGATACTTAGAAATACAGAATGTTCTGACTAGCAGACATAGTATAGATTATGATTACTTATAATTAGCTAGCCGAAAATCAGTAAACCAAAAAGTTTTTCTCCAAAGAGCGATCGCTAAAATATTTATATGTTTTAATACTTGTTTACACACAATTCTTTAACCAGCAGACATAGTATCAATAAGGATTATTTATAGTTTGGTGATTAAGAATTTCGGTTCTTGCGTTAGTTTTATGGAGAATTAATACTAAAATGCCAATTTAATAAACTGCGAAGTCTAAAATTACTAAAGTTACGAAAGCCATATCCAAGTCTTTTAATTAACTTGAGTTTATTATTAATTCCTTCCACAGTACCACTCGTAGTTTTTCCATCGAAGTAGCCGACTATTTCTCCAAACCATCTAACCATCGTACCTATACTTTTCGGAAAATATGAAAGTGCTTTATGCATCCAATCTAATAAGTCAATTACGCTGCTTCCCCAAAATTTAGTTAGTTCAAATATATCTCTAAATTCTTCTTTCAACCTATGCATTTTGGCAAGAATTGGTGAAACTTCTTGAGCAGCTTTTAATTCCTCTTTTTGCCTTTCATTTAAGGAATCTTCGTTTTTTATAAAGCTATATTTGCTTTTGTTTAATCCTTCTAATATTCTTTCTCTTGATGATTTATTCTCTAACGACATTGCTGCTTCCTTCTCAGCTTTACGCATAGTCTCTAATTCGTCATTTACTTGCTTCATCACATGAAATCTATCAGCAGTTATATTAGCATTGGGCATTAATTGTTCTACTAAATTTTTATAAGGCGACCAGAGGTCAATGCTAACTTCTTCAATTCTTTCAAGTACCTGAGTACCCCAATTTAAAAGGACTTCACGGATTTCTTCCGTCCTTCGTGATTTCACTATTTCTATTGGCTTATGAGTATCTAAATCTACTAATACTACTAAGTAATTTCCTTGTCCTTTAACCAATGCGATTTCATCTATACCTAACCTTTTTATTTGACTTAAGTTTATGTTTAATATTTGTGATATTTGCCCTTTTAACATTGATTCGACTTCTTCATCACTTAAGTCATTCCTTTCGGCTACGCTATGAATGTTGCTATCCAATACTTGTTGTACTATGTCAATAGCTAATCTTTTAGTATACTATTACTTTTATCTACAAAATTCAGCTTCTCACTAAAAAGTTTTTTACAATTATTACATTTGAATTGGCGACGATTGATTTTTCATAACACTGGTTTTTCACTCCAAGATAAATCATGAATCATCCGCCAATGATTTTGATGTATACTACGACTAATTTGTTTACACGAGGGACAATCTGAATAGTTAACAGTTTTATCTATTGTTATAATTATTCCTACACCTTCAATTTCTTGAAAATCTAACACTTTCATCTCTGGAAGATTAAGAATTTGATCTACGGCAAATTTCATAACTATCGCTCAAACTTTTGTTTTTGATAAATATAATTATATTACTTCCCTATTTCAACATACGTGAAAATCTGTGAACCTTTGTCTACATAGAGTTTTGCGCCTTAATAATTGAAAATTTTGCTCATAAAATTATAGCTGTTTTGATTTTTACCATAAAAGTAACGCAAAAGCCAGAATTTCTTGGCGCTAACCTGACGGAATATAAATCCTTTCAATTACTTGATATTTGCGCTGCAAGGCTTGAGATAAAAACGCTAAAATCTGTTTAAGTGTAAAAAGTGTGCGATGGCGGTTTGCCCACTTGTAGCCAATAGACATAAATTTAGCATCTTTGGCTAAACCCCATTTTTGCTGGAAGTGATTCAGCGAGGTTTTATTCCAAGCATCACTCCACCTTAAAGAAAAATAGGGTATGTCATACCATACTAATGGCACTGGAAGTACATAAATAACAGTCCTAGCTGGCTCAAAGTAAATAGTTCCACCAACTGCACGCACTGATAGGCAAAAATCAGTTTCTTCTGGGGTATGAGTAGCATTCGCGCAGAAAACCAGGTTAAGAGATATTACATGAGTAATACAAGCATTTTTAAAAGCTTAAACCCTTATTTTATCGTTGAGTAATGACTCAATGATCAGCAGAGCGTCAATGACCTTCGTTATTGGGAAAACCCTTAGCGAATAAGGCTTTTAAGCTTAACCCGGGTTTCTGTTCTGATGATACTCATACCCCGTCTCTGGTGGAAACGCCGCCACTTGAACCGGGAATGAGAAGCCCTTGAAGTTCAATCAGAGAAAATCAAGCCCGCTCACCTTATTAGTTTTGCGACGCAACCTCGTTTAAATTCCACAGCCTGATGGTGTTATCTCCACCGCCAGAGACAAGTGTTTGTCCATCCGGGCTGAAGCTAATACTCTCAACACTACGAGTGTGACCTGTCAGCGTCTTGAGCAGTGTGCCATCTAGCTTCCATAGCTTGATAGTGTCATCCCCACTGCCAGAGGCAATCGTTTTTCCATCCGGGCTGAAACTGACAGTTTTCACAAAACTAGTGTCACCCTTGAGCGTGTTGAGCAGTGTGCCGTCTGGCTTCCATAGCTTGATAGTGCCATCTCCATTGCTAGAGGCAATCGTTTGTCCGTCTGGACTGAAACTGACACTGTTCACAAGGAAATCATCACCTCTGAGCGTGTTGAGCAGTGTGCCGTCTAGCTTCCACAGCTTGATGGTCTCATCCAAACTGCCGGAGGCGAGTATTTGTCCATCTGGGCTGAAGCTGACATCGTATACAGTAAGCTCGTGACCCCTGAGTGTGTTGAGCAGCGTGCCATCTGGCTTCCACAGCTTGATGGTATTATCTACACTGCAAGAGACAATCGTTTGTCCATCCGGGCTGAAGCTGACACTGTGTACAATATCTTCGTGACCCCTGAGTGTGTTGATGAGCGTGCCGTCTGGCTTCCACAGTTTGATGGTCAGATCAGCACTACTAGAGGCAATCGTTTGTCCATCTGGGCTGAAGCTAACACTGTTCACAAGGAACTCATGACCTCTGAGCGTGTTGATGAGCGTGCCGTCTGGCTTCCATAACCTAATATTGCCATCTCCACTACTAGAGGCAATCGTTTGTCCGTCCGGGCTGAAGCTAACACTGTATACAGTATCGTTGTCAGCCGAGCTGTTTTGCCAATTGTTTTGCACGCTCTCCTCATTCACCCCCTGCTTCTGATGGGCAATGCTCCAATTTTGCTTAACGTCTGCTGACTGTTTCCATGCGTGTTCGTGCTCTGGGCGGACTGTTTCAACCACTGCAACTGCTCGATCGCGATTGGCAGCCATCTGTGTTTTCGGACTTTGCCAAGCTGCAAATCCTGCTGCGCTGCCTCCGGCACACGCAAGCATGATCGCGTTGCTCCCCATCACCTTTGCAATTGTCCAAAACTGCATCCGCCAATTTGCTTTGGGGTTCGTCAATCTCTGTCGTTGTTTCATTGTGTCTCCATGCAAAAGATTTGCCGTAACTTTATTAGGGACTTTCAAATCGAATTTTTGTTTCGAGACACCAAGCAGTTCACCAAAGTGGCTAGATCGCCAAGCGCGACTGCTTCAAGCAAAGGTTTGACTTAAATGCGAGTTTTACCGCTCTCTATCTTGCCAAAGTCGAAGCACCACAACAGCATCAAGATGGCACAGCGTCAATCTTCTCAAGGGCAAGCGTGAAGCGGCGTGCCCTAAACTAGCATTTGCCTGAGACATTTATTTCCAACTTAACCCTCTTCTAAAAAACAGAAATGTTTCTTTACATCCATTGGGAATGCGATGCCAGCCCTTTCAATGCGAACAAATGAACTACAACCTGTTTTTAGTAATTCGAGTTGCAAATTGTGAGAAAAAAGGTATCTTTTAGCAATTACAAATGTTTAAACTATTGAATTATATAAACTTAGACACGAACTGATTAAAGTTGGGCGATAAAATCATCGGTTAAGAGATTGCAGCAGTTAGAAATCATGATTTTTTGAAAAAAATCAGCAATAAGCTATCTCTAGCTATACCGATTTTCTACATCAGGTAAGCCAGTGTGTTTAATCGGGTTTATTAATTGTGATTAACTGCTTTTTTTATGAATGATTGTACTGCTCTAAAAGCCGAGTTGTTGAAACATGGCCTTGTTTACTATCATAAATCATTGGAACTTTCGGTTTCTTTACTCCTCTAATCGCTTTTAAAAACTGTTTGAGATTAACACCTGTTGATAATTCTTGTAGAAGTTGTGCCATTTTCTGTCTTGAAATAGTTTGGAATACCTCCCACTCTAAAGCAGGAATTGCAATCATCATTCCTCTGTACGTGCCTTGAAGCTCATCAACTAAGTAAAAATCAGATAATCCAGCTTCAATTTTCTCTACTCCATGTACTCCCCCTAAAGCAGCTCTTAAAGTTGCAAGTATGTTATAAGAAACTAATGCCATTGAAAATGAAAACAAAGCGGCTTTCGGATAAGCTAGAGTCGGAATTTCTCCATGAAAATTCTTAGTTACTGTTTGAAATAAGCTTAAATTTTCTGCCCTGGCTTTGTATGCTGCGTGAATTGATTTCTGAACTCCACACACTACTAAACTCATTAAATCTACTTGAGAAGAAAATAGTAAATCTTGCTGATACTGCACTTGTGCATGTTTTGTAAATAACCTATCCATTCTCTCCGTTGCAAATATATGCGACATTAAGGCTCGCATCATTACACTTACTGGACTTTCTTTGACAAATTGCTCAAAGATAGAGGACAGCATTTCCTCTTCCTCCTGCTACTGATATTGCCCAGAATACCTTGAATTCATCATTAATAACCTATATGGGGAGCGGGTTTCAGTCTTCACTTTAGTAGTTCATTTGTTCGCATTGAAAGGGCTGGTTCTACTACCCCATTTAACGTTCTTATATGTCGAGGATTATTGTATTCATTCCACATTGCTTGACCGCACGAAGGGCATTTTTTTTGAACACAATCGAGTACTTCAAACGATGTTGCCTCTGGTTTTAGATTTTTTCTTGCCAAGTTTTTGCACCATTATTTCGCTACAAGATCAAGATTACAGGATTTTTACTCTTCTCTAGTAAGTTTTGCCACGCTAGGATCAAACTTGCCATAATGTCGTGAGTAAAATAATTGCTTATTTAGGAGGGAAAGGAATAGAATAGAACTTACGCATTGACAAATTAGATAAGGGACTTGCAGAGAATAAAATATACAGCTAATAAAAATGATAATCATTTTAATAGGGGAGAAAGGGGTTGCCGCCGGCAACCCCTTTCTCCTCCAACAAATATGCAAGATAAATGCCTGCATAAAGAGAGTTCTTAAATGCAGTGAGCAGAATTGCTATTGACTATTTTTGCGCTTTTAACTTTTTAGAAATTACGTTAGTCCACAACAAATATCAATAAACCACTTACCTAAATTTGGTAAATTCTCTTCGGTAAAATTAGTCATTCGTTCAATTTGATTTTCAATTTCTTGCATGGCTTTTTTAGTTAGGCGCACTCCGTTAGAGTAAGTTTGAGTGACTAACTTAACAACTGGATGTTTACCATTCCAAGTCATAGTTTCAGCAAATTTTAATGCGGTTTCAACCTCATCTAAAATGCTGCCATTCCAATGATTATCCAAGACAGCCCAAGTTCTTTCGATGGGATTATATTTACTGTGATAGGGGGGATAATAAGCTAAACGTATATTTACAGGACTTACGCAACTGGCACAGCGATCGCTAATTATTAGTAGTTTTGTACTAAATCAGGAGAAGTTGTCAGGAGGCTGGTACTCGAATTATGAATAGTAATTGACTGTGTAAAGACGCCTAGAAGATTTTATGAGACAATTTTGAGCATGAGGCAGAGGAAATAATCAGAAAAAGATGAGATTTACTAAACTTAACTATTGTCAATATTTGTTAAGTAGTCAAATTAATTATACTCTGACAAATTTAG
>JAHHHS010000159.1 GCA_019359215.1 Nostoc indistinguendum CM1-VF10 | reverse complement strand
TATAGTAAAGCGCTTGCTTGTATTTACAATGCCTACCTTAGAAAAATATAGTTAACTCTCATGAAATCGGATGCTAGCAACTCTTCTTACTTTTATTCGCTACCCCGACTTATTGAGCCGATACATCTAATTTGCCTTTTAATACTAATCAAGTTGAATCAATATTATTTCCTAGCTTGCTAGAGAAACTACTTAAGATATTGAAGCGAACAATGGTATTAGAACTGAATGTTGCTCGATTAGAAGGATTATTAGAAAATGGCACTCCTTCAGAACGTTTTTGTAGTTTTTTAAAACGTTTACAACAGCGTGATTTAGCTCTTGGTTTATTTAAAGAATATCCTGTATTGGTTCGACAAGTAACAAGTTGCGTTGAAAATTGGCTATCATTTAGTTTAGAATTTCTTCAAAACTTATGTGCTGATTGGAATACTATTTGCACCACATTCAACATAAGCCAAGACCCAGGTTTACTAATAGCCTTACATACTGATGCTGGTGATAGCCATAGAAAAGGACGATCTGTTTTAATTGCTGAATTTGAGTCTGGCTTTAAGATAGTATATAAACCTAAAGATTTAAGTATTGCAATACACTTTCAGCAGTTACTAACTTGGCTGAATGAGCATGGGAATTATCCTCCATTTAAAATTTTGAAAGTTTTCAATTGTGGTAGTTATGGATGGGTTGAGTTCGTATCTGCTCATAGCTGTACTACCACAGCAGAAATAGAGCGATTTTATCAACGTCAAGGTGCTTACTTAGCACTGTTATATGCTTTAGAAGCTACAGATTTTCATTGTGAAAATATAATTGCTTCAGGTGAACATCCTATCATGATCGATCTTGAAGCTATCTTCCATCCGTACAGGGTTAAAGTAGATAAAAATAAATCGGAAAACATAGCAAATAACCAAATAAATTACTCTGTATTACGGGTCGGTTTGTTACCTCAAAAAAGCTGGGCAAATGATGAATCTGAAGGCGTTGATTTAAGTGGTTTGGTAGCTTTACCAGGACAACTTACACCACAAGGTGTTCCTGTTTGGGAAAAAACAGCAACAGATGAAATGCGACTTGTCCGTAAGCGAGTAGAACTCTCTGTAGGAGAAAATCGTCCTACCCTAAACGGCAACGAGGTTAACGTTTTAGATTATGTTGAATGTATTATTACTGGATTTAGGACGATTTATGAGTTACTAATTAAACATCGAAATGAACTTTTACTACCTGATAGCCCTCTAACTTTTTTTTCTGATGATGAAGTGCGTGTAGTACTTCGTCCTACCCATATGTATACTACTATGCTGTGGGAAAGTTTTCATCCTGACTTATTACGCAATGCTCTAGATCGCGACAGATTTTTTGATCGTCTTTGGATTGAAGTCAAATATCGCTCAGAGCTGGGTAAAGTAATTTCTGCTGAACATCAAGATTTGTGGCAAGGTGATATTCCTATCTTTACAACTCGTGCTAATTCCTGTGATTTATGGACAAGTGCAAATGAGCAGATTATTGATTTTTTTGACGAATCAGGGATTGCGCTTGTTCAAAAGCGATTAAATCAACTAGATAAACAGGATATGGGACGGCAGATTTGGTTTATCCGTGCTTCCCTAGCAACCCTCGTAATGGGAGTTGAGCAACCTAGCCAACAGTTGACTTGGCATTATCCTGAATCAAAATTAATTTCTTTTCAGCAAGAAACCTTGCCTAAACAACTGCTGGCAAATGTTTGTGCTGTAGGAGATCATCTGGAAGCACTGGCCCTACGTGGGGAGAATGATGCGACTTGGCTCGGTCTAAACCTTGTCAGTGAGCGTCAATGGTCTGTTCTTCCCTTAGATGCAGATCTCTATGATGGCATTTCAGGAGTAGTCCTGTTTCTAGCCTATTTAGGAGCAATTACTCAAGAGAAACGCTACACTGCCTTAGCAGAAGCAGTATTAGTAACAATACAGCATTATGTAAAGCAAAACCAAACATCTACTAAGTTGATTGGTGGCTTTAATGGTTTTGGAGGAATAATCTACGCTCTGACGCATTTAAGTATTCTTTGGGATAAACCAGTTTTACTATCCGAAGCTGAAGAGTTAGTTAAACTTCTACCATCTTTAATTGCTGAAGATGAACACTTGGATATCATAGCAGGTGCTGCTGGGTGCATTGGCAGTCTAATCAGTTTATACCGATGTAAACCTTCTCAAAGTATTATTGCTGCTGCCATGCAATGTGGTGAGCTTCTTATTAATCAGGCTCAACCAATGAAACAAGGTGTAGGTTGGGTGCTAAAAAATATAGGGACAAAACCATTAAGTGGATTCTCTCATGGTGCTGCTGGTATTGCATGGGCGCTATTAGAACTTTTTGGTTTGACAGATGATACGCGCTTTTATAAAACTGCACTTGATGCCATTACTTATGAGCGTAGCCTCTTTTATCCTAAATTAGAAAATTGGCTTGATCTTCGAGAAGATAAAACTTTGGGTGCTCAAGTGAGTCAAAACCAACATTATTGTATGACTGCGTGGTGTCATGGCGCACCAGGAATTGGTTTAGCAAGGTTGCGATCACTTCCTTACCTAGATAACATGTTAACGCGTGCAGAGATTAACGTAGCTATCAAAACTACATTAGAGCAGGGATTCGGGTTCAATCACTCGCTATGTCACGGCGACTTAGGCAATCTAGAATTACTTTTGCAAGCTAGTCTCATCCTTAATGACACCCAATGTAAAACTGAAGTCAACAGGCTTGCTGTGATTATTCTTAAAAGCATTGAGCAACACGGCTGGCTTTGTGGAGTACCCTTAGGGGTTGAAACCCCTGGATTAATGACTGGTCTAGCAGGCATTGGCTATGGGTTATTACGATTGGCTGAACCACAACGTGTACCCTCAGTGCTAGTGCTAGAGCCACCACTAAACAGCTTCGTACCACCTATTATTAGCACAATAGTGCCATAAATGTCTACCATAGCGCTTTTTTGAGAGTTTAGTAGGTTTGGCACTCCTCAACGATACCTGTCTAAATGTTATTTAGCCGCCAGATAAAAGTTTGGCAGTAGAGACGTGAGGATGCTTCGGATCTTTGACCAGAGGCGGCTTCTTTTTCTTTTCGGTTCGGGGCTGTTTGAGAAAACGTGTTATGATAAACTTTTTGAGCTAAATCCTGAAGTAGTAAAGCGAAACCGGGCAAAGCCAGATCGCCAAAACACAGCCATGCAGTTGGTGGAATCGCAATCATCATGCCACGGTAGGTGCTGTGAATTTCATCAACGACATAGAAATCAGATAAGGATGCGTCAATTTTGCCGACACCATGAACGCTGGCTAAAGCAGATATCAAGGTTGCCAGCAGATTGTAAGCAACTATTGCTAGGGCAAAACTGAAGAGAGCGGCTTTGGGATAAGCCAATGTGTTAATTTCCCCTTCAAAGTTCTGTGTCACGGTTAAAAACAACCGCTCCACCTGCCAACGCTCTTTGTACAATTGCATGACTTGTTGAGCACTCGCATCCTTGGTGGGCAGATTTGTCAACACGACAATCTCGTCATCACCATGTCGAGACGCTGTGGTTAAGCGCAGAACAATCCGGCGCAATACTGCTCGGTTAAGGAGGAATAGAGGGTAAAACAAAGAAAAAATTGTTCGCGGATAAGTTACGCGAACAAAATAATGAGATTTACTTTTTCTCTTTAAGACTGTCGTATAAGTCAACCCAGTTTTGTCGAAGAGAATCAATACATGATTGTAAGTAATCGATTTGGGTTCTTCTAGCAACGGAGATATAAGCCTCATAGCTCTCTGCCCTTGTTGATAATACTTCCGCTTATTAGGAGTTAGTGTCATTAACTCAGCCACCAATTCATAAGAATTTTCCATAAAATTGACCCAGTTAGATCCATATAATCCAATATAAAAGCTGCTATGACGGCGAACTGTCCGCCCAGATTCTTTAATTCGTCCAACATATTTTTGAACACCTATGCGTTTAATTTTTTGACCAGATATAGTTGCAGCTGTATAGGCAAGTGAGATTAATAATATTAGGGAAATTAGTCTTTGACCTGATACATTAGTATCTTCCAAGTTATAGCCACCGCTCTTAAAATCTCTAAACATCTCTCGGAGGCGGAGTGTCTCCGACTCCGCTCAATATCAAAACGTTGTTTATAAGCTCTAATAACTGAATCTAAATCATCTAAGTTGGTAAGGATAAACCAACCCTCCTCCGGCGCAACTCCCAAACGTTTACGCTTCCATTTAGCAGCAAGATTAAAGCTAATAAATCCTGTAGTTTTTGTATATTTAATACCTTGATAAAAGAAAGAAAGTCCGGGTGCTAAACCTAAATCTCTTAATTGCAGCCAAATTTCCGGTTCTATTTCTATAAATGCATCTTTTTTTAAGCGTAAACAGAAATATACTTTCTGCTCTGTCAACCAGTTAGCCAGTTTTATTGAACAAAATTCCCGGTCTCCTAACACTACAGTTTTATAATTATTAAAAAGCGGCAATGCTTTTTTGAATACTGCTTCTTGTTCATCAAATTGCTTGAACCTAATTTGTCTAATAGCTTAAAGTATATTGGAATAGACCTTTTATCCCAAACCACACTAATCATTAACAGATTAATACACCCCCAATTAGTCCGGTCAATTACTAAATAAATAACTTCATTTAAGGGAAAATATATCTCTAACCAGCTTTTAATAATTGGGAACCAAATTTCTTCAATATTTATGTAATTTAAAGACAAAAATGCAATAAATTTTCTTTCTTCTACTTTCAAAAAATATGGGGATAGGTAAAGCAGTAGCCAGTGCTTCAATGCTAACAGTTTTTATTGATTGTAATAAATTAATCAGAATTTTTAGTAATAAATATTCTGCACGTCCCAATTCTCGCTTGAGGTTTGTTTCGTAGAATTCTGGTAACATTATCATTAAATAGAGCTTGTTGCGAATGAAGGCTCTTTTTCTTTTACCACAAATTGCTACACTCTATGCAATATAAGCATTCTAAACCATTTTGTCCCCCCGCAAGCCGAAAAGCTCACACAGGTGGCAATTCCTTTACAAGTATTGTTACAAGCACTGAATATAGCAAAATCCGATAAGGCAGCAGCTTTCCGTTACGCTGACAAATATATAAACAATATCAAAAAGTCGAAATGGGTTATTATCAAAACGGCTTGAAATTTTCCGATGAAACCCTCGGTTGGATATTTTCTCCTGATGTAAATTCTCAGTTTTGATTATTCCAAGGATTGAACTTATATTTAATTGGAGAATTTTGGAGTAATTTTTCAATCCCCAAACGGATAAGCTCTGGTGGAACTCCGTCTAATTTCAACTCGGTTTGGATAAACTCATCAATTGAATTAGCTTTTGTTTTCTCTAACAGTGCCAACATCTGTTGAGCTTGGGTTGTTGGTGTGCAAGACTCCTTAGTTTCAGCTTGAGAGGTTTGCTTATTACTTGGTGCAGAGTCAATAAAGTTTTTGGTATCCCGGTCATAACCAGAAAAATTCTTTAACAGAGGCATTGGTATCCATTCATTGATGCCGCCGTAATAAACTGCTCGACCGACTGGTGATTGTGCAGCAATCTCCATGACTTGGGTTGAAGTAATCTTGCGATCGCTGGGGATGAGTTGAGTGGCAATCATGGCGTTGTAAGCTGGGACGTTATCAGGATGAACCAACGCCACTGAAGTTAGCTGCGATGGCGTAACCGCCCGCCGGAGGCGATCGCAGTCCGCCAGAAATGCCCAAGTCATCTGTGTGAGGGTTCTGCACGACAATCCAGAAATGCCAACCGGAACTATCACCGCAAGAACAGTAAGAGATAATTTTGTCTTTGAGCCAGCCAATTTCACCCTTGGTATTTTTAAACTTGGAACAAACAGCCGTACTTTCATCTAAAATAATCAGCTTGGAGCCAGAGATATTTTGAAATTCGGTAAAGCATTCTTTGACCCATAGGACGGCTTCGACCGGAGACATTTCTAGGATTTTAGCCCGTTTAAAAGTATCAACACGACCTAAGAAATATCCAGTTTCTTTCTCGTCACCTTTGGGATCAATATAAAAGATGTGTATGCCAGGATGCAGTCGCTTGATAGCATCGATTGCATTGCTAATGGTGATGCCCTTGCCAGAACCAGGGACACCAACCCACAGCATATTGGTAACTTTTTTAGCAATGTGAGCGATTAGGTCATACTGCACTTGGGGTTTAGTGGTGTAGGTGGAGATATCAGTATTGACTGGAGGGGAAGAGGCACTTTGCATGGGAGCAGTGGGCATGGGAGAAATTTCCCCGAAGCTCTTAGCATTGTGCCCCGTTTCCTCTTCAAACCTTGCTCCCACAGCATGATTCGGTAATTGAGCAAATCGAGCTTGTGGGATACCAAGATTTTGTGGTTGTATCGCCTCTTGAATAACTGTTACTTGTTGGTAGTTAACTCGCGGGTCAATTGTCACTTGCGCTAAATGCCCAGACAATTGCTCACGGGTGGGAAACTGCCCACGTAGCTGAATAAACCAATCAAGTAACCAACGGTAAGCGTAAAATCTTTTTCCTGGCTCAACGGCGCTCAAGTATTCACACACAACATGAGATGATTGCTTAAGCATGGCGAACTCATATTTCTCCATTGGCTCCAAGTGAAGCATCAAGTCAGCAATTTCATTCTGGTTAGCAAAATATTCAACTCTAGCGACGCTATCACCCATTGCCGAAAGGAAAGTAAAGAAGTCGCCACGGATAAAGGGAATCGGTGCAAATTGATGGGTATCGTTGAGGTCTTGCACAATAGACCATAAGTATCCCATTAGAGCAACCATCGCACCGAGCGGAGCAAGTGGGGAAGTGGCATAGCAAACTGCACCAGTGGCCGCCGTCGCTAAAGTAATGAACTTAGCAAGATTCATGCCATTACGCTCATCTTTGGCGCGGACTAATAACTGATCTTGACGCTCCTGTAACCAAGAGGCGGTATTCCCAGCTTCCAAATACTCAATGCTGGGGTAATCGTCACGTAAAAGTGCCGTTTCTTTGGTTCTTAGCATTGGTATCTGTTGCTGCATCTTTGTTCTCTCGCGCTTAGTAAAGTTTTCTCATGTTGGTTGCAGGGGTGCAGGGGGGAGTAATTAACGCTTTATAATCCAAGGGGATGGATTGTTAATAATTGTGACTAAAATGCTTAAAATTCGGTTATATGTAGAGTTTTGTGATGTTGTTTCTATTTAGTTGAACCATAATTCTTCTCCGATACTTCGGGTTTTACGTTCGAGGAAATCATCATCGAGGTTTACCACAGTTTTCCAAGTAGTTATCAAAGCGTTTCTCTCCTGTTTTGAGCGAGCCGTTTTCATCCAAATAACGTACTTTAAAGTTAATAACTACAACATCGCCCGAATCATATCCAAGAATGCGATCGAGAAATTTTGTAGGAGGAACTTCATAACCGCCGCCAGGATTGACGGAACAGCATTCTGGATACAATGCTATATACTCATCGAAGCTTTTATACTTGATGTGCTTGGGATACGAAATACCTGGGAAGTTTTCTATCGGTAATGTATCCCGGCTATTTTGGTAATCGAATACTGCTCTAACTTTTTCTTCATCACTTAGGTAACGCTTTTCTGCAAAACAGAAGCCAGAATAGTTTAAACCAAAATAAACAAAAAGAATTAGCAGCACGCCACCGACAAATAAAAACCTTTTCAAGATCAGACCTCAATGCTTGTAAGCCTTAGTTATTTTCACTATTTTCGGTCGATGTATATAATTTTTTAACGATTGATTTTTCCTGGATGTAAACGACTCGTATTTACTACCTGTATAAACTCATTTGAAAATATCATATCGGTAAATTTTCTTACTTACTTGATCCGAGTCATTTAAAGCGTCACCGTGCCAATCCAGGAAAATAGTACCCTAAGAAAATTTCAAGTGCTTGAAACGACGATTTTCCGTTCAAACTTAATCAAAGCTAGCAGCATAATCATAGTTTTTTCACCAAAATGATGGTAGGATTTCCCGTTTTGGCACGGTGATGCCTGCTCCCCTGCCTTATTTAGTTAATTTCCAAATGTTGTAACCAATCTCGCCAGCCATCATTGAAACGATATTGTAAGCAAAACAAGCCAAAATTAAACCTGGGTTCTTATATCTGAAGGGATTGCGACCAACGAAAGTGGTAGTCAAATCCAAAACCCAGAAAAATAGTGCGATAGCCGAAGGCTTAAGCTTCGCTTATCGCTCCACCTGTATGACGTTCTTTCATGCCAGCCCTCTTGTAATCACCCCACAATGCCACTGTCAGGTCGATATTCCCATTCGGTTTACTGCCGAGTGTGTATTGTTTTGATTCCTCAAACTCATGCTTGGCTTGATTTGGATCTTTGCCACGCAATGTTCGCGCTTCCATCACCTGAACAAGTGCAGAGATACCAAAGCTAATCCAAAACAAGGGATTAAATAGGAGTTGTAACCAACCAAACCAACCAATCCATTCTGTTTCAAACCAGGGAAAAATCGGTTTTCCCTGAAATAAAACCTGCCAGATGCTATCAGTAGAAAGCAGTGTACCAATCCAGAAACCAATTGCACCAACCAGCTTGTATCCGGGTGTGCCTGGGGTAACGAATTGGGCAATGATATGTGAGATAAAGATGACTGGCAGTGAGATTAATGCCACAATCCATCGAGCTAATAATTCTAAGTAGTCACTCCCTCCTTTTTTCGGCGCTCTGTGCGTCGCTGTAATGAACGAGCATCAAGTTCACTCGTGATTTCATCGAACAATTCTTGCTCAAACTCATGAACTGCCAGCGCTTGAGCAACAGTCTTGCCTGCCACAATGTCCAAGAATGCTTTAAAAGTTTCCCGACTGACTCCAGCAAGATGTAATTGTTCACTCACACTTTCTATGGCTTGAGTTTGTATATTCGCCAAACTACTCTCACCTCCTAACAGCTTCGACTTATCAAGAGTGCTTTGCGCTAAATTGAACAATCTGTCCAAGCGATCGCTAACCTCAACATCGAATTGGAGAGCATCAGGATTGATGCTTGGATCTTCCTTGGCTAATTCCTGTAAACCAGCAATGATTTTTTCAACAGAGTATTTTTCACCTAGCAATTCAAATAGTTCTGCACGACTAAATTTACTTTCCGGCATTTTGTATTTCTCCTAATGCTTGTGATTTAAACCTGATTTGTTCAGCTTCAAACTGGGTGCGAGTGTACTCAACTTTATTAGCTTCAACAATGGCTGCGACAAGAGCTTTTTTATCAATCCCTATGTGCCATAATTTTTGGGTTGAATCGATTTTTCTCTACAGTCACACTTAAGTTGTATGGCTGTAGAGTTTTTCGTGTTTAATCTAATGCTGTCTTTAGGACTAAAACGCCATCTCAAGAGCAGCTTTTGTTACAGCTAAAGCCTGTTCCCAGATTTCTCGCCAATTGGTTTGCTCGTTATAGGATGCCATGACTAATTCAGACTCTACCCATACGCGACAGAACAACACATTTTCATCTGTTCCTGGCTGCGGCTGTAGTGTAATGGGAGAATATAATTGTTGTGGGGTCAAAGTTGCAATCGCCGCAAGTATGCACTTTGAGAAATGCGTATCGTAGCCTGATTCTAAAATATACGTCCGGTCTGCTTGAATAGTTATCAGCAACTTGCAGGTTTCTTTTTTGCGGCGTTCTGTATTCTCAAACCGCAGTTCTTTAAGATATCCAGTTAAGGCAGTTTGAGGGACAGCGCTCGGTTCACCATTTAGCTTGTACCACAGTCCTCCGTGCTGACGATTACAGTAGATTTTGCAACTGCCAGCATCAGAGTGCAATCCCAGTTTCGGTTTATTGATTGAAGCGATCAACTGCTTGAGTAGTTCCTCTTGGCGCATCAAAGCAGCAAGTAAATCTGATGTTTCGTTTCTTGAGAGTTCATTGTTCAATACCAACACATTTCACTTTCGCATTGGCGAAGCCGTAGACTTCTTAAAGCAGCAGGCGCGACCGATGTAGATTTCGGTTACGCCTACTGATTTTTTTACGCCGCTTCCAACTCCCGACGAGCTTGCGGCAGTTCAATCGGAGCAGTTGCTCTGGACAGTCCCTCTACAGCCTCTTTTACGCTCCAATACCATACTCCATCTGTACACCGCCAATAGTAAGTCTTGGGGTCATTTTCCCATAACTCATCAGCGTTTCTGACCTTGAAGACACTTCCCAAGAACTCACCATCTAGATATACGTTGTGGGCAGTTTGAAGCTCAGTGCGTCCTACATACGTCAAACGATAGCCGTCCACTGGCGTACACAAGTCTTCTGCACGAGTCCCGCGATATCCACAGTTACCGCACCCATGACCTTCGCAGTCTGGACAGATGGCAGCAGGCATATTCCACTTCGGCAAGGTGAAGTCCCATTCAGATGGTGGGGTTAATATTTGAGCCTTGTGAGAGATATAACAACCAGCATGACCGATTACCTTATCAGAATGGTATTGGACGCTCAACGATAGCCAGTCGCAATCACCTAACAAGCCAATTTTCTCAGAAGCTTGTTTCAATTCCTTATCTTCCTTGTGATTGCATTTTACCGGAGCAGAAAGACTCGCTTTAACCTCTGCAACAGCGCGTTTGAAACACTGTTTGTGGTATCGAGCATAGCCGTGGGTCATTTTTACCCAGACGATATCATCACTGTTGATCCAGATAGTTACTACATCTTCGGGCTGGCAGTTTTTGGAGTAGTCCGACTGATTGACGATGGTTGCAATGATTTGGCGATCCTGCGTGGTTAACGGATCTTTTGTTGGCGTAGGGGCTGAAACTTGTGTCATCATTAGAAAATACCTTTTAAATGGGTAAAAGGGCGATCGCTGCGTCTGCAAAACTCGCGATCGCCCTATTTTTATTGGTCAGTTTGTTGTGCTTTCAGCACAACACTCTCAATCTAGAATTGGCGAAGCCTTATAAAAGTGTTCAAAAGTAAAGCGTATTAACTGATGTCAAAACACCAGACAGCATTAAGCTGTAGAGAAGATATTGGGATGTTACCGTGTCCTCTGTATAGCTATGTTGTATTTTTTAAAAAGGCGATTGCATACTACTGAGTACGCAATCGCCTTAATTCTGGAAAGATTGAAGTTTTTACAACCAGTTTTGAGACTTAGTTCGGTCATCGGAATCATCTCCGGCGGCTTGACCATTACAAGTTTACGGCTGCGGCTGCTCATCCCACTGGCTATCAATTTTGTCATTAACTCGATTTCATTAATTTGATTTTGAGCGTTCTTTATTTAGCAGAGAGGCTTTACACTCGTTTCCTCTCCTTATATATCTCATTATTACAAACCAAGTTTGTATTGTCAATTATCATTTGAGATTTTTTCAGGCTTTTTCACCAACTCAACCTGTAAAAAATCTTCAACTGATGTGTCAAGAGCTTTACATATTGACTCAAGCTTTTCCCAAGAAACACTAGGTTTAACTGTTTTACGCTTTTCCATCTTGTACTCACCACGCTCTAAATGTTGTATTAATTGATAAGTACATCCAGCACGTTCAGCTAAGGAAGTCATCGGCTCACCTCCTCTAAGTTTCTTCAACCGTTGCCCCATCTCTTTTGTCCACCAGATGCTGGCAATAACTGTTGTTGACATTATTAATAGCTTCTCTCCTTGGTTCTTCTCTTTACCAACATCATTACTTGACTTGTCTTCCATGTTATAATAACCTGGTTTGTATAAATGACAAACACCTTCTACTGACTTAGTTAGGCGCAAGCAAAAACGATCGCCAGCCGGGAAGCACGCGATCGCCTGCTCAAATCGTTGACTACAAAGTGAGCTAATTATAATGCTGACACACTTTTGGCGTGATTCAGAAATTAACCAAATGCCCCAGTCTGGGCAGATAGCCAAATACACAATACCAAAAGGGTATGTTAATGCTACCCAAATGGCTAGAGCTAACCGTAAACTTTTGTCTGACTACATAAGGCTAAAGTCTACAAAAGACTATTTACAACCACTTGGGAACGATATGGGAATTCCCATATCGTCTCTAATAATTGAAATTGAAGGGTATGGCAAGGAACAAGGTACTTGGGTTCATCCAGAAATCGCCATTGATTTAGCCCGATGGGTATCTGTTTCATTTCGCATTTGGGCAAATAGAACCTTACTAGCTTGACGAGCCATAGAGTTCAACTTGGCTATCCAAGGGAAGAGTTCGTATTGGCAGCAAGTACAGCGCAGAAATTATTGAGGTCGTAACGCCCAACCCCTTTGTTATCCATCCAGTACCAAAGGCAAGCATTACGAACAAAACGAGCAGTCCGAATAGCCTCATCCAGCTTTCAATACTGCTCATTCAGTGCTTCAAGTTTTGCCTCAAACACCAGCATTTATGTTGTGTATCTCGACATAAACAACTATATGATGTTGTCAAAAACTCAACTACCCTCCCCCCTGATTTCGCTTACGCTCAATTCTGGTCAAAGGGCGTTTCGTTTTTGACCCGCAATTCATGAGGCAGTGCGTTGGGCGGCTCTGCCGACTTGAAGCATACTGCCGTCTCGCCGCCAAGGAAAGCGAGTGTGGCGGGAGTCTTCTTGCGGAGATTAGATAAATTCGTAAACTCTCAAAATTAGAAATTACGAATTGAGAGTTTATCTCCTCAAAATATTAATAGCTGCACCTGCTGCTGCGCCATCTAATAAATCGCCAGCCACATCTTCGCGCCCGCCAAGAATAGCGCGAACCCCGGCGCTAGTTCCTGCACCGACTGCGGCATCTCTACCCAAGTTACGTTTTTTCTTACGTCCAACCAAATTGACGGCAGCACCAGCCGCACCACACTTAGCAGCATTGCGTAAAACATTACCACGTTTTCTAGCAGCTCCAGTTACTACACAAGTACCAGCACCAAGGGCTGCATCTCCTAAAATTCGGTCGTTAGCTGCTGCTGGTTGAAGAGGAACTAAGGAGATTCCAGTTAAACTGGCAGCCATGAAACTGGGTAGAAATGCGCGTTTGAGAATTCGATTCATAGTAGATACCTTCTTAAAAAATCAAACGACTGTTCAAAAGACTAAAGAAAAATTCAATTTGTTGCAGTCACAGATGCGCTTATTTCTAGTTTAGACTGGGAACTAGGTAGGGGAGCAATGCGGTTTTGTCAGATCCGGTAAAAAACAAGCCATCGCAAAAATCAAATCTAAGTGAGAAGTGACTTTATTTACTAAATATATGGCAGTAGCCGTGAGAATTCATCTTGATGAGATATCTCAAAAAGATTAATAGCAAGTGATTTGACTATTGTTACCAAAAATATCTACAATCAGTCTTTTATACTTAGTATTAATTAAAGCAAATAATAAGTTAAGAGTAGAACTAAAGTATAAAATTTAGGTTCTTCATTACTTGTTATGCTAAAAACGCTTATAAAATAGCTCAGATTCCTTGCTGGGCAAGAAAGATAGCTTTTAACCTGTGATTTTGAGCCTTTGGAATAAAATCAAGGCTAAAACTACCCAAAAGCCTTGCTATTAAAGGTAAATTCCGAATTTTCCTTTAAAGTTCAGCATAACATCTACGGAAGAGCCAAAATTTATCAAGCAGTTTGGGGTTTGATAAAGAAATTAAAGATAGAACCACAAAAATTATCCCAACTTCCGGCTATCCATTGGCAACGCAGATGTAACAACATTTGCTGCATTTTCTTTCAACCAGAATTTACTGTTTCCTTTGATTCTTAAATTTACAACTTGGCGGATTAAACTCTCAATTGCACCACTGCCAATAGGTAGTTTTCTATTTATTGCTTTATCGTAATTTAAACGTCCTTTACGATAAGCATCTAAAATATAATGGCTCTCCTAGAGTATGTATGATAAATTAATAATAAAAATAGACTGTAACCATTGCTATAAAATAATTCTAGTAATACAAAATTGAAAATTTAATAAAATACACTTTTTTTGTCTGAATTCCTCGCTATGTAATGATTCAAGCTGGTATTAAGTATTAATTTTACATAGCTAGTCTAGGATAGCCAATATGGGTCAAAAACAGCGATTAAAATTGCACAACATATATTAAAAGCATGAAGGTAAAAAGGACTAATTTTCGTTTTAGCGATCACTTATATTGGTTTTAAACTAGTGAACAACTTGAAGTTACACCCCCATGTTCAAAAGACCTGTCCGAAAACTCCAAAGCCAGACTGTTCAAAGCTTTGGAACAAAACTTTGATATCTTCGTAAAGACGGAGCCATAAGGATTTGAGATAGTTAGTGATAGTTTAGAGGCATAAAAATTAACTCCTGTTTTCTTAAAATTTATGATTATTGTTAATAGCTAAGTTGGGAGAATTAAACTACCGATTCTTAATCTAACTAACCCACATACTGTTAAAATAATCTGCTAGTAAGTATGAAGCTTTAAGCGAAATCTTTGTGAGGCTATGCGAAATATTTTCAGCAAGCGAATCAAATGCTCAACAAATATCCGATTACTAGATAAAGCAATATTATCATCTTTTTGTTGTTGGGTTAATTCTTGTTTCGGTTTTCTTTTATGAGGCGTAGTGATATTCTTACCACCAAGATATAAGCTTTATCTCCTGAGAATGGCTGAGATTTATCAAACTTTTCCTGAGACTTACGGAATATTTTTATATCTGCTGTTGGCCCACGAGCGCCTACTTCTACCTCGACAATATCTTTAGCTGATGGTAGCCCAATTACCTGACTTTTCAAAGTATGTTGTCTCTTTTTTCCAGAAAAGTATTCCTGTTGTTCTTTTTGGTCGGAAGGTCTATGTATTGGCTGTTCTAGGCTATCGACTAATAGCCTAAAATTCGTTAACGCTTCTTGAATAAATAGTAAATCGCTCTCATTATCTGAGCAGGGTTCTAATAAGCTGGAGGGTAAAATGTCTCGAAGAATTGGTATCCATTCAT
>JAHHHS010000158.1 GCA_019359215.1 Nostoc indistinguendum CM1-VF10 | reverse complement strand
AGTCCCTAAGCTATCTGAGGGATTTTTTCAACTTCAAATGATTGTTAATAATCTGACTCGCTCAATTTTTCAAAACTTCAATATCCCTTATTTCTATTTTTCCTCTGCCTAGAGTGACAAAAGAGGGTTAGGAAAGGGATAACTGAAAATTTGGCATAGATCCAAATCATAAAGATAATTATTCTCATAAGAGAATTGCTGCCCTCAAGTGTTCCCTTTGCCAATACTCTACCACCTGAATCTTTATCACCAAACTAAGGAAGTTACGTATTTTTCCAGACTCGAAAAATGTAAGCAAATAGAAAAATTTTTGGCACAAATAGAGGCATTGACAAGTGTTGAGTAAAGGCAAAAAGTTATTACTCTCTGGGTAAGAAGCGCCTCACAGTGTCTGGTAATAGACGTTCTAACAAAAGCTCAATCTTCCTACTATTGCGTTGATATGAAATTCCTAGATAGATTATAAATATTCCCAAAAATGTTAGCGTAAACGGAAATAAGATTGCATTGCGAAAGACGCTGTAAGCAAGGTATCCTAAATAACCAAAGACACCCAATCCCCCAAAAACAATAAAAACTTTTCGTTTTAACAATGCCGACAGCAATATTAACCCGAAATTAATCAAACCATAGAGAAATTTTTGAAATTCATTACTGTCTCCCATTAAAGTTAGACCACACCAAAAGGCAAGTAATCCAAACAAATATAGCCAAAATGCATAATCTCCATTGCGTCTACTAGTGCGGATATCTACTAAATAAGCGACAACAATACAAGCAATACCAAACCACAGAGAAACTAATAGGCGTAGCTGCCAATTATACGTTCTTTCACCAAACAATAATGGTGTGATATCTATAGACATGAAATATAGCGAAAAGGCGATGGGAGCAGTTAAAAAGGGAAAACGTACAAACTTGATGGCAACTAAACCTGCGATGATAGTTCCTAACTCCATCAAAAACCAACTGCCTTTAATCCAGAGATAAAAATCTTGATATGTACCAGGGTCGTTTTGAGTCCAAAACCCTGTCGCACGTTGCAGCCCGTAAATTGCTAAAGGAGTCAAGGAAACTGCAATGGTAAATAGCAAACCTCCGGGAATTTTCATCTCTTGTCGCCACCAAAGGTTGCTTCCTGCAAGTACAAAGCACAAGGCATAAATGCTGGCTAACAAAAAAATCCCACCGCCACCAAATGATTCCCATGCTAATGTCATGAACCAAGTCATGGCTGAGATGACAATTAACGCCCCCAAGTAAAAAGTGACGTTGACAAAATTAAATTGCGGACGCTGGCTGTGACGCATTGAAAGTGCATTCCATAACGCATTGGCTTGTTCTGCTGTAATTAAGCCTTGGGAAACCGCCCAATCTAAATCTTCTTGATAAATTTTCATATTTTTGACTCAATCCTATAGTGTTAAGAAATATTCAACAGACGAGTGTGAAACCTAGCTCTACTCTTCTTAATTCTCTAAACCCCACGCCCAAAAACCAGTAATATCAAGGGTTAGCGCTTTTTAAGTGTGCCATTCAGTCTAGATCACCGTTTAATTGCAACAGATACCATTGATTTTGGGCGGGCTTTGGAATGCTGATTATTTTCCTTCAAGAAAGTCCAACAGCACAGGATTGACTTGATCGGCATGAGTCCAGTTTATAGCGTGGGGACCGCCAGGTATCACCACAAGGCGACTGTCTTTAATTAGCTTCGGCAGTCTTGCTGCGGTAGAGTCAAATGGAAGGATGCGATCGGCATCTCCATGAATGATGAGAGTGGGCACATCAATGCGTGGCAGATCATCACGAAAATCGGTTAACCACGATGGTACACAGTCCAGAGTCCCCTTAGCAGAAGCTCCTGCTGCAACATTCCAACTCATCTGGATGGCATCTTCGCTAATGCGCTTGCCCAGAAGCACATCTACATTGTAAAAGTCTTTAAAAAATGTGGACAGATATGCTGGACGATCTTCTACAATACTCTTCATAATCCCATCGAAGACACTGCGATCAACCCCTTCGGGATTGTCGTCTGTCTTCAGGAGGAAGGGTGGTACTGGAGCCATTAGCACGGCTTTACTGACGCGCTCCGAACCGTACTTGCCAAGATAGCGCGTCACTTCGCCAGTCCCCATCGAGAAACCGACCAGCGCAACATCGCACAGGTCAAGTTTTGCGATCAGCGTGTTAAGATCCTCCGCGAAGGTGTCGTAATCATAGCCAAATGACGGTTGGCTGGAATTGCCGAAGCCTCTGCGATCGTAAGTGATGACCCGATAGCCTTTGTCCAGCAAAACTCCCACCTGTTTTTCCCAGGAATGACCGCTTAGAGGAAACCCGTGGATTAGCACAATTGGCTGTCCTGCTCCGAAATCTTCGTAGTAGATATCGATGTTTCCAGAGTTTTCTTTACCGACAGTAACGTAAGGCATTAAAGTCTCCTTGGTTGTAAATTGGTTTGTTGTTTTAAACCTTTGATTCAGATATTTCTTACATATTGGGACAAGTTGGCATATCATCTCCAATGAGTAGCCTTGCGAGACTGGGCAACGCCTCACCGTAAGTTGGGTGAATGTGAACTGATTGTTCGAGTACCTGCCACGTTGCTTTAGCTTCCATCAGCGACAAAAAGACATGCACCAGTTCAGCCGCTTCGTAACCAACTAGCGTTGCTCCTAAAATCGAATTTGTCTGGGTATCGATGACCATACGGTAGAAGCCTAAATCGTGCCCCCACTCAATGCTGCGAGCGATATGAGCCATCGGCAGCGTGACTTCTCGCGCAGAGATACCCTGTTTCTGAGCTTGCTCTAACGTCATACCCACTCGACCAACTTGCGGCTCTGTATAAACGGCATAACCTAATACGCGATCATTGCGCGTCCGCTGTTCGCCACACAGAATGGCTTTCAAGCGGCGATAGTCTTCCCAAGAAACATGGGTAAAAGCAGGCTGTTTGGCAGCGTCCCCGATCGCATAAATTCCAGAATGAGTCGTCTGAAACTGATCGTTGATTTTAATAAAACCCTGTGCATCTAATTCAACGCCTGTCACCGCAGAATTTAATGCCTGAGTATTCGGTTTACGCCCAGTCGCAATCAGCAATGCTTCTCCATCAAGTACTTCACCATTGTTCAGCGTTAGGGTAAACACACCGTTAGTGTAAGCAACGTGCTGAACAGTCACATTGAAATGCAGTCCAATTCCCTCTTGCTTAAATGCATCCAAAAGCACAGCACTGACATCGGATTCTTCTTGAGCCAGTAAGCGATCGCTCCGCACAATCAATTCGGTTTGGCTCCCTAAACGCGCCATTCCTTGCCCTAACTCCAGAGCAATATAGCCACCCCCGACTACGAGCAACCGGGGCGGAATCTGCTGCAAATCAAAGAAATTTCGGTTGGTCAGATAAGGCGTTCCAGCTAAACCGGGAAAGTTAGGAATGCTGGAGGATGTCCCTGTATTGATAACAATAAGCGGAGCCTGCACAGTCACACCTCCTCCACTCACAGTTCGCTCTCCGGTGAAAGCAGCTTCAGCGCAGATGACTCGAACCCCTGCACTCTCTAGTCGCCGCTTGGTACCCTGGTTAAACTGGCTGCGAATACTACGCACACGCTCCATCACCGCAGAAAAATCGACCTCGACCTGCGCGTGTATGCCTAACTTTGCCGCTTGTCGAGCGCGACCTGCGGCATGGGCAGCAGCTAAAAAGGCTTTGGAAGGAGTACAGCCATAGTTGACGCAACTCCCGCCTAACGCATCGCGCTCAAATAGAACGACATTTCGACCTGATGATGCAAAGTCAACCGCAAGTGGAATACCGCCCTGACCGCTTCCAATCACAATTACATCTGCTGTTTCCATTGTTACCTCTATTGATGGTTGGTACTTAGTCATTACAGGTTGTCAAGTACGACTGGCTTTAATTAAATCACCTGCTTTCTCGCCAATCACGATGGTTAGTGCGTTCTGCCTGTCGTCAGCGTAGGCATAATGGAGGCATCAATGACCCACTTCGAGGAGTAACACGGTTGGCGACCACGCAGCCAGCTGACCCTCCTGCATTAATTAAAATGTAATCATATTGAGTCAACCTATTCTCCTTGTCTGCTGTTGGTCGTCTGAACTAACGCAGTGACCTGAACGCCGCGCGAATTTCCTCAGAGAAGAGCTGCGGCTGCTCCCACGCAGCGAAGTGACCGCCCTTGGCTACCTCATGGAAGTAGATCAGGTGGCGATAGGCACGCCTAGCCCAAGTCTGGGGAGCTGGATATATCTCCCTCGGAAATACTGTAATAGCCACCGGGAGCGAGATATCGGCGGTCTTCTGGGCAGCCGCGTTCAAGATGCTGTTGTTGTTCTCCCAGTACAGCCGAGCTGACGAAACCGCGCTGTTCGTCAGCCAGTACAGCGTGATGTCGTCCAGCACCTCATCTTTAGTTGGGGACTTTTGAGAATCGCCGCCTCTGTACGTCCACTGCGCGAAACCTGGATGCCCAAGCAGCCACGCCGCAAGTCCGACCGGCGAGTCCGTCAGACCATACCCGACTGTCTGCGGCCGCGTACCCATTATCACAGCGTAGGCTCGTTCCTGCTTATTGAACTTGTCGAGTGAGTCGAAAGCCGCGCGTTCCTTTTGGGAGAGTCCCTCTGGCGCAGGCCCGCCGCAGGCAAGCACTGAGGCCACTTCGGGCGGTATCGTCGCCGGCAAGTTGATATGGATGCCGAGTAATCCTGTCGGTGCTTGACGTGCCATCGCGCTGGAGATGGAAGACCCCCAGTCGCCGCCTTGGGCGACGTGACGGGTGTAGCCGAGGCGCTTCATCAGCTCCGCCCAGGCTCGTGCGATGTGGTCGGGGTTCCAACCGATGTCTGTCGGCTTGCCAGAGAAGCCATAACCGGGAATTGAGGGGATAACCAGGTCGAAGGCATCCTCCGGCTTTCCTCCGTAGGCAGTCGGGTTAGTTAGTGGAGCGATGATCTTTAGCTGTTCAAATACCGATCCAGGCCATCCATGCGTGACGAGCAACGGTAAAGCGTTAGCATTTTTGGAGCGGACATGGATAAAGTGAATGTCCAGTCCGTCGATATTCGTTACGAACTGTGGTAAGGCATTTAGCTTTGTCTCGGCTTTGCGCCAATCGTACTTCGTTCCCCAGTAACGGACTAGCTCCTTCATTGTCGCCAGTCGCAGGGCGTGCAACTGGTCGGCGACAGTCTCCCTGTCAGACCATCGGGTCGCAGCAATGCGTCGGCGGAGGCCGTCGATCGCCTCTTGCGGAACGTGGACTTTAAAGGGGCGGATTGTGTTGTCTTTGGTTGGGATCGCCTTGGCTGTGACCTGGGCAAACACACCAGGGGGCGGAGCCAGAAACACTGTTGCTGCAAGGAGGGCGACGAGAAGTAGCCAGAGCAGGACAAAGGGGGCTTTGGTTTTGGAATGTACTTTTTTGGGTTTGGTCATGGTGTTTTCTCCTTACGGCAAATTGTCCCTTTCACAACTCAGGCTAAACAGGATCAGTAACTGTCAACTTCGATGACAGCCTGGGCAAACTCCCGTGGCGCTTCTTGCGGCAGGTTGTGTCCAATGCCGCCATTGATCACCCGGTGTGAGTATCTGCCTGAGAATTTTTTGGCGTAGGAATTGGCATCCGGGTGTGGCGCACCGTTGGCATCACCTTCAAGGGTGATGGTGGGTATGGAGATCGCTGGAGCTTGGGCGAGTCGTTTCTCAAGATTGTTGTACTGCGGCTCACCTGCGGCCAGACCGAGCCGCCAGCGATAGTTGTGGATGACGATGCTGACGTGATCCGGATTGTTGAAGGACGCGGCACTGCGCTCAAACGTCGCATCATCGAATTGCCATTGCAGCGAAGCAAGCCGCCAGATGAGCTTGTTAAAGTCATGTCGGTATTTTTCGTAGCCGACGCAACCCCGCTCCGTCGCGAAATAAAATTGATACCACCATTCGAGTTCGGCTTGCGGCGGTAGCGGCATCTTGTTGGCTTCAGGGCTGCCGATCAAATAACCACTGACGGAGACCAGAGCCTGGCAACGTTCAGGCCAGAGCGCCGCGATAATGTCGGCGGTACGCGCTCCCCAATCGAACCCGCCAAGTATCGCCTTCTTGATCCCCAGTGCATCCATCAAAGCAATGATATCGACAGCGATCGCCGACTGCTGTCCATTGCGGAACGTCTGACTCGCAAGAAAGCGCGTCATGCCATAACCACGTAGATACGGGACGATTACCCGATATCCCGCCGATGCCAACAAAGGAGCGACATCGACATAACTATGAATGTCGTAGGGCCATCCATGCAGAAGGATTACCGGACGACGATTTGCGGAACCCACCTCAGCGTATCCGATATTCAAGACACCAGCATTGATCTGCTTGAGTGAGCCGAACGACTTGTTTGTCCCCGACTTGATCATGGGCAGAACGGCTGGTTTTGTTTTGCTTGATTGTGCGTTGGCAAAACCGAATATGCCTAGCTGTGTAGTCGCAATGGTCATGGCCGCAGTGGCTAAGAAACGGCGGCGTTGATAGTTGATTTTTTCGGACATTTATCTTCTAGCTCCGTCTCAATTTCTTCTCCCTGCTCCCTGCTCCCTTGCCTCTTTTGACAACCTCAGCATGAGTAACCAACAAAGCTCCTCAAACCGTGGCTTTACTAGACGTGAAGTCAGCAGCGTGCAATTTTACGAAATCGTACAAGCTCGTTGGTGTTTTGCCGGAGAGCTTGAACAGGTCATCCGTCATGCGATCATACCGCCCCTGCGCGTGAAGTTCGGCCATCACCGTAAGGTGGTTGACGAGGTGCATTGGCAGCCCAAACCCACGCAGCGTATCAGTCCACCCGGAGAGCGGCACGTTACGATAGCGGATAGTTCGGCCGAGTGCCTGGGAAAAGACGTGCGCGTAGTGGTTGAGATCGGCCGACTCAAATCCGGTGAGATTGTAAACATGACCGATGTGTGAGGCAGGGTCGTCGAGGATCTCGGAGACGGCACGCGCCACATCAACAGCCGAGATAGGCGAGGTCTTGCTGTTACCTAGCGGCAGTGCCAGTTCATCATTGTCCCGGATGCCAGCAGCAGCCAGACGCAGGAAGAAGCCCTCAAGGAAGACCGTTGGGCGCACCGTCACCACCGGTAGCCCCGACCAAGCCAATGTCTGTTCCGCAAGCCAGTGCAGCTTGTGCTGCGGGCTTAGGGTGGTTTCGGTGATGCTCATCTGCGTCACCGTCATCTGCGACATATTCACCAAGGCCTCGACACCGTGGTGGCGTGCTACGGCAGCGACGTTGACCGTGGCTTCGAGATAAGCAGGTGAGACAGACATTCCGAAATAGATGCGCGCGCATCCTTTGATCGCGCGGTGCATCGAGGTCAGGTCAGTCAGGTCGCCCTGCACAACCTCGGCTCCAAGCTGGCGTAGGGCAAGGGCGCGTTCATCCTCCCGCCGAACCAAGGCACGCACCTTATGCCCCTTGGCGATCAGCATTGCGGTGAGGTTGCGGCCGATAGCACCGAGATCGCCGGCAGCTCCGGTCACGAGGATGGGGCTGTCATGTGTGGATTTCATCGTCATATCATTTACCTTGCATTCACTTTTTTGTTACTTGTTGCGAAGGTGTATCTGTTTGCGTTATCAACCGAACGTGAACGCAAAAGCCTCTACCCCAGAATCTAGAAACTCAATCTCGAACTGTTGATCGCTGATGGGCTTCGGTTGTCGAACCAGTTGGTACAACCGCTGTTCGGTAGCCGTACCTTCGCCTCGCACATCGATGTCAAGTCCGCGAGCCGCGACTGCCGGCTGCCCATCTACAAGCACGCGAAACCGCACGGACGTTCCATGCTCGGTTGGTCCCATGACGAGATGAAGGTCGCGTGCGTGGAAGCGGTACACAATCCGCCCGCCGGACTTGTTCAGTACAATGGCTTGTTTTCCGATTGTCCAATCGCCCGAAAGCGCCCATTGATTAAGTTTCAATTGCGCGGGGGCGGTATATAAATGACGCTTGTTTAACACCGCGCCGCCGGGAGACGCAAAATTCTCCGTTCTTTCGTAACCGAGGTAGTTTTCAGGCGATTTCAGGCTGTTCCAATCGGCAGCAGCCTCAAAACCGCGAGCATCGACTTCAAGCATTTCCTGACCGACATGGCCAGTTCCGGACTCAGACAGTAGCTGTTGAATGACTCTTTCCGATTGCTCGTACTCGCCCTCGCCAAATTGGTGATGACGAATGCGTCCTTGCGTGTCTATAAAATAAAGGGCTGGCCAATAATGGTTCCCGAATGCACGCCACACCGCATAATCGTTATCTATGGCAATCGGATAGTCAATTTTCATTTCTGTTGAGGCTCGGCGGACATTATCGATATTCTTCTCAAATTCAAACTCCGGTGTATGTATACCAATTACTACTAGTCCCTGATCCTTATACTTCTCCGCCCACGCGCGAACATAAGGGAGTTGGCGCAGCCAGTTGATGCAGGTATAAGTCCAGAAATTGATCAGCACGACTTTTCCACGCAGTTCGTCAACCGTGAATGGCTGCGAATTGAGCCACGAGATCGCGCCGACAAGAGAAGGCAGTTCGCCTTCAATCGGTAACTCAGTCATTGCTGACGTAGCGTGTTGTGTGGTGCAGTTGATTATGCCAAGCTGAGTGGCAGCAATAGTTGTAAGCATAGTTGTTAGGAAGTAGCGGCGATTATGATTGAATGGCACTAAGAAAAGCTGAAATACTTGCCTGGCAAGGGGTTTAGAAAACTAATAGTTTTAAGGTCGGGAATCAGAATAATCTGCAACTCCCAGTTTGCGATCGCTGCTTCATTACTGTGCGTTTTTTCAAAGTTATGAAACCCTTGTAAATAATACATTTGCGCTTTTCTTAGTGCCATTCGATTATGATTGATTTTTTTGCACATGTGCTGACCTTCCTGTAGTTGCGTTCCGATAGGTACGGTGACATTAGAGAACCTCGACGGTTCTCTCCTCATCAACGACCGCACAGACATCAGACTTGGGGTGTGCGCTGCGCTCATGGACGGGCGACGTGGGTGTCCGATCGATCAGCAAACTGAGCAGTTCGGGGCGGCTGTAATGACCGCGTGCGTCCATGAGCCGCTTGCGGGCATCGATCTGAGCAAAGTCAAGCTCGGCAATCACTTCGCCTTCGCCCACTTTGAGCGGCTCGCCGATTATCTGGCCGTCGGGACTCACAATGGCCGTGAAGCAGCCGCCAGAAATCGGCTCAATAGCGCAACCCGTATCCTTCATGATCTGAGCCTGCTGATCGGCATCTAGCCACGCGGTTGCACAGACGACAAAGCAGGCGGATTCAAGGGCGTGTTGGCGGACGTTAATTTCTGCTTGCTCTGCAAACAATGTGCCGGCAAACGATCCAGGATACATTGCTGAGTGGATTTGCTCACCATCGGCGATCAGGGCGTAACGTGCCAAAGGATTGTTATGCTCCCAGCAAGCAAGTTGTCCGATGCGCCCAACGGCACTATCGATGGCGCGCAGTCCTGAGCCGTCACCTTGGCCCCAGAGTATCCGCTCGTTATAAGTTGGCGTAAGCTTGCGGCGGCGCTGGATTAGCGTACCGTCTGCGTCGAAGAGAAGTTGCGTATTGTAGATAGAGCCGCCATCGCGCTCATTGATGCCGATCGAGACGACCATGTTTGCTTCCTTCGCGGCTTCGGCGATCGCCTGGGTTTCAGCAGACGGCACCGTAACCGACTCTTCAAGCAACCGCAGATGTTCCTTTGCCAACGCGAACGGGGCTAGCACATAGGAGAAGTAGGGGTAATAGGGAATGATGGTTTCGGGGAAAGTGGCGAACTGGACACCTTGTTGGCCCATCTCAGGAATCTTCTTCACGACCTTTTCCACGGTACCTTGCCGACTGTACAGCACAGGGCTAATCTGCACGGCGGCAGCTTTAACGATTGTACTCACTGCATCCTCCTTTCTGACGCTGAGACTAGTTTTATTGGTATCGATACCTCTTAGCGGGCGACTCGATTTACGCTGACAGCGAAGGTCTCTCACTTCCAGTGTTTGGATCTGATCGCCTGCTGTGCCGAAGCTCGAAGCGGGCTTGCGTGCTCTTCTACTCCGGCGAGGCGGGCCGGGCATGGAGATCCCGTTAGTGCGTGTGCGTGCTGTTGCGATCGGGCACAGTGAACGTCTGCGTCACTACCTGTCCGGGGAAGACGTTGTGGTTAGCGTCAACCAACTGGATCTTCACCTTATGCTTACCAGGCGGCAGCCCAGCTATGTCAACAGTGTTGTTGTCACTCGCATCCGCCCACCACCAGGGCAGATCATCGACAATGACATGCAGGTGCCCAGCACGTGGAGATACCTGAAGGGCGCTCGTCCCAAACACGGGTACGATATGCAAGTTCTCCACCCGGTACTGCGCCCAGTAGACACCCTGAACCAGCCCTTCAGGAAGCGGAGGGTCTACAATCAGCTTAGGTGCGGGCTCGTTCTTGATCGCGACATACGGTGAAGCGCCACGAATATTCCTTGCGCTCACTTCGGTCACGTCCTGGGTTTGGGCGCTAGTTTGGATAGATTGATGCGCCAGCACGCGATCGGGAGTTGTCAGCGACACTATTGCTGCAAAGAGCGCGATGAAGAGTCCTGAGAGCAGGACGAAGATACTCAATGTGCGGGCTTTGGTTTTGTAATGTACTTTCTTTACTTGAATCATGGTGTTTTCCCTTTGCTGCAAATTCTCCGTTTCATGACTCAGGCTAAACACGATCGGTAACCGCCAACTCGACGAGCACTGGACATCGATCTTGGTACACTTAGATTGAACTGAGGCTACGTATTGTCTGCCTACATGACTTAGCTGTGATGGTGAGATGAACGATGGGCGGGAACTCCGTCGCTCACCCCATCGCTCAATTCAGTAAGGAGAAGGTTGAAGTGAACCCGACCTGGCGGATGCTATTCTGACCGCATCATCTGGAAAGAACAGGCAAAACCCCTTCCATGTAACGGTCAGCGGCGGCAGCAGCCTCTTCTGGACTGCTGCCATGCTGACGCGCACTCAGATATGGCGCGTACCAGTCCCACCAGTTATGCTTGCCGTGAGTCTTCTCGTAATTGTCGTGGCGCTCTGCCGTCTCGTGGAGAAGTATTGCAAGGGTTGCAATGTCTGTTTGTGGAGAGTCCCATAGGCGACCAGGAAACCGCGTTGTGATTTCCTGGAGCAGCCAAATGTTTCCGTCCGGGTCTTCAAACGAGGCAAATGAGAAGTAGGAACGACCTTCCGGGTCGCGTCCACTAACGCGTGGGTTCTCCATAGCGTTGTTGAAGGGGCCACCAGCGTAGTGAAAGATTTCGCTGACGTTGACACCACGAGCGATCAAGTCTTCGCGGGCAGCGTCGAGGTCGTCAACGGCAAGGACTAGGTTTTGCACAGAGCCAGAATTGGCAGGAGTGACTCCCTTGCCGAAGATGATCGAGGCATCCGAGTTGGGTGGTGTCACATGCACGTTGCGGTAGCCGCCCTCCGCGATGTCGATATCGAGTCGGATAGATTGGCTCCCGTCAGGCGCAGACGGCCTCGGCTTTTGGGGTTCGCGATCGCCCCAAATAACGTCCAGCCTGCACTAGGCAATCCAAACCGGACGGCATTGTCAACAGTGGTTTTTGGCACCTCGGCCTGACATACAAATAAGTCTGGACTGTCAAGCCCGGACTGGCTGGTCGAGAAAAAGATGGCCTCGGACAAGTTGTTTCTGGGTTCGAGAGCGGTTTCATATTCCCAGACACAATCAAATGCAACGTGGTCTTGAAAATTTTGCCCCACACCGGGAAGGTGCTGCACGACAGGAATTCCAAATCGTCGCAACTCGGACTCATCGCCGATACCAGATTGCATCAGCACTTTCGGCGTATGGATTGCACCGAGCGACAGCACGACTTCGATTGCCGCACCAATGCGATAGATCGCATCACGATAAGAAATCTCCACGCCAGTGACCCGCTTGCCCTGGAACGTCAGCCGTGTGACCAGTGCATGACTGAGAACCGTCAGGTTTGGCCGATCCATATAAGGGAAGACGTAGGAGCGGAATATCGATTCGCGTTTGCCATTGCGGACTCGCACATCGCTGATAGAAGCACCCTTCGCCGCTTCCATCATGCGTCCGTTCGGATTTTCAAAAGTAGGAATACCCACCACCCGCGCTGCTTCGACCGTTGCGGGTGCGAGCGGGTTTGGCTCCGGCGCGGGCTGGACAAATACCGGCCCTCCCGTTCCGCGATACATTGGGTCTGGTACACCATGCCAATCTTCCAGGCGGCGATAAATCTTCAAGACGGATTCATAACTCCATGCCGAATCGTTGGCAACGGATGCGAAGAAATCCCAATCATGCTTGTGTCCGCGTGCCCAAACCATGACGTTGATGCTCGATCCACCGCCGAGTGTCTTGCCCATTGAGAACGGAATCGAACGACCGTTCACATGTTGATTCGGCTGTCCCTGAAAGCTCCAATCGCGATCGCTTCCAAGGTTCGTCGGCCATTGATTGGCTTCCATGACACTTGGCAGATCATCGGTGCCTCCAGCTTCAATCAGTAGAACGCTGACATTGGGATTTTCGGCAAGTCTGCGGGCAACCACCGAGCCAGAAGATCCAGATCCGCAAACAATAAAATCGTACTGATGCCTTAACTGGGAGGTTAGCTGGCACTGGTTGCTGCGGACACGCTCGGCGAAAATATCGCGGCCATCAGTTCCACGTTGATAGTTCTCACGTTCATCCTCAAAGGACTTGTTCTCAGAATTCGTATTCATCGCGCATACCTCGCTTTCAAAATCGAATTAACTCAGGTTGCTTCTTGTCCGTTTCCCCCGCTTTGGGAGAACTTGAAATTCTGCCTACGCCGTAGAATCATCTGGAAGGTAATCTCCTTTAGATTAGTGAAGCTCAATGCCCACCTCGGTTAACTTCATTCTTCTGCGATCGCCCCTTCCACACTACTCAAGTTTGTTCAGTTAAACCGCAACTTAGATGTCTATGTTTTTGGACTTTCAGTATTCAAGTGAATTTAACTTCGGTGTTTGTAAAGAAGCAGTTACGGCAAGAAATTCTTGTATCATCTTTTCGATCAGCTCACCTGCCGGGAGAGCTTCGGCTAATGCTGCTCCCTGCCCTGCCCACATACTGACAAAATCTGGACTTGATTGTTGAGCAGAAGTTTGATACAAAACCCGCCCTATAGACATCTGAGCCGGGAAGGGCAACACCTTATCCCTGTTATTTTCCATTTCACGGATAAATCGATTTCGGATGGCTCTGGCGGGTTTGCCGGAAAATACTTCAGTAATAACTGTGTCTTCGTCCTTACAGTTGAGTACCGCCTGCCTATAGACTTCTGGGATATTGTTCTCAGGGCAGGCGAGAAAGGCGGTTCCCATCTGTACCCCGCTTGCCCCAAGTGCGAATGCCGCAACAATTCCACGAGCATCCATGATTCCGCCCGCCGCCACGACCGGAACCGATACCGCATCGGCTATTTGCGGCACTAACGCTGCTGTTCCAATCAATCCGTGTTCATAAGGCACAGCAAAAGTACCGCGATGACCTCCGGCTTCAAAGCCCTGGGCGATGATGACATCCACTCCTGCAACGACTAGAGCTTTTGCTTCACCGACGGTCGTCGCGGTTGCTAATACAATTGAGCCTATAGCGTGTATCTCACGAATTGCCTCAATTGGTGCAGGCCCAAAATGGAAACTAAAAACAGGTATTTTCTCCTCAAGCAGGACAGTAAATTGCTCCTGGAATGGTCCTAGTAGCGGTATTGGTTCGGGTACAGGCCCAGCGTCAAGTTCGTTGTGCCATTTTGTTAATAGCTCAGACATCGGTGTTTGCTGCTCAGGCGTAAGTTGATACGCTTCAACGGCTGGGGCAAACAAATTAACTCCAAAGGGTTGGTCTGTCAGTTCTCGAATTTGCCTGATAATGGAGCGAAGTTTGGCTGGTGGGGTGGCTGCACCACCATACGAGCCAAGACCTCCTGCATTAGAAACAGCCGCAATCAACTCAGGTGTGGAAGCGCCAACCATCGGAGCCTGAATGATTGGATGCCTGATCTTGAGCAAATCTATCAGTTCTGTTTTAGGCCACATAAGTATCCTCCCACGCCTGCTAATAGAAGCAATATATATATCTTTGAGTGATTGTCTGCATGATTCAGTTGTGACGGTGGAGGGAAGTCTGCATGCCAGATGCCACTGATTCAAGTTCCGTCACTCCCCCCACCGCTCACTTCACGGAGGAAAAGGCAGTCGGTGCCAGCAACTCGCTGCTGATGTTCTGCACAAGTTGACCGTCCTTCTCGGTTTCGGCCTTGATCGCGATCCATTCGGGGTCGGTGAGAAATGCACTCCAGCGCTCCTCGCGCTGGGCCATGCTGTTCCAGGCAAGCAAGTAGGTGAGCCGATTATTCTCGCTCGCGCCGATTAGCGTTGTCCAGAATCCTGCCTGGCGGATGCCATGCTTTTCCCAAATCTGTAACGTGTGGTTCTCGAAGCGCGAAAGCAGTGCTGGTAGTCGTCCGGGCATGGCATCATAAATACGTAATTCGTAGATTGTGCCTTTTTCGAGTGGGGTCATGGTATGCGCTCCTTGGTCAGCAGGTTAGACGATCGCGCAATTTTGCTTGAGAGCGTCAGAGTCATTTTTCTAATCGCAAAGCGATATCAGTGTCCCGCACTCTGACCACCATCGACATGAAGGATTTCGCCCGTCACAAAGTTGGCTGATTCGAGGTAGAGGATGGCATCAATGATGTCAGAGATTTCGCCCATACGATCAATTGGGTGCATGGCAGCGAGCTGTGCATGGGTCTCGGCAGGGTGCATTAGACTTGTCCGGAATATTCACTTAAGAAAAGAAAAATGGTAAAACATTTAAGTAAGTATCTACCATTAGTCTGTATTAGTTATGGTTTTTAATTATATCCAGAAGTATCCACACCGAACAAAAC
>JAHHHS010000157.1 GCA_019359215.1 Nostoc indistinguendum CM1-VF10 | reverse complement strand
ACCGCATTTCTCTGGCTCTTAAAATTCCCTTTCTTGCGACTATTATTCGTGAGAAATCTTTTGGTAATCCCTTTAGTTGATCCTGGTAACCAGAATAATTATCTACCCCGAAGTATTGAGGTGATACTTAAACTCTGCCTTTGCTTTGATTTAAGCTTTGATTAGTTCTTGCATTGTCCGGCTCCTCTTTACCAATCACTTTCATTGACATCACCAGACACTTTTTTGGTAGATTTAGCCTTAGTAATTTGAAATTCCGAGGCTTTTAGTACAGGCATTGCCGCTTGTTTTACCGAAGTTTTAGCTTGTTGATAGAGGAATTGGGTTATTCCATCAGCGTCTTCCCCATCCTCGACTTGCGCCCAAAGTGAGCAGCCTAGTTCTAGCGATTCATAGTCGCCTAGATTAAATTTTCAAGAGTAGCTAACAGAGACAGTAGTGAATTTCATAAGATGTCGGGTTTGGTAAATATTGGTTGTCAACTTTCTTCGCTAGTATCAGCCATCTCAAAGCTGAGTCTTCTACATAAATGGCTAGCTTTTACACCAACAACTCCTGGTTGAATTTCAGTAGATAATTCCTCGATAATTGAGTGGAAACCAGGGTCTTTATCATTGATTTCTACCTCAATCAAACCTGATTTGTTTGATATAAGATTTGCCCAACTTGGGCTTTGCTTGAGGAATACTCGTTGCATAGAATTTCATGATTCTGTTTCCTGATTAAACTTGACCTCAACGATTTCTTCCACACAACCCATTGCCTCACCCAAGTAATGCAGAACATCGGCTAAGTGAGTCGCTGCTTCTGGGTCAATCCTCTTGCCTGTAATCAACAAAAGCCAATTTTCGTTTTGGGCAATCGTCTGAATCTCCAAGTAACACGAGTTGAACTGGTTTAGTATTTCTATCGGTTCCATTGGCTTATCCGATGAGTTGTGTTGTTCTATTTCGATAAACTGAGAATTTAGCTTTGTTCTTCAGTTACAGGTGGGTCTTACTGCCCACCTATTTTTACGCTGCAACTAAATCTTTCGCTTGTGGTACGTATCTCTTTAACCGCTCCCACTCGTCACTCGCCAACGCATCAAATTCTTTATCGAGTAATTCCTCTTCTGTAGGCGGTTGTTCTGTAGGGGTTTTTGATATCCTTGCCACGTTCAGAAATTTATCCAACCCAACTGCTGCATCAACCGGCTCGGCGTATCGAAGAGAATCCACTCCGTTAGACCAGTGGGTGATGTGTTGAAATATTACCCCAATCATCGAATCAGCTTTGTACACTCGATAGTTTCTGGGGCAAGCTCCATTGACGTAAACGAGCGTGTAACCAGGGATTTCGATAATCTCTGCATTCGGGTCTGTTGGCGGTAGAAAAATTTTCTCTGGTGAATCATCCAACTCGGCTACTTGAAGAGAGGGTGTAGTTTCTGTGGTGTATGCCATTGTGATGTTTGTTACCTATTACGCTGTAGAGGCGATTACAATTGTCTTGATGTGCAATCGCCCTTTTTATGCCAGTGGTTACGCTGCTACAGCTGGTCGGACTCCCAAAAACGTCATCGCTTCTTCTGCACTCGATGCGAATCTGTTCATGCCGTATGTGCGGGGTCTAGAATACCAACCCTCAAGATTGCAACCGATGTAGCCTACTAGCTGATTATTCCGGTAAAGTTTAGTACTGAAGGATAACCAATCAATCTGGGGATGCCACAGGTTGAACTTGACACAAGCTTCTTCTAATTCATCGCTGAGGCGTTCATTGCGCTCCAATGGAGTTTCGGGAAGTGTCGCTTTAACCTCTGCAACTCTTTTTGCAAACCAGTCTCGGTCAAAAGGCAAGCAGCTACCGTTTACAAACCGCACCCATAATGTAATCCCACCTTCCAGCCAGATAGTACGAACAGATTCCGGTTCGACTTGAATAATCTCGCCAATGATGCGGCGGTCACGAGATGTTAGGGGATCTTGGGTGGGGGCCACAGCTTCGGCTTGGGATTCGAGGTGGGTGTATAGTTCTGCTTGGGCTAGGGTTTGTTCATCTCTGTAAGGGGTATCAGCAACTAGTGTTTGATTTAGTTTGAAGCTTGAGGGTGCTTGCTGTATATAGGTTGAATGCTTCATAATGAGGATCTCCTGCCTCTAGATGGGGTTAGGTTTTTCACAAAGGGCGATCGCTAGTTTTCCAGACAGGGTGATCGTCTTTTGTTTGTATCTCATGAATCTAATATACTATTTTGGCTAGCCACTGTCAAGACACAATCTAGCCAATTAACTGATCTACATAGGCTTTAGACATTAGTAGAAGTTATAGCCACTGGCTAGACCGTGCTTTATAGTGTAAATAGTTGTTTAAATTCAAAGAAGAAAAGATGGCAGACGAAAGAAAGCTTTCTACTAGGAAGCGTGGCGCTCAGATGAATGTAAGGCTTGATGAGAGCTTGTACGTTGAGTATAAGGAGTTGCTAGAAAAAGAAGGAACAAGTATGACTGAAGATATAGAAAGCTACATTAGAGGTAGACTCGGTAGAGAAGAGAGTGAAACTAATGTTGTTGATATCAGGCAAGTTATAGAAAGACAACAACAAGAGATAGCGGAGATTAAAGCAGAACTGGGAAAATTAAGGGCGGGCTAGCCGCAGAAAATCAACAACTCAAGAGTCAGCTAGAACACATGCTAGCCAGCGCCAAAAATCTCATAAATCTAGCAACAAACTCGCCTCCTATAGAACAATAGGGGGCGAAGCTTTTAAAGGGTGGTGATATCTGTCTAGTCCAGTTGCTTTTTTGGCTAGCCTAATGCTAGACTCAAAGCAATTATGCTGACAAATTCAAACCCCCAGCGATTGTTTTCGAGGCAGGCGCTGAGGGTAGTTCCACAAACGCTCAGGTTTATGGTTAATCAAACAATATCAAATCTTCTTGCACCATGCACAGAGGATAATACCGTTATTGACTACAACCCCGGAACAACATCGCTTTTAGATTATGGTGTTGTCAACACCAGCATCCAGGAAACCTTCACCGCCATCGACCGTTTTGAGTGGCAAGCATCCGATGAATTGCGACTGATGCGAGACAAAGGCTATTACGAAGATGGTGGATACAAGAGCTTTGAAGCTTACTGCGAAAATGAGTTGACGAAACACGGGGGATATCGCCGGGTCAGAGATTTGCTGTCTGCGAAGAAAGTAGTTGATACTCTGCCAGAGGAACTCAGGGAAAAGATTACTAAACCCTCTCAAACTCGCCCCTTACTCCGGCTGGTTAAAACTCCTGATAAGTTACAGGAAGTCGTAGCGATCGCAGCCCAGGAAAAACCCTTCCCCACTGCCGCAGACTTTGCCAAAGCAGTGCAGCAAGTCGCACCAACGACTAAACGCACCACAAAAAGCGAAAACCCTAAAACGCAATTGTGTAATTCTGTGACTGTTTCATCACCAGAACATCCCCGTTATGGAGAGTCGGCAGTGATTGAGGCAGACGCACCGAATCACTGGCAGCAGATTGTCACTTTTGCTGATGGTGAGAGGTTGTTGATCAATAATACTGATTTAGATGCCCCAAGCGTTACCTTCCCCAGAGAGCAGACTTACCCAAAAGAATATTCTGAGGCGATCGCAGCACTCAAAGAACAGCATAAACACGAACTAGAGCGCCTAGAGCAAGAATTGAGAATTGGCTTGTTTTCAGAGGCCACAGCCAATGCAGAAGAACAAGTAAGTGAGCAAATCCAATCTCTGCAAAATCTGTACAAGCAGCAGAGGGAGCAAAACATCCAGTTACAGCAGCGATTGGATGAGATGGAGGGGTTAAGAAAACTGGAGATTGAAAATCAGCAACTTCAGCAACGTATCCAAGAATTAGAACACGCCGTACAACAGCATCCGGTTCAGCAGTGGGGAAATACCATGACCCAGCAAGCAACCAAAGCTTTGAACAAGCAGGTAAAACTTGCACTGGAGAAAACAATTGATCTGCGATCGCTGGCCCAAGAACCGCCCAAGGAAAATGCACAAGAATGCTTACGACTCATGGGCATGGCATTGAAAAACCTCGCCAGCGCAATGAACAACACCCAAGCGTTAGAAGCTGCGGCAATCATTCTGGGAAGTGAACCGACACCACAGGCTATCGCCTACCGTGCCGAACAATTGGAAATGTTACCACAGGCGGTTAGCGATATTCGACGGGTGCTGTCAAAACCTGGGTGTAGCTGGCAGGAGTTTTGGGATGTTGCCCAAGAGTAGGAGGTGATTAAATCGGATTACTGGGCTGAACTTTCCATCCAAGAGACTGATTTAATTACTGCTCTCCAGAAAGCATCCTCTCAACCGGACATCATTGGCGTTGGTTCTATTGTTGCCCACGCCGATCCATATCGTACTTTGTATGTCGCCAGAGGAGAAGTAATTCAGGATTTGGGAGATGAGGTAATCGTTGCCTGGGATTGTTGGAAGGAGCAATCAAAAAAGGCTGACAGATATTTTCGAGATGAATTGCGATTCTGGCAGGGTGAGAAAAAGTAGATAAAACTCGCCTCTAGCAAAAAGACTTAAACGCGGGATGGGTGCAATGCCGCTCACATGGAGACGGCTCACGCGCCCTTGGAAGGCGCGTCGCCTTCACATTTTAAAAGCGCGTCAGAACTTGAAGAATTGCCTACGGCAATGGACTGTACGATGCTGGCGCTTGTGGATGATGCAGAGGGTGAATCTGCTTTGTTGTTGGGTGAAAAGCAGGATTGTAGCGTTGAATCGAGGGATTGTCATGAAGGCACTTGTTCCGCCGCGCCCGTCGCACAAAATGAATTTTCTGACAAGGAAGCGATGCCTGCGGCGGGCGTAGCCATCGCTAATCAAACACCAAGGCTTATAGAACAGGGTAATCCCACTTCGTTGTTAGTTGAAAATTCAGTTCCGGGTGTAGAAATCAAAGCAGTTCATGAGGGTACTTGTTCCACCGTGCCTGTCCCCAGCGCTGAAAAATGGTCGCATGAGGCGATTGTTGCAAGGTCGAATGTGCGACCGGAGCGGATGCAGAAACTTAAGGTGGGTTTGATTTCTTGCAGGAGTGCTGGAATGATGATCCGGCTTTGCAGGTTGTGATCAAGAAGTTGCTGGTGAAGTTTCCCCAGTGGGGAATTGCTTGTGTGGATGGGGTATTAGTGAAGTGGGAGGGATAGCGTGAGCGGTAATTTGAGAATTTTATAAAGTAAATTTTTGTAAAGTTATCAAGTTCTTGCGAAAAACCGGAGTTTTGGGCAGAAAACTTAGTAGCCTAGTTACTCGCTATTTAGTAGCTTTAAGACTGCTGGAGGACGAATAGAATTGGGTAGCGTCGCAGGAGAGGGTCTAGTTGGTCTTACCCCGACAAATAAAGGTTTTTCTTTAAGTTATAATTCTGGGAGCCAGAACTTTCGGAACATTAAGCTATCCCAGCAGGCTGTAGTGGATGCAAGTGGAGAGGGCGGCGGCGATATCCAAATTCAAGGTAGGCGAATTAGTTTGTTTAGTGGTTCCCAGATTGAAGCTAGTACCTTGGGAACCCAAGCAGGAGGTACTTTGTTAGTGAATGCATCTGAATCGGTAGAACTAAGTGGAACCTCCTTGCTTAACGAAGATCCTCCCACTGGTTTGTTTGCTTCGGCAGATTTAGACTCAACAGGGGAATTATTCTGATTCCCGACCTTAAAACTATTAGTTTTTTAAACCTCCTACCAGGCAATTATTTCAGCTTTTCAAGCGTGCCATTCGACTCTACACCAAGCTCCCTCACTGATATTAGGAGCCAAACTAGAGTGTAGTTGAAGCGTCATTTTTCCAGTTTTGTCGATATAACCACATTTGTTACCAATGCTCACTAGTGCTAAAGAGCCGGAAAATTTAGCAGCATAATCAAACTGTGGTGAAACAAGTACTTTACCTGTTTTGTCGATGTAGCCCCATTTATTGCCGATGTTAACCGATGCTAATCCTTCAGAAAAATCTGTTGCACTAGTAAACTGGGGCTTGATGACAATTTTACCTGTTTTGTCAACATAGCCAGATTTCTGAGCAACACCAATCCATGCCATTCCTTCGGAGAAGTTAAAGGCATAATCGAATTGTGGTTTAATCACAAACTTGCCTGTGGTGTCCATGTAGCCTATGTTGCATCCGCGAGCAAATTGCCTTGTAAATCTCTGACGATTTGATGAACGGTAACGACATTTCGATTGTTTTCATCCGTCTCGAATTTTAAGGTTTCAAGCTGCACTTGAATAACCTTATATTGATTAGTCCAGTATTCGCGCACCGCGTCGCGTCCATAAACGAAACCGCCTTCGACCCCGTTGGCCCATTTCACGTCTGGGTGCATCACCGAGATGATTGTTTCAAGCTCGCCTTTGTTGAAGGCTTCGTATAAATTTTGCAGAAACTGCTGATTTGAACTCATAATTATTCACCATCCAATACGAATGTTATTAAAACAAGAAAGCAGCCCAACGGCTAAAGTGAGCGACAGCGAGTGAACTAGAATGTAGCACAAAGGCTCTCTACCGTCCGCTCCACTGCGTTATTGTACTGCGTCTCTACGACGATCAACTTCAGCTTTGTGCGGAGCCGTTGAGTTGTTGCTGAAACTGAACTTTCTCCTGACTTAAATTCTGAATTTTAGTTTGCCAGTCGTCTGCTTGGTGAGTAGTCTGTCAACGCTAATGTCCGATCCTCAATGTCCCCAACGAGCAAACCATGCGCTTCAGCCGTCACCTTCTTGATCTTTGACCACTCTTGATCCGCCATGAACTTTGCCCACTGCTCCTTCATCGTTTCTAGGTCAGACCACTCCAGCAAATAGACTAACTCCGTGCGGTTATTGTGCTGAGATTCCCAGGTTGCTACAATCTTGAAGCCGTATCGCGCCATGATCTGCATCGCATGATCGTGGAATCGTTCATGAAACGCCTTTTTATTGCTGTCAAAAATCTCGTAGATCCGCAGTTGGTGGATGACACTGGCTGTCGCTTTGTCTCCTTTGCTGGAAGTTTGTGAAAGTCCAACTGTGCTGCTCATGACAATGAAGACCATCGCTAGCGTAGCAATCAGCAGAAATGTCTTGGTGTGAATCATAGATAACCCTCTACTTGGAGTATTTTGCTTGTTCCGTCAGCGACCAACGACGATACAGATAGCTACCTCGCGATCGCTTGACTGTCTGCATAGTCCGTACTCACCGTGACTTGCTGCCAATCCTCTAAACCCGTTTTGACCGATTCCAGTTTGTCCTGAATCAGGCTCATCGCATCCGTGCCTAATGCTAGTCGCATCGGTGGATTGGGGCTTTCTACAGCTTGAATGATTGCTTGTGCTGCTTTGGCTGGATTACCAGGTTGTTGACCATCCATGTCTTTAAACCACTGCAAGGAAGCACGACTCACAGAATCATAAGCATTAACGACTTGTTCGGCAGTGGAGAGCGATCGCCCATTAAAGTTTGTCCGAAATGCTCCAGGTTCAATTAAGGTGATTTTGATGCCAAAGGATTCGACTTCTTTCGCCAGGGCTTCAGACATCCCTTCTACGGCAAATTTAGTCGCACAGTAGATGCTACTTCCACCAAACCCGACCAATCCTGCCGTCGATGACATATTTATAATGTGTCCCCTACCTTGCTGACGCATCAGAGGTAAAACCGTTTGGGTGAGATGAACTGCCCCAAAGAAGTTAGTTTCAAATGCCTGACGAATATCAGAATCACTGACTTCTTCGAGTGCGCCAATCAATCCATAGCCTGCATTATTCACGAGTACATCAATTCGACCGAATGTTTGGATTGCTGCGTCAACCGCGGCTTGCCTCTGTTGAGATAGAGTGACATCTAAACGCACAGCTTTTGCAGTGTTGGGATATTGATCAATCAAAGCGCGAAGTTGTTCGGGTTTACGAGCCGTCGCTAGCAGGCAATTGCCCTTTTTTAACACGGCTTCTGCTAGGGCACGTCCGAATCCAGTTGAGCAGCCTGTAATTAACCAAACCTTAGAAGTGAGACGATTTTTATCTAAGTTCATTTGCTTTCTCCAATTCAAAAGTGATGAGATACGCTTCATACTTCTAACGATAGGAGACAGCAATAGAACTGTCCAATATATATAAGACTAGGATTAATAGCTTCAACATATAAGTATGGTCGAACTACGGCATCTGCACTATTTCATTGCGGTCGCTGAGGAACTTCACTTTAGTCGAGCCGCAGAACGGTTGTGCATTTCTCAACCCCCGCTAAGTCAGCAGATTCGCAGTTTAGAAGATGAACTCGGAGTCAAACTGTTTGAGAGAACGAAGCGACAAGTGCAGTTGACTGAAGCAGGCAAAGTGTTTTTAGAGCGCTCTTATCTGGTGTTAGGGCAACTTGAACAAGCGATCGCACTCACCCAACAAATTGGGCGCGGTGAGGTGGGACGGTTGGCGATTGGATTTGTTGACTCTGCAATGTATACGGTACTACCAGAGATGTTAAGGGTCTTTCGAGAGCAATTTCCAGCCGTCGAACTGCAATTGTATGAACTAACGACGGCTCAACAGATTCAAGCGCTGCACCATAAACAGGTTGATATCGGCATTGTCCGTTCTGCCGTTAGCGAACCTGGTTTGAGCGTGGAGTGCCTTTTGCCAGAATCATTGGTCTTAGCGTTGCCCGAAACCCATCGGTTGTCTGCCCATCCTCAAGTGTCGCTCTCTACATTGGCTTCAGAATCATTCATCCTATTTCCTGCCAAAATGGGACCAGTTTTTTATGAGCAGATTATTCACCTTTGTCAACAAGCTGGATTTCGTCCAAAAGTGGCACAAGAAGCAGTTCAGATGCACACGATCATCGGTTTAGTTGCAGCAGGACTGGGCATTGCGATCGTTCCTGCCTCCTTGCAAAACTTCCACAGAAGCGGAGTCATTTATAGACCCCTACAAGAACAGAACCCTAAAACCGGACTTTATTTAGCTTGGCGGCAGCATGATACCTCTCCAGTCATCAAAGCATTTCTCAGTTTGGTGCAAAGGACAACGCAATGGTAGTCAAATCGTGATAATCCGTGAACCGTTAGAGATCAAGCATCTCACCGAATCTCCTCCAAGTACTGTCTCAGCAGTAACCTGAAACCGCATAACTGCGGAGTTGAACCGCACCTTCGGCTGATCGCCTTCGGGCGATTAACGAGGTATCGGTTCCAACGAAGTGTTGTTGTGACAACACTTAGCAGATTTTAACATATTATGTAAAGTTTTATACTAGTTATTCTACATACTGTTACAATCAACCTAAATAATATATGCCACTCGTGAGTTATGGAGCGAGTAACACTACCGAGAGTCTGTGCTTGCGGGTTTGGTTGAGGATGGGTACACCGTTATTGATGCCTTGGATGCATCGGATGATGAAAGTGGGGCAGTAATCGAGTCGGTTAAGGCGGCATCTGTTGAATTGTATGCTGCGGAGTGTAAAGCGATCGCGGATTCTCCAACCATCTCTGATGCCGAACTCAAGAAGCTGCAAGACACAAGGGCGAAAACGAAAACCGAACGACACCAGCAGCGCAAAGCGGAATTGTCCCGTCGCTATGAAATTGATGTAACCCCTGATTTAGTTGAGAAGGATGATGACGGGTGGTATCCTCAGTTGCGGATGCACTATTATTTGACGCTGGGGCGAGAGTTCTTGACAACTCGTGATGCCAAACGAGCAAAAACGCAGTTAGAAGCAGGGGAAAATTCGATTTGGAAGCCAGATTTTAACAAGGGGCAGTTATTGCCTGCTGTACTGTTACTGGAAAATCTTCAGATGTTGCAGTTTCTTACACCAGACGTTCAGTTGCGGGGGTCTGATGAAAAGATGGTGGAGTTTAAAGCGCTGGCTGTAGCACATCGGCACGTTATCAAGAATTACCTGAATGTTTCCATTTCTGAAAAGCTGACCCCGATAGCGATCGCACAGAAACTACTTGCGAAGATTGATTTGAAGTTGGATTACGTTGGTCGGTTGGGCAAGCGTGAAAATCGGGAGTGCGTTTACCAGTTTATTGCACCTGATGACCAACGTGATTCGATTTTTGAACAGTGGTTAAATCGAGATGAATTATTTCAAAATGAGTTGGTGTCAGTCAGCAATAATATAAGTACAATTACACCAGTCATTGACACCCAATCCCAGGATACTCTTCTCTTCAAACACTCACGTCAGTGGAAAGTCCTGTTACCCAAGGATGGAAGGGGCTGAAGCTGAAAATACGCCAAGGACTCGACAGCGCTGGTCGGTTCTACAGTGAGTTAGTCTCCCAAGTTGGCTTTTCTCTTGGTGTTGCTGATGGTGAGCCTTACTGGAATGGCTATTTGGGGCAGTGGCAGGTTTGGGTTAACTTTGCTGACGGGTGTAGGTCTGTGATGTGCGATTGGTTGGCGGTGGTGTAGATCAGGAGAAATTGCTTCAGTTTCGACTTGATGATTGTGGACTATGTGCAGTTGATTGAACCAAGAGAAAAGCGGGGTGGTGAAAACCGCGTACAAGTAATCGACTCCATCTTGAAACAACTGAGGGCGATCGCTAAACAATTCAATAAGGATCTGACAATTTCTGAACATGAAATTGAGATGCTCATGTTCCAAGTTAAAAGAGTTCCGACGAAGTGAAAATCGTTTTCTATGCAAAATAGGAAGCTGAGAATGATTAAATTTACCAACAACTTTTGTAACAATGGGCGACTCTTGCTTTAATCAACTAGCCACTGCATTAACAAGTAACCTATCGATATAAACCGAAAACTCCCAAATAACATCACCCATGTTACTGTCATTAGGATAAAACTTAACCACTTATTATTGTGGTAAAATTTCCGCGCTTGCCAAATAATAAATGTCAAATTTGTAGATAATGAAACCGCTATTACATTAGCTAAAAGTAACCAATGCTCTTCTGTTACCCCTTGCATCCAAACTATTAACGAACCTCCATTTGCACTATTAGGCTGAAAACTCGCATCTCTTAATGGTGATACTTGATAAGCAAAAATGCTACTAGCTATCGTTAGGAATAACAAGAACACTAAACTGAAAATTGAAAAGTGTCGAATACTTTGAAAACTTTTCATATAATCTCCTAAAATTTAAGGTAGCGAACGCCTTTGATTACAGCCAAAGATGCTACTAATACCAATTTAATGTGAAGCTGCATAGAATAGAGCTTCCAGGATAAAGTTATAAAAGGTCGGGAATCAGAATAATCTGGAACTCTCAGTTTGCGATGCCGAACGCATTGCGTCTCCAAGAGTTGGCGGGCGCTTGCGCTAGGGTGTTAACTTTGTACCATTTTAGGTGTTCAAAATTCATGCAAAATATATGCCAGTAGTTCTAATCAAGGGGACTACGCACAGCCTTACCGCCCCGATTCAGAACATGGGCGTAAATCATTGTCGTTTTTACATCCTTGTGTCCCAGCAATTCCTGCACTGTGCGGATGTCGTAGCCTTTTTGTAATAAGCGGTTCCTGATTTAGTGCAATACGCTATGGAATAATGGAGTATATTAACGTCTAAGTAGCTGTAGAATGAAATCTTACTCCAATGTGGGTGCGATCCTCGAATACACTGGGCATACCCTCATCCTGTTCGACGACCGCTCGTTCCGCTGGTTCAGCGTCAAGCGGTTCGCGTGGGACGGGGCAGGCGATGAGGTCGCAGTACTCGGGGCCCTGATCGTCCACTGGCGGTATCGAGATCACTACGCCGCACGGGACTCGCACGAGGAGGACGCCGGCAACATCCACGGTCCGTACTGGGTCGCGGCCATCACCCCGGTCGAGTTCACGCCAATCGGCTCGGAGGGGGCTATTGGCGTGGTTGAGGAGTTCTGCGGGCTGTTCGACTGTCCGCCCCGTCCCGAAGTCCGGGCACAGGTAGAGGCCGTCGTGCTGTCTTGGCTAGGTCGGTCGTCATGGTATCGGCTCCGCGATCTGCCGGACGTCATTCACGAGTGGGGTTCCGTACTCTGGGAATTCAGGGAGTTGGTCGCCATCTCCCACAAGTCACGCGAGGTGCTCTCAGTAGTCATGGCCATCGACTGAGCAAGGCACGCCGAACTAGGCACTGCACTTGACCGACGGGGTTGGTGACAACCTCGTTGAGTTTACTTACAACCGGGAAGAACAAGTTGATGGAGTATGGAAAGGGCGAAGTATTGGCTCAATTCTTTGCAGTGCAGTAACGATGATTCGTCTAATGCAACAACTCTTGGCAACCAGGAACGATATTATCGCCTTTATCAAAAAAGCGAAAACCAAAAAGCCATCACTAAAATTAGATGTCTGCAAAAATTTTGATAACACAAAATTAAAACCAGTTCTTCCAGATGATGCTCCGATCGCTATAGTACTTTTCGTGGGTGGTGGCGGGATAAAAGCTGGGATGGTACAGGCTGGTATTCGCCCAGTTATTGCAGTAGAGTTTGACCCAAGTAAACCAGACTTGAGCAGGGCGATCGCCAAAACCCATCACCACAACTTTAGCGAATACGGGTGTAGAATAATCCAGCTAACAGTTCAAGAAGTAGCACAGTCAAAGTTTCTAGGTTTTCCCCGCCGCCCCGATTACCTCCATGCCTCCCCGGTGTGCGCCAACTTCAGCCAAGCTCATACAGCTAAAGCGGGTAAGGGTGGGGAAACTACCGATGACCTGACGGCTGCGAACCGACAGGTCGGCGCTTCACTATCGCTGTGACAGAAGCCATCTAACAGTTGCAACCACGGGTGTTTACGCTGGAGAATGTGCCGCGCTATCAGAACAGTCAGAGTTTCAGTATCATTCTGGATGCTTTGGAACAAGAGGGGTACTCGGTCAATTACAGCGTGGTCAGCATGGACAAATTCGGATTACCCCAGGCGCGGCGGCGGTTAGTCCTGATTGCAAACAAGGGTTTTCATGTTGCCTTACCTTTGGGGACTGCACCTTGCGGTTGGTACAAAGCGATCGCGCATCTCATCCCCACAATGCCTGATTCACATTTGCTACCTAAACAGCAACAAGCTTTGGAGAAATTTTTAGCCGGGAATGCGCCAACACCACTGTTGATTGAACGGGTTGGGGGACGCAAGTTACCCAAGTACAAGCCAGGGTCGCAGCCCGCTAATACCATTCTGCGATGGCGCGAGCGCCCGCCGGAGGCATCGCACTTTTCATTAAGACAAATTCTCTAACAACGTCTCTAATGCCTTGTAGCCCCATTTGAGTGTCATTAATCCGCAGATAATTGATAGTAAAACACAGCCCATAGTGCTTCTAGCTAGAGGTAGTGAATACCCAAAATAGGTTGTGTAACAATACCAATGCATTACAGCAATCACTAGTCCGATTACCGCCCCAGCACTAAAGCGCTTAATCAACGTAATAGTAGTTTCTAGGCTTGATTCAGGTTGCTTCAGTTCAGATGATAGTGGTTCCATAAAAGAGTAAAAGTTTTGGCTGTTGAATAATATTTAGTTTAATGCCCAATTGCAAGAAGTGATCCAGCTTTCACAGTACTGCTGCGGTCAAAGGTGCAAGACTCTCTTGAAGACACCTGTACAATGAAAAACTGTCTGAAGGCATGAAGCCTAGAGCAGCGCTTGAAAAGGGAAATAAAATACGGAACTTTTAAAGCGTTGTCCCTGTTTTACTATAGTGGCTTTATTATGTAATATTCTTCAACTAGAGTTTTGTGTTTTACGCAAAAGTAATCAAAAATCTTGAACTGCTGTCATACAAGAGTTAAGCGCCAGCATCACCAGCACCCACGATGTAATCCAGGCAGATGCCTGATAACCATTGGCTTACATTTGCCCCCTCAAGGCATACCATCATCGCCTCGAATAACTCCACACAGGGACAATTGTGCGATCATTCAAGGTAAAGTAGGCTATTCATCCAGCGATCGCCTGCTCCAGAATCCGGTTGTTTAGCGTTAGTTCAACTTGCAGCAGCAGCACGTAGCCGTAAATAGTACAAATACATTCATATTCAGCGAAAATTATCCTAAAATGGTAGTTAGAGCCAGTGCAATGCTATGAACCACCGTATTTGTGACTTAGACGCGACAAAAGAATGGTTACGTCTCGACTCACTCAACTACATCACTCTCATGCCTAGAGGCGTGTGAAAGCTTCGAGATGCTGGCGGATTTGCGAGAGATATTTCCCAGGCAGACGCGATCATGTCGCTAGTAGTAAGGTAAGTGCTAGCCAGAGGGAGAGAATTATCATGAAGTTGCAACAGTTGAACTAGTCCCAGGCTGCGTAAATCAACACTATCAGTCATCTTTTGTTAACCAATAGTTATCATGCATTTGGACAAGCGTTTATTAATTTTGAATTGGTATTACATCCCTACTTAATTGCAGCCGTGCAACCATTTCCGCTCTTGCAGATACATCCAGCTTACGAAAAATACGTTTTAACGTCTGCTTGACCGTATTTTGACTAATCCATAACTCGGCTGCAATTTCTGCATTTGTCAGACCCTTGGCTACCAAAGCAGCAATTTGCAATTCTCGTGCTGTTAAACAAATTTCAATTTTGGGCAAAAATAACTCATTTTCGGAGCGCAAAAGTGCTAATTTTGCAGAAATATGGGCGCAGATGGCACTCAATTGTAGTAAATCTTGCGTATTATAAGCTGGAGTACCACTGGTGCGGGCAAATTGGACTGTACCAATTAGTCTTCCTTCTCCAACAATTGGCCCAGTCATAATATGTTCGTGGTCATATATTTTGCCACAACCAATTTGATATAGTTCACTTTGCTTCCAAGCTGCTTCCGTAAAAATAAGTTGTTCGTGGGCGGGTGCATGATGACAAACGACATACTCCATCACTTTATCTATAGCTGCACCAACCGTAGAGTAGTAATCAATAAAACTATCTGGCAAGCCTTTCAGGTAAATAGTACCTTGCTGTCCTACCAACCCATGTATATAAATACCCCAATGTTGACTGCCAAACAACTTTCCTGCCGCATCCATATAATGTATAATGTCCACATAGTTGGTTCACTGATGATGCATTTGTGACTTTTTCAATCAACGTTGGTAAAGTCAGTAGATCGAAAAGTTTGGCGATGCCTTCGGCGGGCGCAGCCATCGCTAAAAAATAGTAGTCTACGATACCGTTTTTTTGAAAATGTAGAAGTGCTGATAGGCTTAGATAAATGATAAGA
>JAHHHS010000156.1 GCA_019359215.1 Nostoc indistinguendum CM1-VF10 | reverse complement strand
CAAATCCTCTACTTAATGCTATTTATTATCATTAAGGCTCTTAACTTTTGAATCGAACTTAGTTCTTGTGTACTACTCTGTCAGCTTTTTGTTGATGTGTGACAGTTAGGGTGCGGAATGTGGGTTAAAATATCTTTGATGCTGCAATTTTCCAGATAATTGATAAATTCTTCGGCAAGAGACTCGTATTTTTCAGAGATTTGCTGTATCTTATTAATTCCGTGCAAATTATTTACACCTACCTGATTCCAGATGGGAGCCATCCAACTTTTAAGCCAATGCCTTTGAGGGAACAGCCAATGAATACTTCTAATCAGATACATACAAAAAAAATCATCAAAAAATCTGAGAAGCTGACTCTGAGACAGATGAAGTTAATCGAAGAAGCAGAAGACCAACTTCTTGAAGTTAATACTGTCAATTCGACTGCCCCTGCGGTTGAGGAGAAACCAGCAGCAATTCCAGTGGCTAGAGTTCCTGACTATATTCCATTCTTTGACAATCCTCCAGTACAGTCTGTTGGCAACTCTGGCTGGCAGATTTCTGACATTTGGCGGGATATCCGGGTGGATGATTTTTGTGGGTGATACTCCTGATAAACATAGGCAAAAAAATAATACGTTGCTCCTGGGGTGTACGTACTGTCACAAACAGGAGTTGCTCTTTGGTAAAGAAGCCTACCAAATAATCAACGATAGCATTAAAGTTGAGTGCGTAGACGCTTGGGCGGCAAGGCGATAGACATTGCAATAGCTCAATGGGTAAACGAAAGAGAAAACATCATTGGGTTATCTGTGAATCATTGTGAGGTCTGGTTGAGACTTGCAAGTGCAGCTGCGATTCGCCCAGATGCCTTTGGTCGTTTGTACATTCGTTCCATGTAGTCCACCAGCGTGGGGAAAGTGGCAAGTAGCTGAACTTCGTTCGCCCAATCCAGTGTGTAAGCAAGCACAAAATCAGCTACTGTGACGTGTTCACCCACTACAAACTGCCGATCCAACAGATGGTTCTCTAAAACGACAGGCATACTGGTGAAGTCTTGCCGAGCCAGAGGCATTTCAGCAGGCAATCTCAACTCTTCTGGGTATATAAACGTGTGGCGAGCGATACGCCATAGCGGCTGTTCCAATTCGGTGGCAGTAAAGAGGAGCCAACGATAAAGCTGTGCTCGCAGAAGCAAGTCTGTAGGTAAGCTGTTAAGCATTTAATTTGCACATTGAGATTGCAGGGGGGCAGGGGGCAGGGAGCAGGGGAGAGGGTTTGCAGCTTTTATCACCATAAAAATGGTGCAATTTAAATGACGATTAGCTTACCAAGTTAGATTCTGGGTACTTCTCACCGAGGTACAAAGCAATGGCTACGGATTCAGTGATGATATGTTCGCCATCGATGAGTACAGGGAGCTTGCCAGTGGGATTGATGGTGAGAAAATCGGGTGTACGGTGTTCACCTGCCTGCATGTTGATGGAGATTGCTTCAAATTCCACCCCAAGTTCCTGGAGAACCCAGCGAACTCGAATTGATCGCGTGGGAGCAAATTCATAGAGTTTCATGAATCAACCTCAGTGATGTGCAAATATCTTTCATCTTCTTGTATAAATGGGTGTGCTCATGTTTCGATGAGTTCGCGAATTTGTGTTCCACTGGTTGTTCTGTTGTGGTTCACACTCCTGCTTCTTCCCTTTCAGCCTCAACTGGATGGGTTGCTTCGGGTTCGATGTAAATCAGTTCCCAAATGTGACCATCTAAATCCTGAAATCCATGCGCGTACATAAATCCGTGGTCTTGAGGTTCGTTGTAGGTTGTGCCACCAGCAGCAACGGCTTCACGAACCAGCTGATCCACTTTTTCTCGGCTCTCAACTGATAAGCACGTCAACACTTCTGTACTTTTTGTGGCATCGCAAATCGGGTTCGGCGTGAATGTTTTGAATTTCTCATGCGTCAAAAGCATCACAAAGATGGTTTCGGACACAATCATGCAGGTGGCCGTTTCATCAGTAAATTGGGGGTTGAACTGAAAGCCAAGTTTTGTGAAAAATTCGATGGATTGCTGGAGATATTTGACGGGTAGGTTGACGAAAATTTGAGTACTCATGGTTTCTCCTGGTGTAGTTAGTTGTTGGTCAGTGGTCAGCGGCTATTTACAAAGGACAGATGTTGGTATAGGCTCAGATGGTTTGTTCGCAGTTGATCATCCACGGTGTCCCAAACTGATCGGTCAACATACCAAAGCGCGATGACCAGAACGTTTGCGTGATCGCCATCTTCACCTTGCCGTTTTCTGCTAGAGCGTGAAAAAGCCGTTCTGCCTCAGCGATTTCAGGAACGCTAATTTGTACGTAGAAACCTTGCGGGGTTTCAAAGTATCCTGGTGGGCAGTCAGATCCCATCAGGAGGCGATCATCTAGTTCAAGGCAAGCGTGCATGATTTTGTCCTGCCATTCCGGTGAGACATTTTCGACAGAAGGTGCTTCTTTGTGTGTCATCATCATAGTCATCTTGCCACCCAGACATTGTTCATAGAACTTGAACGCTGCCTCACAGTTGCCGTTGAACATCAGGTAAGAATTGAGTTGCATTGATTTCTCCTTTTGTAATCGATTCTGCGTTTTGATGAGCGGATCGTTCGCATATAAACATCATTTGCGCGGTTGCTGATGACCAAAGAGGCAGGGGAGCAGGGAGCAGGGAGCAAGGGAGAAAGATACTGGAGTTCCGCTGCCACAAGGGTTTCAAGCCCCTAAATTTATTTATGCTCCAAGTAAAAACATTTATTTCGATAGCGCAGCGTTAGCGAGTCCGCGAGCGTCGACGCGAAGCGCGAGAAATAATACGTCCTTGTTCCAAGCCCCTAAATTTATTTATGGGGTTCTCCCCCCTGCCCCTTGTCCTCTTCGCTGACGTTACTCTTGCTGCCGCGTTTCAAGTTGAGCGCGAATGCGGTCTTCCTGCTCCCTTAAGGCGGGTGTCAGGACTTCACCAAAATCCTCTGCCTCGAATACGGGACGAATCTCAATCTCGGAGTCTCCTGGCATAGGGTTAGGGCAGCGCTTTACCCAAGCAACTGCCTCTTCCATTGAGTTCACCTGCCATAGCCAGTACCCTGCCACTAGCTCCTGCGCTGGAGTGAAAGGTCCCTGGGTGACGGTGCGATTGGTTCCTGAAAAGTGAACTCGCACCCCTTTTGAGCTAGGATGAAACCCCTCAGCGGCTAGCAAGATACCTGCGGTGGCTAATTCTTCGTTGTACTGCCCCATTTCAGTTAAAAGCTGTTCGCTCGGCATGACCCCAGTTTCGGAGTCTTGGGTTGCTTTGACAAAGACCATGACTTTCATTGTGAAATCTCCTGTTGAATGGTTTTGAGTTAGATTGCGAGGGGTTGGGTGTGCTGATTAGCACAAGGCTCAACTCCAAAGGAACCGCTAATTAGCAGCGACACGCTTGAGTTCATCAATCTCGATCTTCTTCATTTGCAGCATGGTAGTGGTCACTTTTTGAGAGGTTGCCGCGTCGGGGTGGTTGAGTAACTCAATCAGAATGCGAGGAATAATTTGCCAGGAGACGCCGTATTTGTCTTTGAGCCAGCCGCATTGCTGTGCGGTTTCATCCCCATCGGCAGACAATTTTTGCCAGTAATCGTCCACGTCCGCCTGGGTATCGCAAAAGATTTGGAAGGAAATCGCCTCGTTAAATTTGAAGGTCGGACCACCGTTGAGTGCTGTGAACGGCTGACCATCAAGTTCAAAGCTGACAGTCATGACGGCTCCGGCTGGTTTTCCGTGAATTTCCTGTCCAGCGTCTCCATATCGACTGACGTGGACAATTTTGGAATTGCGAAAAATCGACGTATAAAACTGAGCGGCGGCTTCAGCTTGATCATCAAACCATAAACAGGGAGTGATTTTGGAATTGTTTTGCATGAGGGTTCTCCTTGAGTTCAAGCGGTTAAGGACAGTCAGGGCTGTGCTGGTAGTCCCGCAACTTCGATGACAGGACGGATTTCGACGGTGCCGACTTTTGCACCTGGGATGCGGGTGGCGATCGCAATGGCTTCATCCAAATCCTGAGCATTAACGAGGAAGAATCCACCCAATTGTTCGCGGGTTTCGGCAAATGGTCCATCGGTCACGAGTGATTTGCCATCACGGACTTGGACACTGGTTGCGGTTGCAACAGGATGAAGTGGAGCCGTCGCCAGAAATTGTCCTTGAGTATGCAAGTCCTGGGCGAGTTGGGCAGATTCCCCATAGCAATGCTCCCGCTCGGTGTCGCTCATGGCGTTTTCGTCCATATAAATCAGCAGCAAATATTTCATTCGGTTGCCTCCTTTGTGATTAAGTCGAACGGGAATTGTCCAAATCGACACCTGAGTGCAAAAATTTTGTCTAGTACAATTGAACTTTATCTCCCTTTATCAGTCAGTCGAACGGCAATTGCTCAAATCGACACCTTGCCCAAAATTCTTTATGTCTTTTTGTCAAAGGTATGGCTTCAATCCCAAAAACAGATGTGGCTCAAGCAATTGCTGCCCTTTATCGAACTGAATGGGGGCGCATTGTCGCTATTCTGATTCGGCTGGTCGGAGATTTTGATGTAGCTGAAGAAGCTGCACAGGAAGCATTTACGGCGGCAGTGAATCAGTGGGAAAGCGACGGTATTCCTGATCATCCCCGTGCCTGGATTATCCGAACTGCCCGGTACAAGGCGATCGATCGCCTCCGACGACGCACGAAACTGACCGAAAAACTGGAGTGGTATGCGGCATCTGGCTTAATTCCATCCACTGAAGAACCAACCTATGACACTGATGAAATTGGAGATGATCGCCTGCGATTAATCTTTACCTGCTGTCACCCGGCACTGGCAACGGAAACTCAAGTAGCGTTGACCCTGCGAATGTTGGGTGGACTGGAAACCGACGAAATTGCCCGCGCTTTTCTTATACCGACTGCAACAATGGCACAGCGGTTAGTTCGTGCTAAACGCAAAATTCGAGACGCAGGCATTCCTTACAAAGTACCTGAGACGACTGATCTCGCTCCCCGCATAGAGGCAGTCCTGACAGTCATCTATCTCATCTTCAACGAAGGCTATGCCGCAACCAAAGGAGATGCGATCGTGCGGGCTGATCTCTGCATCAAAGCGATTCGCTTGGGGCAACTGGTGCGGCAATTGCTGGCACCCCAACCCCCATCTGAAGTCACAGCACTGGTGGCGCTGATGTTATTGCACGATTCGCGGCGCAATGCGCGTCTAGATGAGGCAGGCGATTTGATTTTGCTAGAAGATCAGGATCGCAGTCGTTGGAACCATCTACAGATTGCTGAGGCGTTACCTCTGGTAGAGGAAGCGTTGCGGGGTGGAACCGGAGTGTATGCCCTGCAAGCGGCGATCGCCGCCCTCCATTGTCAGGCAACCCGCGCCGAAGAAACAGACTGGGCGCAGATCGTGCGGCTCTATGAGGTGTTGGAACGCTTGCAGCCCTCACCCATTGTGGCCTTGAACCGAGCAGTGGCGATCGCAATGGCAGACAGTCCTCAAGCCGCATTTGGACTGATTGATAGCCTTGCTCCAGAACTGGACAGCTATCATCTCTTTCATGCTACCCGTGCAGATTTATTCCGGCGTGTTGGAGCATTAGAGGAAGCGACCCAGAGTTATACACGGGCACTAGAATTAGTGACAAATGACAGTGAGCGTCGTTTTCTGGAACGTCGGTTGCGCGAAGTTCAACCTAACATTCAGTCCGGCTAAGGGTTTACAACAGTTTAAAGCGCCAGGCATCCATGATGCCGTTGAAAAGAAATGAAAAATCTTCTAACAGGGTGAACTTGTAACTTAACAAAAGGCAAAAGAAGACAAGTAGGCTTAGTACTTTAGTACTGTTATAATCCAATCGTTTCATCAAGTTGTGTTAGGGTGCAGCAAATCACCGATCGGCTCTCTGGCACATCCACCTCAACTGATAGAGGATTCCGACATGGATAACAATCCCAGCATTCTCTCGCACGTTTCGATTGGTACTAATGATTTTGAACGAGCGATCGCCTTCTATGTGTGGGTTCGCAGATAAAATGAATTTCTGACAACGAATTTATAAGGGTTCCAGATAACGATATTCGCGCATAAAGTAAAATTCATTGTGGAGTCTGGGTCTGAGCCAAATATTCAATTCGCACATAAATTGAAATTTTCCGGCTTTGATTTAACGACAGCCCAAATGCTTTTAAAAGTGTACTTTTAAAGTGCAATAGGCTTACGTCTCACCCCAGGCGATCGCTCCGTGCCATAGGTAGCCAAGCAGCTTGACTAGAGAACACTTATGGGTTTAGGTATAAATTATAATCAAAATTGAAGAAAATACCCTGACTTTTTATGATTAGATGCAAAATTTCACTTTATGCGCGAATTGGCTAGCTAGCTCAAAGCCTTGCTTCAGAGTCAATTTCACTTTATGTGCGAATTGCAGTGGCTCAAACCCTTGTAATTTCGTTGTTCAAATTTCATCTTATCTGCGAACCCACAAACCGACACAACAGTTGTGACTTACACCATAAAGTGACCGTTTTTTCCACCATAAACTATCCGCAGCGGAGGCTGAAATACTTGATTTGTCGTAGTGCGCTCGCTCTGCAAATATATGTTTTGAAAGCATAACGTGACCGAAAGTTCAAAAATAAAGCATAAACTGACCGAAAGTATCTATATTTTTGCAGCTTGAAAAACTTGAAACTACTAAATTTACATATCAAAGCCCAAAAAGAACAGGTTTTAAAGCTCCCTTTTCAACCATAAGCTGTCCGTAGCGGACAACTTATGGTGTAAGTCACACAGTGTCGGTAAAAGTGTTGTGTCTGGGGGTAACTAGTTTTAATCGTAGTTTATGTCGGACAAAAGATAAGAGTACCTTATTTTGTATTCACATTTTGTATTACAAGGATAGCACAGATGTAGTATAAAAATATCGGCTTGACATTTACTAAAGCGATCGCTTTGGTAAATGTAAGCCTGGGAGCGAGTTGTAATTAATCGTTTGGTTCTAAAAGCTTGCCCAGAGCTTCAACGGACTGCCGCCAGCCGCTTTCCATGCCGCTGGCAATCATGCCGTCACGGTCTGACTGGCTCATTGCTGTGCTATGGGTACGAATCTCAGTTGTATGTTCGTCAATTGCGACAAACTCAGCTTTTTCCAGCATGACATGCCCACGTTCCGGCATCCCCAAGAATTCAAATGTCTGCACGATTCGTTTATCTAGAGCGACTTCATGAAAACAGCCAGTAAACTCATACTCGTTACCATCTTCTGATTGTTCAGCAATGTGCCAACTGCCGCCGTCTTGACAATCGAAGTGATACACTTTCATTGGATTACCGCGACACCACCAATTGGCAAACAGTTCCTCTTTGGTATATGCAACAAAGCCCCTTTTCTAACGAAGCCTTGATTGTGACAGTACCGAAAATATTTTGTGAATTTTCTGGAACTGTTACTGTCAGATGTGCCATACTACCCTCCAGCTACTTTAGTTATCGATCTTCTAGTAGTTTTTCCAGAGCATCAAAGCGGGCACTCCAGATTTTTTCATACTCGCCCAGATACGCTGCGGCTACTTTGAGAGTTTTCGGCTGAATCTGAATAACTTTCTCCTTACCACTTCGACGCTTGGTAATCAGTCCGGCTTTCTCCAACACACTGATGTGCTTTGCGATCGCTGCAAAAGACATCGCATAGGGTTGTGCTAATTCGCCGATCGTATGTTCTGCTGTTGATACCCGCTTCAGAATGTCTCGCCGCGTCACATCAGCCAGAGCAGCAAAAATTTTATCAAGGGCTACATTTGATTCAACCATATAGTTGAATGATATCCAAAGATACAGATCGTGTCAAGTGACGAGGCGGACAACTTTTACCTTCTGTCTTTGTCTTGGGCAAATTCTACCTGAAGTCACATACAATTTTGGGTGTTACTTCCACTGTGCTTCCAAGCGATCGCCGCGATATGGCAAATAACACCCAGTTTGACAACCTGTGAACTTAAACAGAAAGTAGCTCTGTTGCTCGATTTCGGTTTTTATAGCAGCTATACTTAAGCGAAGTTTTAATGCTGGGCATGAATATGTTTGCTCACGTTAGGGTTACAAAACAGAACATAGACTCATGTTATGCTTTCAAAACCTGCTTTCGATAAATAATTTCCGATGTAGTATAAAGGCTTTGGGCTACGTAATTCTGACTTAAAGGATAATGTGACCGTAGAACAAAACCTATGACAGAAGCGTGTTTGAAAGAATTCAATGCGTTAGCGTTCGCGCAGCGTTCCGCAGGAAAGCTTAACGAAGTTATCCCTTGTAAAGTATGGTGAATGTAGGGCAACGCAGAAATAAGCATTCCAGGTTTTAATTCCGGCCATCTTTTCCTTTAAGTGACAGTAATTGCTCAACTTATGCTTTCAAAGTTGCTCATTTTATCCTTACAGTGACAAATGTACCTTACGGGGGGACAAAAAGATTCATCTATGCGAATATTAGAGCAGTAAAAAGCGTAACTTGCTTAATGTATAAGCTTTTTAGCCTCTGACACACCTTGGCATTAATTCCTTAAAATTGACAAATAATTCTTTAATGGACAACAAGAGCTATCGTCATGGTAGAGATGCCTTCACATAAAGAGATTGAGCAACGCTTAGGGGTTGTGCCAAACTTCTTCCGGCTTGCCAGCAACACTCCAGAAATCACGATGAATCTCTGGGGATTTGCCAAGTTTGCCTACCTCGATAGTCCGCTGCCCTCTTTATTTAAGGAGCGGTTGTTTGTCTATCTTTCACGCTTTTGTGAGGTACGCTACTGCATCGCCCGACACATTGGGTTTTTGGTTGGGTTGGGATACCCGGCGGGCGATCGCCATTGTCTACCACAAACGGTTGAACAAGTACTACCACTGCTACAACGTTCGCTACCACGCGGTGAAGAACTCGAAAGGGCGATCGCCTTGTGTGCTGCTTACGATTCATCGGGCTTTGAATGTCCAAATCCCGACGCTCCAGAAGAATTGGCAATCTTTACCTGCGCCACCCATGTATTTTTGCAGACCTCCGACGCATCTAGAGCGCTCGTTGCCCTGCAACAGGTATTTGGTACGAGGCTGGAGATTCTCAACGTGTTCCTCGCGTTTGTCCGCATGGCTCATCACTGGACGCAGCTCCACCGAGAGTTGCGCTTCGAGGAAGACATCAATCACTTGCTGGCAACCCATGAAGTGCTTGCCAATTATTTGCTCAACGATCCAGAAGTTGGGGACAATGCTTTGAACCAACGGGTATTGTTAGAAATAGCCGAACTGGGGCAGTTGAAGGAAGAACACAAGAGCCTTGCTGTGGCATACGAAGTAGTGAGCCGTGAGAATGAACAGTTACCTATCGAACGGCAACAACGCCAACGAGTTGAAGAGAATCTGCAGCAGAGCGAGGCGCGGTTGCAGCTGGCTCTAGATGCAGCACAGATGGGGACATTTGTGTGGCACATCCAAGACGAGCGCGCTGAATTAGATGCCCGGATGCTGGTGCTTTTTGGGCTACCTACCGACAGCACACTCACGCTCAGGGAAGCACTCGCTAACTTTGTTCACCCGGACGATGGCACAGGTTACGCCGAAGCGCTCGCCCGCGCCATTGACCCTGCTGGTGACGGCGCACTTCGTCAGGAAATTCGCGTGGTGCATTCAGATGGAGCGGTGCGATGGCTGGCAATTACCGGGCAGACGTTCTTTGAGACCCAACCGCGCCGTGCTGTACGGATGTCGGGCATAGCTGCTGACATTAGTGATCGCAAACTAGCCCAACTCGCCTTGCAAAGGAGCGAAGCTCGCCTGAGAGCAGTTGCGGCTAATTTGCCCAATGGAGCGGTTTTTATTGTGGATCGCGAGTTGCGCTATCAGTTGGCAGCAGGCAAAGCACTTGAGCAGGCAGGCATGACTCCCGAAGACTTGGTTGACAAAACCATTTGGGAAGCCCTGGACCCTGAACTAGCAACCAGTTACGAATCCTACTTCCGGCAAGCCCTCAATGGCGAACCTTATAGCTTAGAGCATCACAGCCACGAGCGCGACTATGCCTCTCATGGCGTTCCTTTGTTTGATGCTCAGGGTGGGGTAGAAGCTGTCCTGGCAGTATCTTACGACATTACGGAGCGCAAACTAGCTGAAGTCGCCTTGCGCGAGAGTGAACAACGCTTCCGACTAATGGCAGATGCTGTACCGCAAATTGTTTGGATTACAGATGCCCAGGGGAGGGTTGAGTTCTTCAACAAGCAATGGAGCAACTACACCGGAGTCACTTACGAACCGACAACGGCTGCTCAGGTGGCGGCTAACTTCGTTCACCCGGAAGATGGCGAGCGCACAATGGCAGCGTTTAACGAAGCGCGACGTACTGGCAGCATTTTCGCAGTCGAACACCGGATTCGCTCGGCACAGGGAGCCTATCGCTGGTTTCTTGTCCGCGCCGAGCCTTACCGAGATCCACAAACGGGCGAGATTGTTCGTTGGTTCGGCGCATCAGTCGATATCCATGATCGCAAGCAGGCAGAACAAGCCTTGCGTGAGCGTGAACAACGCCTGGTTATTGCGACCGAAGCAGCACAGTTGGGAATATTCGAGTGGAGAGTACCAGAGGATGTCACAATCTGGGAGAATGATCGACTGTACGAAATGTTCGGACTCACGCCCGCCGATGGTTCAGTCTCGGCGCAAGAGTTTTTTAACAGCTACCTGCATCCAGACGATGCTCAAGCCTTTGGAGCCAAATTTACCCAAGCAATGCAAACGGGCAGTTTGCGCCAAACAAGTTACCGTATTTGTCGCCGAGACGGGACAATACGCTGGATCGAAGTCAACGGACAGTTTGAATTTGCCGCCGACGGTTCACTGTTGCGATTTGTTGGTGTAAATGCCGACATCACCCAGCGCAAGCAGGCAGAAGCGACAATTTTGCAACGAGAAGCGCAATTTCGCCAACTGGCGGACGCAATGCCGCAACAGGTTTGGATTACCGATACTCAAGGCAAGACGCAATACGTGAATCAGCAATGGACAACTTACACTGGGTTGACATTGGAGCAGACTCAAGATATTCATTATGCGACTGGAGTCATTCACCCCGATGACTTTGAGATAGCAAGTCAACTGTGGAGTACTGCGCTGGTCACAGGGATACCCTATCAAGCTGAATTTCGCTTGAAACACTCCTCTGATAATACCTATCGTTGGTTTCTCTCCCGAGCGATCCCCATTCGTGATGAACAAGGACAAATTGTGCAGTGGTTTGGCACTAGCACAGACATTGAAGAGTTCAGACGCGCCCAGACCCAACGAGAACAACTCTTACAACGAGAACAAACCGCACGAGAAGCCGCCGAGAACGCCAATCGGATCAAAGATGAATTTCTGGCAGTGCTGTCACATGAGTTGCGTTCGCCCCTCAATCCAATTTTAGGATGGACACGATTATTACAGAACGGCAAACTCGATGCTGCCCGTCAACGAGAAGCTTTAGCAACCATTGAACGTAATGCCAAACTCCAGACGCAATTGATTTCAGATTTGCTCGACATCTCCCGCATTATGCGAGGTAAACTATCTTTAACTGTAGCTCCTGTCAGTTTGACCTTTGTAATTTCTGCTGCTATAGAAACTGTGCGATTAGCAGCAGAGGCAAAAAATATTGGCATCGTGCTGGATTTTGCTCCAGCGATTGCTCCGGTTTCTGGAGATGCCGCTCGTTTGCAGCAGGTTGTCTGGAATTTGCTGACCAATGCCGTCAAATTCACACCCAATGGCGGACTAGTGACTATTGAACTGCGGCAACTCGACGGGCTGGCACAAATTCGAGTTATTGATACAGGCAAAGGTATCAATGGGCAGTTTTTGCCTCATGTGTTTGAGTATTTTCGACAAGAGGATAGCTCAACCATACGCCAATTTGGCGGCTTGGGATTGGGACTGGCGATCGCGCGGCAAATTGTCGAAATGCACGGCGGCATGATTCGAGCAGATAGCATTGGTGAAGGGCAAGGCGCAACCTTCATCGTTCAACTGCCAACGATGCTACAGACACCATCGCTTGCACCTCAACCTATCCAGACTCCAGCAGATGCTTCCCTGCCGCTAGCAGGGAAGCAAATTTTGCTGGTAGATGATGAGCCAGATACTCGTGAATTTCAGGCTTTCGTGTTAAGCCAGAGTGGTGCAAGGGTCAGAGCCGTTGCTTCTGGCTTAGAAGCATTACAAGCACTGGAACAATCTATTCCCGACGTGCTAGTGAGTGACATTGGGATGCCCCAGATGGACGGTTATATGCTACTAGAGCAAATTCGCTCGCGCCCACCTCATCAAGGTGGAACGATCCCAGCCATTGCGCTCACTGCCTATGCCACAGAAACGGATCAGCAACGAACACTTCAGGTCGGATTTCAAACTCACATTACAAAACCTGTGGAGCCACAGGAGTTAGTCACAGCGATTGTAGTTTTACTGGAAGGATTTCCAACGACCATTTTACCCTGATGAACTGTCCGTATTAAGCCGCTATAAAAGGACACTCCTCATTCCCTACTCATCTCTGCCCTGCTTTAACCAAATACCATCCCGCAGAGGAATTTTACCTGCAAGCGATACCTTCGGCACGTCTTCGACGAACGCCACCGGTTCATGGCGGGTACGCCATCGCAGAGTGGAGATATACGCAATTCTTTTGACTTTATTAAATGACTACCCAGGTAAAACAGGTAAAAAATGGGTAGTTCTCCGCTATCTTTAACCAAGCGATTCAGGGATGATTATTTCTATAGAAAAACGCTGGCACAAATTTTCATTTTCGGCTGGCATTTAATAAACCGCATATAAAGCAAAGCCCTGAACTTTTATCGGGGTTTTTTAAATTTAACCTCATCAATTGCAACAAGTATTGAGTTCTATTCTTTCATTGAAGCGATAGGCCATTCCGGCATGGCAGCTCTACCAGACGCTGGGCGATCGCTTACTGCTTTCATACAACGAGTTAATTGTTGCATTCTTGTATTAACAATCAAGTTTACTTTGGCTGTCTCCAAACAAGGTTGTACTCTCTCTCAACAGCCGCCAGCAGCTTTGCCTGCAAGGATGACAAATACGGTTTAGCTTGCTTCCCCAACCCCTCCAACAGCCAACCCACAGAAGAGTCACGGCTAGCCACTTGATGCAACTGCCGTAACCTCAAACATAACTGTTGCATAAAAAAGCAATCTTCATCAAGCAATTTTAGTGATTTCATCTGTTCGATTTTTATGGTGTAGTTGCCGTCCCATGTCTGGACTGTACAATTGTATTCCCCAACGTGGCTGACTACTCCCCAATAACCCGCTTTACCTCTCAAGTCTGGGTTATCTTTGGGCAGAAGAATGCATATTTCACCAATATGGTAAGGATTGGGTACTTTCGGACTTTCGCGTATTTTATCCACAACATCTTTCACTATGCGACCAGAAGGAATTTTATTCCCAGCTTGCTCTACTGCTTGTTGCCATACATTCGCTTGTACAGCCGGTTCCAACTCAGCTTTCGCCAAAAACCGCAGTTGTCGTTCGTTGGTCGGCATTGGAATTTGCTGACCATTGGTCGGCAAAAACTTTTGAAGATTCTCATAAACAGCAGTAGCCGAAATCTTCAAGTACGCTGCATCACGGCTGTAACCAAAGCGTTCCCGGCAGTATTCCTCAAAAGTTCGGTGCGTGGAACGGTATAGCCGTCTGTCTCTCAACTCCATTAACGCCTGACCCGCTTCTAAAAATGCACGTTCTACACGGCGTTCCAATTGCAAGCGTAAGCTTTGTTCTTGGTCGGTCAACTCTTTTACTTCAACAGCCGTAACCGTGATAGTTGCTGAAGCTGGGTTTTCGTGCAAACAAGTATTTTCCTGAGCAGGGTCGGTTGCTAGCTTTGGTTCCTCAGATGTCGTCGGGGTAATTTTCTTGCGTCTAGATGGTGGTTTGTTCATTATTCCACCTCCAGGACAAATTGGCTTTTAGCAATATTGAGTTGTGTCATCATAAAAATAGAGTTTTTCATTTATACCCCCATCCTTCAAGTAGGCTGGAGTTTTTCGTTGCTGTTTATATTTTGCAGTTTTAAAGCACTACTAAATATGAAACATCTTAAAAAGAGAAGCCCCTAAACCTGGAGTCGTCTCAATACCGTTCGGTTAAGACATCTCTTCCCCCTTGAAATAATGGTACAAAGATTCATGTGAAACCTCCTTGCTAGCTATCTTGTTAGGGCTAGGGTGTAGGGTTGCAGCTTCGTGTATTCCAGACAATTCAATGCGAATGCGTCAAGGAGTTCACCATCTGTGTGGCGCGAGTTGAGAGTTGATGATTTCTGTGGGTAAATTAAGCTCTGACTGAATAAAAATTAACATATCAAGTTGATTGCTAGTTGTAATATATCTTCGTCACAACAGTGTAGACCCGAATCTGCATGAATCTAAAACTTGCGTGGACAGTAGGACTATTAACAGTAGCGATCGCTATGGGTGGTTTAGCTTCGGTATCTGCCCAGCATCTTTACACACCTCAATCAAAAGAACAACAGAAAATATTTTTCCTTCCCCGCGACCGTCCTAAGTCTGGAGTCGGCTGGGAAATCACCACTACTTCTGGTGAGGCAGAGATAGCTCTAGCACGGCATTTGGCTAATACAGGTGCTAAAGAGTACGTCGCGTGGTGGTGTCCTCATTGTCATGAACAGAAGTTACTGTTTGGCAAGGAAGCATATCAAATAATCAGCGACAGTATTAAGGTGGAATGCGACAACAAAGGCATCAATCCACATCCCGACTGGTGCGAAGCCGCGAAAATCCCTGGTTTTCCCACTTGGGTCATCAATGGTCGCCAGTACAGTGGTGTGCAAAATCTCAAGGAGCTAGCGAAAGCTTCTGGTTACAAGGGGGACACTAATTTTAAATATGTACACGTATCTAGATTTTTTTAGGGCAAGCTGTAGTTCAATGGCGATCACTTTGCTCCCTATGTACCAAATCTTCTGGTGCTTCGACAGCCGTCATTTCCTCTGTTGTTGAAGCTGAATGTCATCTTGCTTAAGGCATAAGGGACTTGCAAGAAAATAAGATACCAGTCAAACTGGGACAATGGTGATATCCCATTTGGGTAATGTTTGAGAACGCTGCCAGAAAGGTTGGTACTGTTCTAACTCTTGTGACACAACCTTAATT
>JAHHHS010000155.1 GCA_019359215.1 Nostoc indistinguendum CM1-VF10 | reverse complement strand
GTATCAACGTAAATATCGTCGTTTAGTTGTTCGCTGGGAACGTCGAAAAGTATATTTTGATGCATTTCTTGATCTTGCTTCTATTCATATTTGGATTCAAAGGGTTTTATTAGTGGGATAGATTCACAGCAATTCTTTGGTGGATGAAGTTTTTCCGACTTGTGTGTACACCGTATTCCTTTGGGGGAGAGGCTTGGACTCTTGCTCCCCTTCCCTAGTAGGGAAGGGGTTGGGGGTTAGGTTTGAGAGAAAGTTGCACACGGCGTTATATAAGAAAAACTAATTACTTCTATCAGTTTTACTGAAGTAGTAAAAGTTGATTAAAAATTGTAAAGCATTGTAAAGTAGTTTCACAGGCAAAAACAAAACCGCCTGATTATAAAATAACTAACCGCACTTATAAAACCATGACAGCAACCTTACAACAGCGCTCAAGCGCCAACGTATGGGATCGGTTTTGCGAGTGGATCACCAGCACCAACAACCGTTTATATATCGGTTGGTTCGGCGTACTAATGATCCCCACCCTGCTAGCCGCTACCGCCTGCTTCGTAATCGCCTTCATCGCCGCACCTCCAGTAGACATCGATGGTATCCGTGAACCAGTAGCAGGTTCCTTAATTTACGGAAACAACATCATCTCTGGTGCAGTAGTACCTTCCTCCAACGCAATCGGTTTGCACTTCTACCCAATTTGGGAAGCAGCATCACTTGATGAGTGGCTCTACAACGGTGGTCCTTACCAATTGGTAATTTTCCACTTCCTGATTGGCGTATTCTGCTACTTGGGTCGTGAATGGGAACTATCCTACCGCTTAGGAATGCGTCCTTGGATTGCGATCGCTTACAGCGCACCAGTAGCAGCAGCAACCGCAGTATTCTTGGTATACCCAATCGGACAAGGTTCATTCTCTGATGGTATGCCCTTGGGTATCTCCGGAACCTTCAACTTCATGATCGTGTTCCAAGCAGAACACAACATCTTGATGCACCCCTTCCACCAGCTAGGTGTAGCAGGTGTATTCGGTGGAAGCTTGTTCTCTGCAATGCACGGAAGTCTAGTAACAAGTTCATTAGTTCGTGAAACAACCGAAACCGAATCACAAAACTACGGTTACAAATTCGGTCAAGAAGAAGAAACCTACAACATCGTTGCAGCCCACGGTTACTTCGGTCGTCTAATCTTCCAATACGCTTCTTTCAACAACAGCCGTTCACTGCACTTCTTCTTAGCAGCATGGCCTGTAATCGGTATCTGGTTCACCGCCTTGGGTGTAAGCACAATGGCGTTCAACTTGAACGGTTTCAACTTCAACCAATCAATCATTGATTCAAGCGGTCGCGTTATCAGCACTTGGGCTGATGTAATCAACCGGGCTAACCTGGGTATGGAAGTAATGCACGAGCGTAACGCTCACAACTTCCCCTTAGATTTGGCTGCTGGTGATGTTGCTCCTGTGGCAATGAGCGCTCCTGCTATCAACGGTTAATCATAATCTGAAATACAATCTTCACGATTATCTATAAATAAAAAACGCTCTCCCGAAAGGGGGGGCGTTTTTGCATTGGATTAATTAGTACGTTTTTTTAAAGTGCAAAATAATGGGTGTTGCATCAAAACTATAGCGCTTCTCGTTTGGATGCAATACATTTTGACCTCTCTCCTTTTAGGAGAGAGGCTTTGAGGCTTACTCCCCAACGCTCACAGGGAAGGGGCTGGGGTTTAGGTCTGTATTTCACGCAATTGAGAACCGCTATAGACCGCGATAGTTTAGAACTTAGGCAATAATTATCAAAAAGTAAATTTTACGGGTAATAATTGCTAGCAGCGCAGATAATTGCCTCAAAGCTCAAGTATAAGGAGAAGCCAAGAATGATTTTAAAACGTGGGCGTACGGTAATAGCTGCTTTGTTGTTCTCAGTGGTATTACTGACAACAGCCTGTAATCCGAAAGCACCTGGAGGTTTTGACCAGGCGCAAAAAGAAAGTACTCAACAAAAAAACGTTGCGGTGGCTAAGACTGCAACTCAGGGTAGTGAATTTAATAAACTTTTCCCAAAAGCTAGTGATGGCTATCAGGGTGTCTATACCCAAGAGAAAAAAGGCTTTGCCAATTTGAAGTTGAAAAAAGGCGGTAAAGAGGTAGCATTACTGTCTATTTCTGATACTACCAGCACACCTAGTGCAGCAGCAAAATTCTCGAAAAGCACGAAAAAAATTGGCGGTTATCCCGCAGTGGAAGTTGGTAAGACGCAAACTGCAATTTTAGTAGGTAAGTACCAAGTAAAAGCAATTTCCAGCAATCCGTCATTTACAGCTAGCGATCGCGCAAATTGGCTAGAGAAATTTAATCTTAATGGTCTGGCTAAACTAAAATAATTTGCATTACAAACATTCAGATAACAAAAACTAAATAAGGAGATTTTTGTGAGCAAATCGATTGTTGATTTGGTTGATCAATTGCCAACTGGCGGCTTGACCATTTCTATGTTGAAGTCCCTCGATTTTGTTGCTCCAGGAGAGTGGCAAAATACTGTCGGCTTTGTCAACACCATTAAAACCGTCACTGGCGAGGACGATGAAGATTTAATTCAACAAATTGGTGAAAGGGCGATTTATCTATTCAACGACAAATCCCAAGGATACCAAACAGCCTTGTGGTTATATCAAACCGTTGATGGTACAGATAAAGCACTTGGTGCAGCCGCTTTAGCTAACAAAGTTGGCGAGAAAATTCCTTTGTTGGGTTTTTTAAACTCTGTTACTCCTAAACCTGATAAAGCTCAAACCATCGATTTGACATTGAAATTAGTGGCTGAGTTAGTAGCCTTCTGTCAAATTAACGGCATTCCTGGAGACAGTATTGGGGATTTTGTCGCCTCTTTAGGTGAGTATAGTGGCGAATCACTCATCCGCATGGTGGCATTAATTTGCGTTGATGGTTTAATACCTCTGGGCCCAAACTTCATCAGCAAAGCGATATCTGGTCTTAATCAAACAAATCCACAGGAATTAGAAAAAAACTCGACTTTCCAAAACATTAAAGATGTGATTCCAGGTAATAATTCTGGTAGTAAACTCAATTTTATTGGTGAAAGCTTTGGCTCAGTTAAAGGTTGGATGAATGGGCTAGTTAGCGCCAATAATTTAACGCCACAAAAGGTTGTCCACCACTTGCAAAGTTTTGCCGATATTGCTGATGATAAGTTGGATTACCTCGCAGCGTTCCTGGATGTAACAACGAATTATTATGAACACACCGGTACGCAAACTCTAGCACGTCGCTTGATTGAACGGGCGGTGGCAGAGATTTAGGTTGATGGGGAGTGGGAACTAGGAAGATTTCTCAATCCCCAATCTTTATCAGGGTAAACGCAAATCTGCTGCGATCGCATATAAGTAAGGTTGAAAAATAGCCAAGTTTTCCAGTTTATCAAACTTACCTGTTTGCGAACCTGGGTCAAAGGCAGTGGTAATTACGTAAAGTTTATTGCCATCAAAGGCGACATGGCCGATATGTTGCTCTTGTACTCCACCTTTTTGCTTGAGTCCGGCGAACCCATAGCGAATTCCTTGAAGCTTACCAACGGCTACTGGTTGCGGTGGGTAGGTTAAGAAAGTAATTTCTTTTCCATATTCACCCTGACGATCTTTTGCAAAAGCAGTGTAGTAATCTCCAACCCAAGCCTTAAGTGCTGTTAATACCTGGGTTTGGTATTTGGAACTTTGGTAGTCCACTTGGAAACCAGGTAGAATCCCCGCTGCTACGAGTTTCTTTTGGAAATCCTCGTTGTTTGCTAATGGGTAAACGTTAATCTCAACTGTACCCAATAGTTCATCTTTGGAGGAGACACACAATAAAGGCGCATTTCCCTTACAAGCAGTAACTTGCCAGTTAGTTGGAGCAGTGGTATCTCCCAAGATTTTCTGCCAGATATTTCCTTCATTAGGGTTGGAAAGTTTTGCAACGGCAGTAGCTTTTTCCACTTTGGGTGGAGAAAATTTGGGGAGAACAAATTTTGCTACTAGAGGTATTGATACCAGTAAAATAGAACCTAGTAATAAATGATAAAGTCGTAACATTTCCTTGAAAATCTAGAGCTAAGGATTGCAAATTAAGGATATCTACAACACTTTATGGCTATATAAAAAGAATACATTTATATTGCTGCAAGTTCCGCAAATGGAACTTAACAAACTATAGCGCTTCTTTGTCGAATCAGGTACAAGGTAGGGTTTGACAACTCTGCATTTGTGTCAATTGAAACCCAAGTGATTGAAATTGCCTGCGGCACACTTCGTGTAGCTTGCTTCTCCATATCTTTCGTAAGGACACAGCAATGCTGTGCCCCTACAGCATCATCTATTTACGTAGTTTACCGCCGTAGGCATCACAGGATAATTAAGAAAAGCCTGAAAACTTCCTATTTTAGGTAATGCATATCATCATGCATTTCGTTGTTTATGACGTTGCTTGTGCCTAGCAATTGCTTTATGCTTCTCTGTTTCTAAAGGCATTATGTAGGCGTTTAGGAAAAATAAAGTATTAAATCTGAGAAGATCAGAAGGTAGATTAAATAAACTATAGTTTCTATTCGGCTTACGAAGACAAAACAATGACGATATTGACCGCTCAAACTTACAAATGACACTTTGCCATTAACCCCCACCTTATCAAGCTTACAGCTCAAAACGGTTAGGGGTTAATTCGTTATCGCCTAAGAATTAATCCCACATCGCCCTTCTCTGCGAGACGCTCCGCGAACGGATCGGATGTGGGGCTTCTTTTTGTTTTAACTAAATGTGAAATTTTTAGGAATCGACTTACTTAGTAGCGATTATCGTTGCGGCCGGCATTACCGCCACCCCAGCTACCACGAGAAGAGTTGCTTCTTTCCTCACGAGGTTTAGCTTTGTTCACTTTCAAATCACGTCCCATCCACTCAGCACCATCAAGTGCATCAATGGCAGCTTGTTCTTGTGTGTCTGATTCCATTTCCACAAAAGCGAACCCACGAGGCCGGCCTGTTTCCCGATCTGTGGGTAGTTGAACACGATTTACTTTTCCGTATTCTGCAAAAGCCTGCTTTAGGTCCTCTTCTGTAACCTGATAGGACAGGTTTCCGACGTAAATTGACATAGAAATATCCGAATTCAGAGAGTGTAGAGGGTTAAATTCAGAGACACGCTTTTTATAAATCAAAACGAGTTACTCAAACGAAAATAATCCTTATGCCCATGAGTGTAACACAGCCTTCAACCTTTGAATATCGTCTAATTGTGAATTTTATTCACAGTCACACTTTTAACAGGAAATCGAAATCAACTAGCGATCGCCCAGTTATTGAGTGTTTTGAAAATTCAGCTGTGGACTAAGGGGTAAAGATTATTATCGGTAGTGGGGCTAATCATAACATGACTAAGTGTCTTAAAAGCAAATTGAGAAATATTCATCCCAAAATGTCTTAGGTTTTAACTCTGCTCAAACTGCGCTAAAATCCTTTCTGCTTCCTTACACAGCATCTCGTGATATTCACCGTTACTAGCTAGCAAACCTCCCCATTGATTAATATCTCCAGTGTTGTACTGCAACGGAGTGCCGTCGAAGTGAGTAAATTTACCACCAGCTTCTGTTAAAATCAGTTCTGGTGCTGCCATATCCCAGTCTTTGGGTGCAGACTTGCCGGAAAGGGAAATGTAGATATCTGCCTGTTGCTCGACAATGGTAGAAATTTTGCAGCCTACACTACCTACAGATTTATGATTTTGACAGGGTAAGTTTTGTAGCAAGTAATCTAAGCGTTGGTTGCGGTGAGAGCGACTAACCACTAAGGTTAAATCCTCAACTCGTTTGCCTGACGACACCTGTAAAGGAACTGAACCATCACAGGTTTCTACAAATGTACCCCCGCCTTTGGTAGCGTAATATAACTTTTGAGCCTCTGGTACTACCACTACTGCCAACACTGGGCGTGTTTCTTTGACTAAAGCAATATGAACTGCATAGTCTCCAGTTTTTTCGATAAAGTCTCGTGTGCCATCCAAAGGATCAATTATCCATACCCAAGGGGCGGAAGGGTGTGCGCCTGTAGTTGGAGATTGATAAGTTTCTTCGCTGATGTAAGCAAAATCTTCATTACCCAAAGTTGCTTGTAGCTTCTGTAAAATGTATTGACTCACAGCTACATCTGCAACAGTAACAGGCTCATTCTGTTTATATTTTACTTCTAAGTCAGGGTCTTTTGCAGTACCGTGATAATACGATCGCAGTATATCTGCTGCTTGCCAACCTACCTCACGAGCGATCGCTAATATTTCTTTTAAGTCTTTCATTAAATTTGACCTTATTAATCTGACTACTCAGCACTTTAAATCCATCCAGCGCCGAGTGCCAAAAAATTTACAGGAATCAGCCGCAATATTAGCTGCCAGTGCCAGTGCATCAGTAAAACTTTCTCTTAAAATGTAATGACAGAAAGCACCGTGGAAAATATCTCCAGCCCCTAATGTATCAACCGCTTGAATCTGCGGTACATTTACGATACCAGTTTTGGTGTTCCAGTATTCAATTGGTTTTTGCCCGTGGGTAATCGCAATGTGAGGAATGTCAAATCCACTCAGATAGGCAAAAACGTCTTCTCCAGTCTGGCAGTCGGGGGGATAAAAATTAGCTGAACAGACGGCATAATCTACAAACGGCAGAATTTGCTCAAATCCAGGCTTCCAACTCCCACCATCAATTACTACTGGGATATTTTTGACTTTAGCCATTTGGGCTATGGAATAACTAACGGCCATCTGATGTCCATCAATCAGTACGATATTGACATTTTGCAAAATATTTGGTGGGATAGATGCGCTGCTGGCTTGAGTTTTGACAGCATTGATGGAAACTACAGCGCGTTCACCCGTACTTTGGGTGACAATAATTGAGGAGACAGGCGGTGCTAAATCAGTGGTAGGCTCAAGGTCTGCGATCGCAACTTTGTAATTTGCCAAATCACCTCGAATTAGCTGTGTCATTGGGTGAGAACCGACTACACCCAAAACTGTAGCCTGATTTCCTAAATGGCTGAAAGTCACAGCCGCGTTTGTAACTGGCCCCCCTGCTGACACAATATAGTCAGTAGCGACAATTTTCTGATTATTCTTAGGGCCAGAGTCAGCAAGGTAAATCAAATCTAAAGTTACCAAGCCTACAAATAACCCTCGAGCCGATTTCAGATTTTGAATTTTGGATTTTAGATTATCCATTTATTTTTAACTCCTGTACAGACGCGATTAATTGCGTCTCTAATTCCTAACTTTTAACTCTTGCTCATGCAAACCGATCCAAAACCAGGAACACTTTACGTTGTCGGCACACCAATTGGCAACCTGGAAGATATAACCTTTCGGGCGGTGCGAATTTTGCAGACTGTGGATATCATTGCTGCGGAAGACACGCGTCACACAGGGAAACTACTACAGCATTTTCAAGTTAAGACACCCCAGGTGAGTTACCACGAACACAATCGTACCAGCCGCATTCCAGAATTATTAGAGCATTTAATTAACAATAAAGCGATCGCTCTTGTGAGTGATGCGGGAATGCCAGGAATTTCCGATCCGGGATATGAACTGGTGAAAGCCTGCATTGAGGCGGGAATTTCAGTCGTTCCCATTCCTGGCGCTAGTGCAGCAATTACAGCATTGAGTGCAGCTGGATTACCAACGGATCGGTTTGTCTTTGAAGGCTTTCTCCCAGCGAAAAGTCAACAGAGACAAGAACATTTAGAGTCTCTGCAAACAGAATCTCGCACATTAATTTTTTACGAATCGCCCCACCGTTTGCGAGATACTTTGCAAGATTTAGCAGAGGTTTGGGGAAGCGATCGCCAAATTGTGCTAGGGCGGGAGTTAACTAAATTGTATGAGGAATTTTGGCGGGGGACAATTGCCGAGGCGATCGCTCGCTACAGCCAACGAGAACCCCAAGGTGAATATACATTAGTAGTGGCGGGAATTCCAGCTAGTCAACCCCAACTAACAGAAGAGGAATTGAAAGCCGAATTGAAACAGTTAATTAGTCAAGGAATATCGCGATCGCAAGCTAGCCGTCAGTTAGCAAAATTTACCTCCCTTCCCCGTCGCCAACTTTATCAACTAGCTCTTTCTATAGTTGTCACTCCTGAGTTGTGAGCAGCTAATACTACTTTCATACAATCTCAAATTCAAATCTTTATTATCTCTCTGTGAACAATTGAATGCACAGACTTTTCTGCTTGATATTAATCATCAAGTTGAATTCACACTCCTATCTTGGGTTGACTCTCAGTTATGCACAACCGGAACTTAAAGTCAAACTTTCATGTGCGTAGGCAACAAAAACTACAGGCATCGTCTGAGCCGAGGATGATGAAGCACTCAAAATTGGCGCATCTGCAACTTGGATTATAGAGTTCAAGTAAAAAACAGTCTCTTTGCCATACCAAATAGACATTTTGGAAAAAGAATAAAGAATGTAGAGACGTAGCAGTGCTGTCTCTCTATAAAGGTTCGGAATAACGCATATTGAATTTCTGGAGATATCTATCTAAATTGTTAATAAATTTAGATATTTATCCTCAAAGACAACCTAGTGAATATTCAAATGATATCTAAAGATTTTTGATATTAGTTCTCTAGATAGATCAGGAATTTTGTAGACAAACTTTAATATGAAATAGTCGAAAGCAAACAAATAAGATTCTCAAGGAAGGAGAAATACAATGGGTAACATTATTGCTTGGTTGGTTTTGGGTTTAATTGCAGGTGCGTTGGCTAAGTTATTTTATCCAGGAACCCAAGGTGGCGGTATTCTTTCCACCATTATATTAGGAATACTTGGAGCCGTAGTTGGGGGTTATTTGGGTCAAGCTTTATTAGGAAGTGGTTCGGCAGCCGCTGCATCTGCTGGAGCTTTCTCGCTTGGAAGCATTTTATTTGCTGTTCTTGGTGCTATGCTACTGATTTTCCTTTGGGGTTTACTGACTCGTCGGGCTGTGTAATTACCTTAAATTAGCTAACACTCTTAGGATGGGAATCACTTCAATCCGCCACAAACCGATAAAATGACATTAGAAAAAGAGCGAACAACTGTAGGAGTTTTCGCTGGATGTTCCGATACACAATTAGTTCTTCAGGAACTAAACGCTTCTAATTTTCCAATGCAGAAAGTTTCTGTAATTGCACGGAATGCAGAAAAAAGTGATATTGCTGGTGTTCAAGTTAAAGAGCGCACTAGCAATACATCTTCTGAAGATGCTAATAAAGGCATCACTACTGGTGCTTTAGGCGATGTTACTTGCGGCTTATTAACTGGTTTAGTCCTCTCGGTAATTCCTACTATAGGACGAGTTATGCTAGTCGGAGCAGAAGCAACAGCGATCGCTACCACTTTAGCAGGTGATGAGGTTAATACAGTGGCAGGTGGTTTGCCTAGTGTGTTGTTAGCTTTAGGAATTCCTAAAGAGCAAGCGCAGGGTTACAGGGATCTAGTTTGTAAAGGTTACTATTTGGTAATAGTAACCGGCATAGATATAGAGATTCGCGTTGCCAAGAGGATTTTTAATCGCCGTGATATTCAACAGTGGAGCATTTATAAGCCATACTTGACTCCAAATAGCCGCTATAAAAAAGCAGTTGGTGTTTTTTATACACACCAAGACACAGAAAAAGCACTTACTGAACTAAGAACTGCTGGCTTCCCTATGAGTCAAGTCTTGGTGATTGCTAAGGATATAAACACACTCAATAGTCTTGTTGAGGTAGATATCAGCAATTATAAAGATTATCACACTACTTTAGAAATTGCTGACGATCTAGCTAGGGATTATAAAGCGCAAGTTAACCTTGGCAATTACTTATTAGTCCTAAATAGTACTGATATCTACATGGCAGGTGCAAGAGCTATTTTAGAGAGTAATAAAATTCAAAATTTTCGTATCTATAGCCAATCTGTAGCTAATGCTAGTATAAGCGATCGCAAAGTTATTAGCCAATAGGCTGGCGTTAACTTTAAAAAGCCTTCCGTCATGAGCATTCGTTAAACGTCAAAGTTAATTTTAAGGGGTTTGACATCATAACGGCATTGTGCGTAGTTACGAAGATTTTTAGAAAGTAAAAGTAGATTTTTTGCCCTAAAAAGGAGATAATCGTAATGCATATAAGCTGTTTTTAAAGTCTTAACTTCCCGCCAGAATACTGTTTTATATAACTCAGGCTATGGTTGAACTGTATAGTCAAATATAATAAAATTGATGTTAAATATAACATCAACCAATATATTATTTATAAATAAAAATTATGGTTAAATGAGCTTAATTTTTATTATTCGGCTTCTGTATTACTATCCAGTATAGTAAGTTGTAAGCAAACTACCGATTTTAAATTAAATCAATGCAACACTTGCAGTATAGAAATTGCAAGCTCAGTATTAGAATTTTGTACTTACTTTCTGTAAAGTATTAGAAATTCTGAATTTTGCCTGAGCATACATCTATTTTCTCAATACTAACTAAAACTTGTTGTTTAACTATCACAAGAAAAGATTGAGCGATAGTTAAATTTGTTTTGAGATTATTTCAAGTTCAAATTTAAGCTACAACAGGCTCGCCTTAAGGGAAGATAATATCTGTTTCAAACAGCAAAATTGTAGTTTCACAACTAATCCTACCCATTTCTGGCTCTGAACCCATTTCCATTTCTACAAGATACGGCCAGTATTCAGAGTTATGAAAGTATTGTATTATAGTTCCTAATCCACCAATAAATTCTACCTTTTGCCCTTTGCAGAATTTGGGTCTTTTTAGGTCAACTACTGTACTCATAAAAATCACCATTCTTTAGTTAAAGCCTATTATTAAATTTATAATCTAATAATAAGGATTTTATTATCCACCACAAGATTCAATAAAAACAATGGTGGCTGCTTCTTTAGAAAGAAGTTATACTATTTCAAGGTTTAATGTTAAATTCAATCTTAAAATATTAGAGAATTCTATTGTTTCATATGTTTTTTATCAAATGGTTAAATAATATAAATGTATTTATAGATTAGGAAGCAAATTAATATTATTTAGCAATAAATCATTGAAATAACTGCCTGGAATAATGTTGAAACGTTTGAAGATTGGAACCAAAATTGGAATTAGTTTTGCCCTAAGCTTGGCAACTCTGACCGTTATTGGTTTAATCTCCTACCAAAGCACCAATGAGCTAATTGAAACTTCGCGTAAAGAAAGCCATACCTACCAAGTATTAAGTCAGCTTGAAGACCTCAATTTGCAACTGACAAATGCTGAAACAGGCCAGCGCGGTTACATTATTACTGGAGAAGAGCGCTATTTAGAACCTTATAACGTTGCCATTCAAGTACTGAATCAAAAAGTCAATGAAATTGAGAGGTTAACGGCAGATAACTCCAACCAACAAAATCGCCTTGATGTTTTACAGCCACTCGTAATCGAGAGAATGGCTGTAATGAAAGGTGTCATTGAGTTACGGCGAAGCCAGGGCTTAGAAGCATCCCAGAAAGCTGTGCTGACAGACGAGGGTAAGCAGCTGATGGATAAGATCGAGAAAGTTATCCAGGCGATGAAAACTGAGGAGAACAGACTACTGCAACAGCGCTCTACTAGGGCAAAAGTTGCTGGTCAAAAAACGATCGCTAGCATTATCTATAGTATTCCTTTGTTTTCTTTGATCTTAGGTTTGATCGGATTCGCCTTGACCAGACATATCTCAGTACCTCTGAAGCAAGTTTCTGATTTGGCAGAAAAAATGGCGGATGGGGATTTATCTGTGAGTTTACCAGATAGCGATCGCCACGATGAAATCGGCGTGTTAACCCGCACCTTCAACCAGATGATCGTTAATCTGCAAAACACAACTAAAAAAAATGATGAGCAAAGCTGGCTAAAGTCTAATTTGGCTGAATTTACCAAGATGCTCCAAGGGCATCGAAATCTAGAAAGTGCGTCTCGCCTGATTTTGTCAAATCTAGCACCACTGGTTGGGGCATCGCAGGGCGTTTTTTATTTCATGGACTCCATAGACGACGAGCCTGTACTGAAATTATTAAGTAGTTATGCTTATAAAGAGCGTAAAACTCTAGCAAACCAGTTTCGTTTGGGCGAGGGATTGGTGGGACAATGCGCCCTAGAAAAACAAAGAATCCTCCTAACAGAAGTTCCTAGCGACTATATCCGTATCAGTTCCGGTTTAGGGGAAGCTCCACCGCTAAATATTATTGTCTTGCCTATACTATTTGAGACGCAGGTGAGTGCTGTAATTGAACTTGCCTCTTTTGCGCCTTTTAGCCAGCTGCATCTGACATTTTTAGAGCAATTTAGTGAAATTATTGGTGTATTTTTAAATAACATCGCTTCCCAATTGCAAACTCAGCGACTACTTGAAGAGTCTGTTGCTTTAACAGAGGAACTGCAAAACCAGCAAGAAGAACTACAGCAGAGCAATCAACGCTTGGAAGAACAGACACACGAGTTAGAAGAATCACAATTTCTTGTCAAGCAGTCTAACGAAGAATTACAGCAATTAAATGAGGAGCTAGAAGAAAAGGCAGAACTGTTAGAAATCCAAAATCGGGAAGTTGCCCGCAAGAACCAGGAAGTTGAGCGGGCGAGGCAGTCTTTTGAAGAAAAAGCTGAACAACTGGCGTTGTCTTCCAAATATAAGTCGGAATTTCTTGCCAATATGTCCCACGAATTAAGGACACCGCTAAATAGCCTGTTAATTTTAGCAAGGCTGCTAGCAGATAACTCCCTTAACAACTTGACCGACAAACAAGTAGAGTACAGCCGGACTATTTACTCGGCTGGGACTGATTTGCTGGAGTTAATCAATGACATTCTAGATTTAGCAAAAATTGAATCGGGTACTATGTTGCTCGATATTGAACAAATTGCTTTTACAGATTTGGAGGCATCTCTAGAGCAGACTTTCCGGCAAGTTGCTCACAATAAAGAACTCAGTTTTACTATTGAACGAGATGAGAAGTTACCACCAACAATTTATAACGACTCCAAACGTCTGCAACAAGTACTGAAAAATCTTCTAGCTAACGCCTTTAAATTTACTGAACAAGGAGGCGTAAAGTTACAGATTAGCACGGCAACTGACGCAGCCGAAGTTAATAATCCCATAATTGCTTTTGCAGTTAGCGACACGGGTATAGGCATTCCAGTCGAGAAGCATAAGATTATTTTCGAGGCATTTCAGCAGGCAGATGGCACAACCAGCCGCAAGTACGGGGGAACTGGCTTAGGTCTATCCATCAGCCGCGAATTGGCTCAATTGTTGGGCGGCAGAATTGAAATAGTCAGCCAACCAGGGCAGGGAAGCACCTTCACCCTCTACTTGCCCATGCGGCAAGAAAATAATGGTAAAAATATTCTTAGCCGGCTATCTCCTCAGCCTACCACCTCTATTCGCACAGCGTTGATCGCAAAAGAAGTGCCAATAGTCGAAAACAGACCCGTAACTGTGGATACCTTAGCAACCGCGAAAGTACTTACCACCTTTGCTAACGAAATCCCAGATGATCGGGAAATAATTCAACCGGGCGATCGCGTTTTGCTAATTATCGAGGATGACGATAAATTTGCCCGCATTTTACTAGATATGGCGCGTGAGCAGGGCTTTAAAACCATTGTTGCTTTACAGAGCAAACAAGGGCTAGCACTAGCGCAACAGTTTAAGCCCAATGCGATTATGCTAGATATCCATATGCCAGAGATGGATGGGTGGACGGTGTTGGATCGTCTCAAACATAAGCCAGATACTAGACACATACCAGTACATATACTTTCTGGGGATGAAAGACAGCAACGGGGATTACAGCTAGGAGCGATTACCTATCTCCAAAAACCCGTTTCTCCAGAAGCACTAACTCAAGTATTGACTGAGATTAAAGGCTTTATTGAGCGTCAGGTCAAAAATCTCTTAATCGTAGAAGATGACCCCGTACAGGCCCAAAGTATTATCGAACTGATTGGTAATGGTGATGTCCAAAGTACAGCAGTAGGTACAGGAGCAGAAGCCCTCTCAATTTTGCGATCGCATCACTTTGATTGTATGGTATTGGATCTCGGTCTGCCTGATATGAGCGGCTTTACACTAATTGAGCAAATAAAGCAAGAACCCAGGCTTTTAAAACTGCCAATCATCGTTTACACGGGCAAAGAACTCAACCGACAAGAAGAAGCCCAACTGCGGGGGCTAGCAGAGACAATTATCATTAAAAATGTGCGATCGCCAGAGCGATTGTTAGACGAAACTGCTCTGTTTTTACATCGGGTACAAGCAAATTTGCCCCCACCAAAGCGGCAAATACTTGAGCAACTACACCAAACTGACCCGGTGCTGGCTAATCGAACAATTTTGATTGTGGATGATGACCTACGAAATATTTTTGCCCTTACCAGCTTTTTAGAAAGCTATCAAATGCAGGTGCTGTTTGCCGAAAATGGCAGAGATGGCATAGAGGTACTGCAAAGTAATCCTGACATTAATATAGTTTTGATGGACATCATGATGCCGAAAATGGATGGTTACGAAACCACCCGCGCCATCCGTCAGCAACAACAGTTTCGCTCCTTACCAATAATTGCTTTAACTGCTAAAGCCATGCCAGGCGATCGCGAAAAGTGCATCGAAGCTGGAGCCTCTGACTATATCACCAAACCTGTAGATACAGAGCAACTACTTTCGCTACTCCGAGTTTGGCTGTATCGGTGAGGGAGTGGGGAGTGGAGAATAGGTTTAATTAAAAGTTACAGCAGAATTCACAATTTAGAATTCAGGAGCAAAACCCGCTTTATACTTAGGTAACAGACTTAGCGGGAGCAACGCGATTTTGTGAAGTCGGATCAAAAACCAGCGATGCCTGCGGCGGGCGTAGCCATCGCTAAAACACATATATCAGCTTAAAGTTATTTTATTAACATTAAAGGTACTGGTAAAACATGGTAATTAACCCTGAGAGATGCTTCAGGCGCTTTTAATCCCATATGACTATGTAAGTCTATACCATTGCTAAATAATATTGACGATAGATAATCATAGTTTATTTACCATAAGAGGTTAAGTTTTGTGATAAGTATGCTGCTAATAAACGGTTGTCAGAGGTAATGTTAGTTTATTAACCCAAGTTGCTAGTTATAGTGAAAAGCGATCGCTAAACTGAACTATCTCTTCGAGACGCTACGCGAAGGTGACCACAGTGGGTCAATAAAGTAATAAAATCCCCTCCAGTCAGAAAAAAAAAAGGAGGGGTGTATGTTAAACGAAATAATTGCCATTTA
>JAHHHS010000154.1 GCA_019359215.1 Nostoc indistinguendum CM1-VF10 | reverse complement strand
TTGATGAGTGGCTCTACAACGGTGGTCCTTACCAATTGGTAATTTTCCACTTCCTGATTGGCGTATTCTGCTACTTGGGTCGTGAATGGGAACTATCCTACCGCTTAGGAATGCGTCCTTGGATTGCTATTGCATATTCAGCTCCCGTTGCAGCAGCAACCGCAGTATTCTTGGTATACCCCATCGGACAAGGATCATTCTCTGACGGTATGCCCTTGGGTATCTCCGGAACCTTCAACTTCATGATCGTGTTCCAAGCAGAACACAACATCTTGATGCACCCCTTCCACCAACTAGGTGTAGCAGGTGTATTCGGTGGAAGCTTGTTCTCTGCAATGCACGGAAGTCTAGTAACAAGTTCACTAGTTCGTGAAACCACCGAAACCGAATCACAAAACTACGGTTACAAATTCGGTCAAGAAGAAGAAACCTACAACATCGTTGCAGCCCACGGCTACTTCGGTCGTCTAATCTTCCAATACGCTTCTTTCAACAACAGCCGTTCACTGCACTTCTTCTTAGCAGCATGGCCTGTAATCGGTATCTGGTTCACCGCCTTGGGTGTAAGCACAATGGCGTTCAACTTGAACGGTTTCAACTTCAACCAATCAATCATTGATTCAAGCGGTCGCGTTATCAGCACTTGGGCTGATGTAATCAACCGGGCTAACCTGGGTATGGAAGTAATGCACGAGCGTAACGCTCACAACTTCCCCTTAGATTTAGCTGCTGGTGATGTTGCTCCTGTGGCAATGAGCGCTCCTGCTATCAACGGTTAATTCTGAAGTTTCGCTCTTATTAAAAAGCGCTCTTCCAAAAGGGAGGGCGCTTTTTAGTTTCAACATTAATAACAATGAAATAATGATGATAACGCTTTTAGCTCATCACCACTCATGTCATGGCATAGGATGAAAAAGAAGATCGGGTAAAAAATAGTTAAAAACCGCCCAGGTAGAGAAGGCAACTGATATAGAAATAACGGCAAGAACAGGAGCAAGAGAAAGGTACTTAACGAAATAGTCCTTTTGGTCGTTTGATTTTTGCATATAGCACTCTCTAAAGAATTTAAGAATTAAGTTGAAGTTAGCGTTGCCTTTGGAAACTCCTATTCTATATAGAATTCCAAGTTCAAGTTTTTCCTACAATCTCAATAATAAGAATTAATATTTCACTATGCCTCTAACCAAAGACTCGATAAATATTAAATTAATTAGTAATCTGAAATACAAAAAATATCTGTTATTACTTCAGGAAATTTAGATAAACTTAGTTAGAGACTTGGCTCAAAGAGAAGAGTATTGATACCTTGGTCATCTCTGAATATATGAATCAGATGTGTTTTTATATAACTGCTGCGACATCATTAAATCCTATTTGCTCTGCTTCAACGCCCTGTAGAGGTGCTATTCCCGGATTGTTAGAACCAGAATGTTTGCAGTGCTGATATCCCCAACTTCTTTAAAAAGTCGGGGATATTGTTGTTTATGAGTATTTTAATGTTAGTCTACTATCGGTGTAAGATAATGCACGATCGCTTCTGCTGTTGGCAAATTAGTTGCCAGTAAAACTTGATTAATAGTGCATAATCTGATCAGCGCTTCTTCATTTGCTTGACCAAGCTGTGGTTGCAGCAAATCTCTCAGAAAAATAACTGCTAAAATTTCACCTGCTCCAACTAATGAAGCAATTGTTTGATATCCTCCAGAAGTTGGTGCGGGGGTTTGTTGACTAATAGTTATCCCTGCTTGTTTCTGTAAGACTTCGCTAACCGATGGCCAGGTAATTGTAAAGCTCTGTGAGAAAAATTCTTGATGCTGAGAAACAAATTCAGCAAGTTCTGATTTTTTACTTTCGTGAGCGATGAGTACTATGTTTCTTTCAATAATCACTTGCGGAGGCTCATTTACATTTGTTTCTTCTGGAGTTTCATCAGATTGAGTCGCTTCTACTTCAGAAACCTCTTCAAGAGTTAGATTTATGCTCTCCGTCGCTCCACTCTCTATTGTTTCCAAAGATTGGATATCAGCTAAGTCAGAGACTTCACTGACTGGAACATCATCAACATCTACACTGACTTCTTCAGTACTTGCGTTGCTCAAATCTTCCCCAACGGTATTATCATGCTCTGTCAATGCTTCAGAAACTTCGCTTCCTGTTTCATCAACAGCAAAACTAGGTTCTACTTCGTCAACTTCTGCGCTGTTTTCTGCTGTCAATGACGTATCCAAAGTTACCAATCTCTCATTGCCATTCTGTGTAACTTCGGTTAATGTTTCTTGCGGTTGAATGTCCTCGTATTCATAAGCTTCGTTGACAAATTCGCCAAAATTTGCACTAGCTTCTTCCGCAACTGGTGTATCTAAATTTACTCCTTCACTTTCATTATAAGTAGCTTCGGGAGCGATACTCTCCTCCTCAGATACTTGATGGAAAATATCACGCGGCTGCACGAAGGTGACTTCTGCTTCTAGTGCTGCTTCAAACTCTGCATCCTCATGGGAGGTAGATTCTGAAATGGCGCTCTGTGCAGGAACTTCGCCGAAAATATCACGCGGCTGTACGAAGGTGACTTCTGCTTCTAGTGCTGCTTCAAACTCTGCATCCTCATCGGAGGTAGCTTCGGGAATGGCACTTGTATCACGCTGCTGTACGAAGGTAGATTCTGCTCCTAGTGCTGCTGCAAAGTCTGCATCTTCATCGGAGGTAGCTTCGGGAAGAAAACTTTCCTCTTCAGGAGTTTCAATGATGTTTTCAGGTGCAGCGATCGCATCATCAGCTACAGTAAAAGAAACTTCTAAGGCTTCGCTGACTTCTGGAACTTCTACTTCCTCAACATCTGCGCTGACTTCTGCTGCAACTGATGTTCCGAAATCCACAACTTCATTACTAACATCGTGTGGAACTTCGCTAACAGCTTCTGGTGACTGAATAATATTTTCAGGGGTGCTTACCTCAACAACTGAGATAACATCATCAGGTTGAGTAGAAATTTCTGAGATTTCGCTGGTTTCTAGGGAAACAACATTAAGTTCAGGTGTTTCTAGTTCTTGGTTAATTGGCGCTGAAACTTCGTTGGCTACCTCTAGTGCTGGATTAGCAGCGTTGGCAACGCTGACATTTTCAGGCGATCGCGGCCGAGAAAACAATGAAGGGTCTATAATTCTAAATACTGTCTCTGGTTGCTCATAGACGGGAGCAACAGCTTCCAAAATCAAAACGTAATCTGCAATCCTGATAACGTCTCCATCGCTCAAAGAATATAATCGATCTTTTTCAGCCTGTTTCCCGTTGAATATTGAACCATTTCTACTGCCAAGATCAGAGAAGTAGTAATTTCCACCTTTAACAAAAAACTTAGCATGTACCCGACTGATATCAGGGCTGTCTAGAAGTAAATCAGAATCAGGAGAACGGCCTATTAGCCATTCTCCTCTTGTTGTACTTTCTGGGGTAAGGTCAACTTCATTTACTTCACTTAGATTTGGTGAGTAGCTAACTTTTACTTTCATATTAATTTTTGGTTAATTTTATTGATTTCTGCCACCCAGCGCTGACGGGTAGCGTGTTCTAAATTTAAAATATCATCTTGTGACCAGTGGAAATGATAAGCAATAAATGCTACCTCCTCATACAAAGTATCAGAGGGGTAGCTTACGGCTCCCCCGCTAGTTCTAGCTCCACTGAAAATTGAGTATTGCATTGGGGACATTGTGTCGGAATGTGTACATTTCCTTGCTGATTGATTCGATTGTAAAATTCTCGGAGATAGGCAATGTCATGCAGGAGCAGTTCTTCGAGTAAATCGGGGCTAACAGAGTTGAGACTGCCTAAGCGAGTAATAACCCGTGCGAGCATCACCAATACGCCATAAGCGGGATTTTCCTGAACTCTGCGTTCTTGTTGCACCAAAATTTCATCTTTAGCGGTGGCTAAACGCATCACCCCATGACGATGTATTCGCTGTTTACTATCACTCAACCCTCTAGGAAGAGTAAAGGCAAATTCTGTGCAGAGAGTATCCTTTTGACGGCGCATAGGTAATTTATTTTGGGAATTGGGCATTGAGAATTGGGCATAGGGCATAAGGTATAGGGCATTGGAAAAAGAATTCTTATAGCTCCTAAACTCCTAACTCTTAACTCCTAATTCCTAACTACCCATTCCCCAATTTAATTGTGAAGAAGTGCTTCGGGAGAATTTGCTGTATCTTCTGGTATAGAAGTTTCGACTTCCAATCCATTGATTCGCCGATAAAAATCTTGAAGGTAATTTAAATCTTGGGCAAAAAAGTTTTCCACTATTGCAGGAGTCACTTCTGATAAAGCACCCAAGTGGGTAATCACTCGCGCCAAGATAATAATTGTGGCATAAACGGGATTCGCTTTGACGCGGGGATCACGCAAGGGTGCAATCTCGTCTATCGCCGTTGATAGCCGCATTACACCTTTGCGGTGGAGGTTGCCTTCAGAGTCTAGATACCCCTTAGGCAGTGTAAATTCGAACTCTGTGGGAAACATACTTCTCCTAATTACTTCACGCGTTTAAATTCCTCAAAAGCAACCTCCACTTCCTCAATTTCGATATCATGGCTACGGGCGTTGACATCGGCAATTTTGTAACTTGTAGGCCAAGCACCAGCTAATTCAAATCTAGCTACTTCTTGATTTGCCTGATTATAAATAGATAAAGCAACCAGTCTACGTTGTTGAGACCAATTACCCTTTTCCACTTTTTCAAACCAGTTCCAAAAATCCATAGAGTTGGTAGTACCTCTACGCAGAGTAAGATTACCACTCTTCGGATTGCTAGGAAGCTTAGTTATCACTACCTGACCTTTTGACTGCCCTTGTGTACCCCAGGTCTGAGAAGTGACTTCAGAAATTTCAATTACCTCTTGTGTTCTTTTAAAGCCTTGACACTCCAAAAAGAAACAATTGGCATCATTTTGACCTTCTAGCGTCAGTTCTAAATAGAACCGATGGGCTGTAAGAACTTCTGGAATTCTGCTTGCGGATTGTACCACTGTTAATTACTGCAAATGTTAATTATTTGATTCGTTTAATTCCTTCGTGAACCAATTCAATGGTTTCATTCGCCATATCACCACCAGACGCACTTAAGGTAGGGCCAGTGTATTTACAGGGATAACAATTGACAATATTCCAGCGTGCCTTTTCAGAGCCTTGTTGGTCATAAGCAACCACCGAACCAGTCTTACGATTCTGTGACCACTTCCGAGGATCACCCATATCTTCGTTACAGTCTTGATACCATTTATAAAGGTCTATATCATCAGTGGCGATGACTTTTACTGTGATGTTGGTAAACTTAACAACCGTTGGTGTAGCTTGACGCATTAGTTTAGCGCCCTTAGATGAACCGTGAACTTCTTGCGCTGGAGTATTTTCAACACCTAGTCCACTAATCTCTTTAATGAATTTATCAGTAATTCCATCAGCCTCGAAGTAAAATTTACAAGAGGTTAAAAATTCGCCTGCCATACTTTTAGACTCCTTTATGTGTAATTAATTTGGGGAATGGGAAGTGGGGGATGGGGGATGGAGAGCAGGGGGAGCAGAGGAAGAAGAACATATGATTGACCAATGCCCAATGCCCCATACCCTATTCGCTATCTTCAATACCATTCCATTGACTAATGCGGAAAACAACAAATTCAGCAGGTCTAACAGGACAAACACCGACTTCGATATATAAACGACCTAAAATCCTGGTTTCTGGTGGGTTTAATTCTTCGTCGCACTTGACATAAAATGCTTGTGCTGGAGATGCTCCAAACAAAGCACCTTCACGCCAGATACGTTCTAAGAAATTACTGACGGTGCGGGTCACACGTGCCCATAAATCTTGGTCGTTAGGTTCAAAAACTACCCACTGAGTCCCCAGTTCTAGAGATTTTTCGATATAGCTAATTAGTCTACGCACGCTGATGTAACGCCACTCTGTCTTATCTGGCTCAACTAAAGTGCGTGCGCCCCAAATGCGGATACCTCGGTTGGGGAAGCTGCGAATGCAATTTATCCCCAGGGGGTTTAATAGTTCTTGTTCGCGGAAGTTTGTATCATAGCCCAAACCAATTACGCCTCTAGGAACTTCATTTGCAGGGGCTTTGTAAACTCCTCTGGTTTCGTCGGTGCGGGCCCAAACACCCATCACATGACCACAAGGAGGTACTAAAATTGGATTACCGCGATCGCGTGGATTAGGTACTTTGATCCAAGGATAATAAAGGGCTGCAAACATAGAACGACGGTTAAATCTGTTTAACCATTCCACTACTTGTTGAGGTTTGACAGCTTCCGGTGGCGCATCCAAAACAACCATGCGGTTGGGCGGATTGGGAATATCACCACTGGCAGAACCCTCGCACATACTAATCATCAACTCGATGATGCCGTGGACTTGATCTAAATTGAGCACTTGCTCTTGATAAGCCCGCATCACATCAGGACAGGCCAGCATTGTGATTTCATCAACTTCAAAGATACCGCGTACCCCGGTGCGATCGTCTCGAACCCCTTCTAAATTTTGCGAAAATCTATCGGGTGGAGTGGCAACAATGGGCGGTGCTAATTCATATTGACCATTAACGGGACGACGAGCTAAAGGTTGTCCACTTTGAGTAATATCTTCTACAGTGACATACAGCGAATTTCTCAATGCTGCCAGCGCATAAGTTGCGACTTGAGCATTAGGGTCGCGGTTCATGCTCAAGTTCTGATATTCCTCTAGAAGCTCATCTCCCCGACGAATTTGAATGGTGAAATATTCACCCGTATTTGGAGGTGCTTCTCCTTCAGTACCTTCAGGTAGGGCGCGGGGTGAACCATCGATAATCATGATATTGACTAATCCGCCTGCTGCTTGCTCAGGGCGCAAAGTAAAGCGGAGCGATGGACGATTACCTCTAGAGTTAATTCGTAGGGTAGCCGGTTCTGGAGTCGCAGGTTTGGGTGCGCCTGGTAACTGGGTGCCGATGCTTGTTACCCAGCAGCGACCGCCACCATTCATAAAGTAGCCGTAAACTGAAAAGGGTAAATAGGCGTTGAAGTCGGTGAACCCATCAGAGTTAGGACGGGCAAAGTAGTTGAGATATTGTGTCCAAGTGGTAACTAGCATGGGCTTGTATAACTCAGCCCCAGCACGAACGTCTTCTGTAAAGCCTACAAATCCCGCAACTGCCGTGCTAACACCTTCAATTGGTCGGCTACCTCGGTCAACTTCTTCAATATAGACACCGGGAGCAAAGTAATCAAGTCTAGCCATGAAAGTCTCTCCAAGTCAGTAAAAATCTAATTATTCAGGAGTTAGAAATATTTCTTTGAAAGTATGACTTTGGCTATCTACCAATACATTGACGTTTTGGGGTAAATAGCCAGGATGATTCAGAGTCAAAACATAATTACCTAAATGAAGGTCTTCAAAGAAGAACAGCCCTTCTTTAGTAGTTAATAGAAACTTTTCAGTTCCCCTCACAGCCACTTCTGTCGCTACCAATGGCAGATTTGTCACCGCACTTTTGACAATGCCTGCGATCGCAACTCGCCTAGTTAAAACTAAACTGTCAGTATCACGAGATAATTGATTTCGCAGATTGGAAATTCTCTCCCAAACCAAAGGTACTGAAGTAGGTTGTGGCTCGAAGGGTATTGTAACTGTCAAATATAAGGCTGAACGCAATGGCACACTCAGAGCGCTCCATAAAGAGCCAATCTCAATTGGCGGCTCTAGGGCAACTGTCATGTTCAAATTACCATAGCCCCGTAATTCAGGAACCAAAAACTCCTCTTCCAAGGTGCGATGGCGCAACAGTACTGTCAACGCCTCACTGATAAAGTGATGCTCACCTAAAGCTGTTCTATCCCAGGCTGTTAATAGCAGCGAAACATCAAACCAAGCGGGTGCCCAATTTACACTGGCAGGTTGTAGAGCGCGTGTTAGCTTGCGTTCAACTTGCCTGCCAGAATGTTGTACCTGCTTACTCTCACGTATATCAAATATGTATAAATTGAGAGTCGGCCCTGCTCCCTCTTCCCTTCGATTACCAGGATGGCTAAAGTCAATTTGCTCTGTACTGGTAAGTGAGGTTCCTCCAGCTAGAATTTCGGCTAAAGTTTGAAGAACAAAGATAAGCATGAAGGTGTTGTGCTGGTAGCTAATCCAGATGCATCTACAGTATATGTATCAGCCTTCTAAAGTTAATTAGACTTTTGTCGATATTTTTGGATGGGGCATTAGGCATTTTTTCTCTCCTTCTGCTTCCCTTGCTCCCTCGTCCGCAGTTTCTCCAGAATGATAATTGAGAAGGCTAAAGAATATTAGATTTTCAAAAATCCGAAAAGCAGCAACTTTAGTTTGTAGATTAGTCTAGAACAGTTCTTAATTGGACGCACTACATTTTTTCTTATGGGATGGGTATCTTGCCCGCCCTAGTAGTTTACTAGAGCAACTTTGATGGATGAATAAGTTTGTAGTAAGGACTTTAGTCCTTGGCTTGAGCGCTGACTAAGAACCAAGCATTGTTGCCTTGCTACAGTCGAGATTTATCGAAGTGTTACAAATAAAAACTATATATACTTAGGAAAGAGAGAAGCACCTGTGAATACAAACTTAATAATTCTTTGTACGAATTATCTAACAAGATAACTTAACAAAAAAATAAACATTACTGAAACTGCATAATTTTATACTAGTCAGCAGAAGAGTAAAAACATTTGGTTGCAAAAAGCGAGTGAAGCTATGACACTAGGCTTTTCTATACAAAAACTAGAGAATAGCTCGAATTATTTGAGTTCTTCCGATATTCAGAGCTTTTGTCAGCTAGAATCTGAGCAGTTAACTAGTCAGTATCCAATTTTTTTCGCTCGTATTGTCTATCATGATTGCTTGCTGAAAAATCATCATGAAGTTATCCATTATGGTCAAGACCAAGCTCCTTTTTCCCCAAAAACTTTAGCTTATTTGCGATCAGAAACATGGCTTACAGATTTTCCGCCTGCTTTTACTTTACACGAATTTAGACTTAAGGACTTTTCATCCATTTCTTACATTTGCCCCATAGCCTATAGAAATCAAAAACCTGAATATATTCAAATCATTACTCATGAACCTCTCTCAGAGAGTTTGCAATTGTCCGTAAAACGCTCTGCTATCCTCCTGAGTAAGTATGTAGATGTTTACTTGGACTATGGAAGACAAAAAACGGAAATTCAACTACTAGAAGATATATTGCATCGAGTTGGACATCAATTGCGTAACTCGCTAGGGCTTATCGGATTATATGCACATAATTTATGCTTAGGCTTAGAGGATAGCCCTTGGCAAGAGCAAGCAACAATCATCGGCGAAAGCATACAAGATTTAGATACTAATTTGAATGAGCTTATTGATTGTGGACAAGGTGCAAAATTAAGGGTCACACTTCAAGATTTAAGAAGTTTGGTAGTTGAAAGTATCACCAATTTACAACCTCTAATTAATCAGAAAAAACTTAAAATATCGATTCCCGATACATCGACGATACTGAAGATAGACAGATTACAAATGAAACAAGTATTTGACAATATCCTCAGTAATGCTGTTCATTTCAGTCCTGATTCAGGAACTATTACCTGTAATTGGCAAATTTTTCAAGATGAAGTTTTAATCAAAATTTCCGACCAAGGGCCAGGATTATCTAAGGAGGATTTACAAAAAGTATTTACCCCATTTTATTCCCGGCGTCGAGAAGGTACAGGGCTGGGTTTAACTATTGCTAAAAAAATTGTCTTGGATCATCAAGGAAGTATCTGGGCACAAGTTTTATCCGAAAGTGGAGCACAATTTTCTATAATTTTGCCTCGACCAAGGAGCGTGAATTAATTCGTAATGAAGCTGGTGGACTCGCTAATATAATAAAAATATGACTAATGATCATAAAAAACTTTCAGTTTTGCTAGTGGATGACGAAGAACGCTTTCGGGAAGGATTACGTACTCTGCTCAATTTTTATAGTATTAATTCTGCATTACCTGTAGAAGTTATCGGTAATGCAGATTCTGTCGAGCAGGTTTTAAAATTTACTGCCCAAAAGCATCCAGATTTAATTTTGCTGGATATGCAATTGAAAGGATGTGATGGGATTACAGTTCTGGCACGTCTTAAAGAAACTGCTTACACTGGCAAGGTTTTAGTATTGTCGGCTCATCAAGAAGAGGATTGGATTTTTAGAGCAATGCAGGCGGGAGCCGCAGGTTATGTGTTTAAAAATCGTGTGGCGACACAATTGTGTGAAGCTATTGACACTGTTACAAAGTCGGAAATTTATCTACCTTCAGAAGTTGCTAGTCGATTTTTCCGGTTTTTTCAGGCTTATTCAGACTCTTGTGTAAAAGCATGTCATGAAGTGCATTTAACAGAGAGAGAGCAAGAAGTTTTATACTGGTTAACTCAAGGTGCTTCTAATGAAGAAATTGCTAAACATTTGTATGTAACAGTTGCGACTGTTAAGGCGCATCTCACAAGTATTTTTGAAAAATTGAAGGTTACTAGCCGGACTCAAGCTATTGTAGCTGCCCTCAAGTTAGGATTAGTTCACGCTTGAGCGCGACGGAAGTAATTGGCGCAATTCACGAAACTTTTTGTATATGCCTTCATTTGAGTCTTTTTATCAACAATACCCCTGCTCATACAATTCTCCCTTAAATTGCGATCGCCCTTTCCAAACGGCGCAGCAAATCAAGGGCGCTAAGTTTTGCTTGGAATGTGGTTTTCCAGCAACTTTACCGCAGGAGGCTGAGATTAAAGGGAATCAGGGGACTTATCAAATAGCTAGTTATGTCGGTGTGCGGGGTTTAGGCCGTTTATACTCAGGTATCCAACTCAAGGACAAACAGCCTGTAATCATCAAAGAATACCTGCTACCCAATCGTAGTTTTAATGAAAGCGAGACTCAAAAGCGCAAAGAGACTTTCAAACGGGTGGGTGGGGTAAGTTTAGCTGATAGTAGAATTCAAAACTTCCGTCTTGTAGAAACTCAAGAAGCGATCGCAGACGAAAAAGGAGAACGCTGTTATTTAATTATTAAAGGAGTAGAGTCATCGCAAACTTTAGGGAAATATCTCATAGAGAAGGGAGCAATGACATCTCTAGATGTACGTGAAGTACTAAATCAAGGTTTACAAACTCTCCAGTTTCTCCACACCCAAAAGCTGCGTTTTCCCTCAAATCAAACACAACTGGGTGTATCTCATGGCAACATTAATTTAGATAGTACCTTAATTAAAGTAGAAAAGAATCAAAAGTTTTCTATATACTTTTGTGATTTAGCTATCTGGGAAAACTTATTTATTCCACCCATTATTACTCAACCCGCACCCACCAAACCTGAGCAAGATTTAGAATCGCTAGGATTGCTAGCCTTTTATTTATGGGTAGGACGGACAACTAATTTTTTAACAAATCGGCCTCTCGATCCTAGAGATAATCAACAATGGCCAGATACTGATAGTCATTTAAAGCAGTTTATTTATCGTTTAATTGCGCTAGAAACTCCTTTCGAGAGTGCAGAAGCGGCTCGTCAAGCACTACTACAACTTCCCAAAGAAGATCATGCGAAAAATTCAGTGCAATCGTTGGCTGCTTCTCCAAAAATAGAGAAGAGTTTGCCAATGCCTTTAATTTTGTTAGGGATTCTGGCTTTATTATTAGTTGGTGGAGGAATTTGGTATTTGCTTTTGGGCAAAAATACAGATAGTCCTAATCAATATATACTATGGTCTAAACTTGTGCGCAATTTCTCAGAAGTCCCTAACGTTCCTTCTGGAAAATTTACTTATACAGGAGAAAAAGACAGTACATGGAGCTATATTTTAACCCAACCATTAGACAACAGTCGTTTAGGAGATTTATTGACCAGACCCAAGCTAGACGCGACAGCAATATTTAATTATGAATCTGTTTTGTCATCAAATGCAAATAATCCGATTAGAAGTATAGAAGAAGTCCAAGCAACCAAAAAAGACTTTGCAATTACTAGTTTGGAAAATAACATCACCAGCAAATTTGATAAAAAACAAGTTGCCTACGATGGATTAATTGTTTTTGTCGCATTTAATAAAAGAGACTCAAATCTTGCTAATGCTCTAGGAGGGCAAATAAATATTGAGCAATTGCGTCGAATTTACACAGGTAAAATTACCAATTGGCAAGAAATTAGTCCCAAACTTCCAAATCTACCTGTGAAACCTTTTGCCCCAACTGAACCGGAAGCAATCAGTAAATTTCAAAAAATAGTTCTCAAAAATGCCCCTCAAGACGAAGCTTTATTTGCAGCAAAAGTTACTAAACTTGATACAACAAAAACCCAAAATCAGATCCGCAGTGAAACTTTAGAGGGGCGAACCACTGGTATTATCAGTTTTGGTATTATCAGTAAAACTTGGAAACAGTGTACTGGCTATCCGCTAGCGATCGCAGATGGCAAAAAGTCAGCGATTCAACCTCTATTTCAACGGCGCGATCGGCGCTCAATTAATCCCTCAGATGATTTGTGTCAACATGATGATTATTATGTTGATGTCACAACTTTCAAAAGCTACCCCTTAGGATACCCTATTTTTGTAGTGTACCCTAAAGACAGCAACCGCCTGCCTGGTGGTTATACATTTGCTCAGATGCTAACCACTCGTCAGGGTCAGTGTTTACTTAGTAAAGTAGGTCTTGTAGCTTTACAACCTATGCCTGATGATATAAATTCTTATGCTTGCAAATCGGTGCCCTAATCCTAGTTGCGAATATTTTAACCGCGTCCTGCCTAACAATGCTAAGGTTTGTCCCTGGTGTTCCACTCCTGTGGGTAATGTAGTTGCCCCTACCCCACAACAACCACCACCTATTCAACAACAACCTAGTCAACCACCACCTGTTCAGTATCAGCGACCCCCAGAGCAACCTAACTACCAGGTTCCTCAACAAGCTCCTGTTGATTATTCAACAACCTATCAGCCACGGGTTTCCTATCCACCAACACCGCCTGTTTATACCCCCCCGCCTCAAAGAGCGCCAGCCTTAAAGTTGATTCATACCACTGGGAGAGAATTTAACCTCGTTGGGGAAGGAGGTTATATTGGTCGTCGCAGCCAGAGTCCAGGAATAGTGCCGCCAGAAATTGACCTGATCGGCATCCCTAGTGAGGGAATAGTTTCTCGTCGTCATGCGCGAGTCGATTGGGACTGGTCGCAAAATGCATACATGATTGTTGATATGAGTACAAATGGTATTTATTTAAACAACAATCCTTTAACTCCTGGTATGCAATACCGCTTGCTAAATGGAGACTCGCTGCGATTCGGTCAGGATAATCTAGTTAATTTCACTGTGTATGTTGGGTAGATAAAAGCGTTAGCTAAGACACTAGATTTGCTAAAAGCTGTCAAATTTCATGGGGTAGTTGATTGATTAGCTACCCTTCAATTTTGGCTAGCGATCGCTTCCTTTGGCTCAGTAAAACTTTTGCTAGATGATTGATAGCTTATAATATATATCATTGGGGTAAACCACCCGTTAAATCAGGGCAAAACTGAGTCTGTCACCTTCGATTAATACATTTAATACAAATACAAAATACACAGCAGACAAGGCCATCAAGTGTAAGGGCGAACAAAAAAGCCGGAAAAAGCATCAGCAGAAAACTACTCGGCTAATAGAAAACAAAAATTTATAACAGATTACTCCTTCGCCAAGCAACTAGTCAAAGGTATAGATAAAACATTATTAGGAGATAAATTTTTAGAACAACTTCTCAAAAGCTTTGGCAAGACACAAATGAAATACATAATCGTTAATAAAAGCCATTAACGATGAGCTTAAGACCGTTTTCTAAAGTATTGTTTTGCCCTAAGTTTTCCTTACTTTGCTATATAAATATTTATATTAAAAACCGTTGATTTTTTAAAGAAAATTTGGCAAAATTGTAATAGTAGAAAATTAAATACACTACATTCATCCCTTTTTTACTCATCAGGAACGCTTTTGAAGATAGGCTATCCACCTTTAAAGTTTTATAACTCTTGGAGGTAAAGAACTGAATTTGTTGTTGTATTTGATTTAGTTAAAACTGCCATAAATTAAATCCTATATTCTTTATTTAATGCCGGATAAATCTGATGCATCCTCCTGGCACAGTACTCCGCAGTCGTTATAAAATTATTCAACACTTGGGAAGCGGTGGGTTTGGCAATACATATTTGGCAGAAGATTTGGATATACCTATAAATCCCAAGCCTAAATGTGTTGTCAAACATCTGAAGCCGCAAAACCAGGATGAAGCACTTCTGAAGGTTGCTAAAAGTTTATTTAACCGGGAAGCTGAAATTTTATATCGCCTAGACAAGATTCACAACCAAGTTCCTAAACTATTCGCCCATTTTGAAGAAAACGGCGAATTTTACCTAGTACAAGAATTTATTGATGGGCATGACTTAAGCAAAGAAATAATAGCAGGTCAGCCTTGGAGTGAAGCAGAAGTAAAAAAACTGCTTAGGGATGTTTTAGAAATTTTAGCAGTTATCCATCAACAAAGTATTATTCATCGTGATATTAAGCCACAGAATATCATGCGTCATCATCAAGACGGAAAGATAGTGCTGATTGATTTTGGAGCAGTGAAAGAAATTAAATGCTTGGATACGAATACTCAAAGTCAAGTCACATCAAGCATCCTGATTGGCACAAATGGCTATATGCCAAATGAACAAGCTAATGGCAAGCCAAAACTATGTAGTGATGTGTATGCAGTCGGTATGCTGGGAATTCAAGCCCTGACAGGCATGGCACCTCGAGATTTACCCGAAGATCCGGTAACAGGTGAAATAATTTGGCGGGATCAGGCGAATGTCAGCGACAGATTTGCCGAGGTGTTAACAACTATGGTGCACTCTCACTTTAGCCTGCGTTACCAAACAGCAGCAGAAGCGTTGCAAGCACTTACTCAATCACCACCGCCACCACCATCACCAAAACCAAAGTTAGATCGTCCGCGATCGCTATCTAATCCGAAAGTTATGCTAACAGGCGGAGGAGTTTTACTTGCATGCATCATATCTTTGTATGTAGTATCTAGATATTTTACCCAATCACCAACTCCTCCAGATCCACAACCAGTTACTCCAAAACCGCTTCCTATAAGCAAAAAATTCTCTCAGCTACCTTGCGATCGCGATCAACAGCTAGCCTCACCCCCTACAGCCACAGGAGAGCCAACCTGGGAAACTAACATCCTATACTTTTGCAGTTTTTCTACTTCAGAAACGAGTAATAATACTCACGATATGAAAAGAGGAGGTAAGCTGTTAAGCATTTAATTTGCACATTGAGATTGCAGGGGGGCAGGGGGCAGGGAGCA
>JAHHHS010000153.1 GCA_019359215.1 Nostoc indistinguendum CM1-VF10 | reverse complement strand
GCAACACCTGAAGTCTTACGATTACCTGCCTGCCGAATGTGAGCAGATGCAGGTAATTTGCGATCGCATCAGTAAGTTACGGGAAAACGAGAATTTAGAAGAAGCTGCCCGTGCTGTGCTGAAGCATTTGGGGGAACTGAAGCGACCGTATTTGACTGCGTTTGAGGAAGAACTTTTGAGTTTTATCGAGCAAAAAACTTACAAGTAAACTTAACTCAAAGAGACTGACAATTTAGAAACGACTGAATTTTTTATTTTATCCAAAGAAGCTATGCTCTGGAATGCCTATAAAATACTACATAATGGCAGCTAAATAATAGTTCGCCTGTTTGTTCATCTCCGTACCCAATTGTTTTCCAGTATCCTGATCGATTGCTCAACCTGTTTTCAATCCTTGTGAACACCTCCTTGGTGCATCTGCACCACATAGAATGCAACTTTTAGCAAACATCCTCGTCTTTTCAGCAGAGCGAACGGAGCAGATGGTTGCCTTGCGTATTCAGTTAGGTTAGAAATCAATGACTGGTTTCCCACCTACTTATCAGCCACGGCTCTTAGTATCGTTGTCTTCACCATCAAGCGCGTTGCACACCCTAACGAAGGAGTTCACCCGATGAACATCAGCTTTTCGATTCCGTCTGCTCCCATACTTGTGTTTCTCTTTGTGGCGTACCTTGCTACCCTGCTGTACCTTACTGTCTATCAAGGCAGAAGGTTGAGTGTTTTCCGGTTGGCAATTTTAACTGCATTCGTGATCTACCTCCTTGCCGTTCTTTATCTTGTGTTGCTCCCACTTCAGATCCAGATTGGCAGGTATGCTCCACAAAATCCTGGGTTTATTAACGCAATACCGATCCTTACCGCTGATCTTCGCAGCTTCTTATCAAGTGTCATCCTGATGGTTCCGCTTGGTTTGTTTCTCCCGTTGCTCTTACCAACATCCTCGTCTGTCCTCACCATCGCGCGGCAAACGTTTAAACTCTCCTTAGCCATAGAACTCACGCAGTTCGTCACTAACGTTACCCTGGGAAATTGGCGCGTTCCCGATGTTAATGATCTTCTTGCAAATACACTAGGCGGGGTGCTAGGGTATCTGCTGTTCAAACAGATGTCACGTATTGCACTTATTGACCAGCTCTTCCATCGGGACGCACGCCCAACGCGCTGAACGAACGCCCGAGTCAAAGCATACTCGTAGCGCATACAATGAGTACGAGTCTTTTCAGCAACTGCCAATGGCAGTCGAACAACCGTGGTGCAACGGACTGACCCAAGCCGCTTGTGGTGTCGCAAAGGTTATCAGCAGCCTCTGACCACGACCGTTACACGAGAACTGGATAGAAATTTTACCTGTTCCCTGACTGTCTTATTGTTATATCCTTTATTTCAAGCAGGGAGAAAAGAGAACTACTTTATGTGTGCAGCTAGGAAAGAAGAACTGTTTAAATCTTCGTTCTTCACTTCCCCTGCAACGCCAGCCTCCCCTGCAATATCCTTCACTAAAAATACTAATTAGACAGTCTGGGGTGACCACCGCCGCCAAAATCTCTCCTGCTTTTGATCAATCTCAAATGCAACTTTCGCCACGTCCACCGCGAACTTCCCCATACACTTTGACTCCAGCCGAATCGACTACGACATGAACTGGGCAAGTAAATGCGATCACTAATTATTTACAGTCTCAAAATAAATAAGCTGATGTATTGATGTACACCAGCTTATTGTTATATTTATTTAGTTGATACCCCACTCTGTCTCCAGCAAAGCTGCCTTGTTCAATTCTTAACTGGGTCTAAGAAAGCTGTTCCTGGTTTTCTAACCTGAAACAAGACCAGTGACGCTGGCTCCTCGGTACTAAGATTTCTAGCGCGAACAACAGCATTAATTGGTTCCATAATTGCTTTGCCAGCAGGAACTGTAATTGAAGACTCTCCAGATTGAAAGTCCACTGCATAGGAACCACTAACCGTATAAGCAAACACAGGCGATGCATGTGTATGCCAAACACTTACTTCTCCTGGTGCTAGAGTTGCTGTAAGAATTTCGCCTTCTAAGAGTGAAACCTTGGGGATGTCACTAGTCCTAACATTGAGAGCAGTAGTTGGTGCTGGTGTGAACTGCTTTGCAGGAGTTTGCGCTAATGAGATTTGTTTAATTCCAACTACAAGTACAAGCACGAGAAATAATCCAAATATGACTTGCTTAACTCTCATCTTTGTTTCCTCTATTGAATACTGATAGAGTATCTCAAATTTGCTTTCAATAATTTTAGTAGGGTAGAAATTTTTGCTTTATTAGGAATATATCTAGGGTGTGCGGTTTTACGGAATGTAGCGTAGTATTTCTCCAGAAGCTTCGATTGCTGGCAATAGATGATTCACCATTGGCTAGGGTTCAGAATCCGGTTTCTACCATGCAATCAAAAACTGCCCTAGACTAAAGCTAGAGCAGTTTTTGATAGAAGTAAATTGTATAGGAGACTTTTAGTGTTGTCCCCAGTTTATCCATAGTAAATACCGTTATATAATACTATTCACCTTAAGTTTCGTGCTTTACGCAAAAAACGAATAATCTTGAAGTTGGCATTACAAAGTTTAGAGGTCAGCATCAGTCAGCGTATTACAGAGGGCAACTGTGATTTTGAGCTTCTTCCTTGGTGGGACGCAGGACATGGTTGCTGGTGATGGGGTGCTGAGTGAGGAAATCTGGGGATAGAGTTCGTAAGGTTTGAGAGAAAGTCGCACATGACGTAATCTATAAGCTTCTTGCAGTAAATCAGAGCCATAGAGGGAAAAAGAAAACTATGTCCTCCAATCAGTTCAATAATTCGTCGATGAAAGTAGAAGTTGTCCCACCTAATCCAAAGTGGCCAAAGGACTTTGAGGCAGAGTCAAAGCAAATTGCATTAGTGATGGGAGAAAATATTATTTCGATTCACCATATCGGTAGTACTGCAATTTCGGGCATTTATGCTAAACCTGTGATTGATTTTTTGCTCGAAGTCAAAGATATTCACAAAACTGATGGACAAAGTGCAGCAATGGCAGCGATAGGGTATGAAGGCATGGGCGAATTTGGGCTGACTGGTCGGCGTTACTTCCGTAAGAACAGTTTACCTGGAATTAGAACTCACAATATTCACACCTATGAAGTTGGTTCATCCGAAATTAGGCGACATTTGGCGTTTCGTGATTACATGATTGCTCATCCTGAAGCTGCTCAAACATACAGCCTCTTAAAGCGCGAGTTAGCAAAAAAATATCCTCAGAATATTGAAGGGTATATGGATGGCAAAGATGAGTTTATCAAAGCGATGGAGAAAAAAGCCCTGGAGTGGCAAGCCCTAATTTGTTAAAAGTCAATGTACAGGTGGAGGAAGTAGCGTAGGCGCAGCCCCTTAAAGTAGACATCGCTCTTACGGGGCGTAGATATCACCCAAACCATTGAACCTGCTGCAAAGTTTTAACCGGATGATAATGGGCGAGTAGTAGCGTAGATAAGCCTATTTCATTTATCACTTGAAGATCGAGCAATTAATTTGAAGTTTTTTATCGCTTTTAAACATAAAGCAATTATTATACATAAAAATTCCATGTAGCTTTTGATTTTCTTTCTTCATAATCACTTCAAATAATAAGTTTATCCATATAGCAATACATATTAGAGATAAAGTAGATATCAGAATTTTAGAAATAGGCTTTTGATAAGGCTTTGGCGGTAATGATTTAGTACGGATTGTCTTCGGCGACCAGAAATGTTCATTAAAATCGTAGTAACTCATTTCTATTTTTTTAGTAATTTTTTAGTGAAAAGAAGTATTAAGCAAAATCTGTGGAAATTATCATCGATTTTAAGCTCTCTATTCTGCTTTCTTCAGATGTATTTAGTATAAGTTATGCTTAGTATACTGAGCAACATCCTTTCAGAGATTAGATAAGTGTAGTTTTACTTATAAGTAGGAATGACTGTAACAGTAATTTTACGTATTTATAAAAATCAAATAAAAAAGTAATAGGGTATTTACGGAGATATTGATAAAGTTATGGCTTTGCGCTTAACTTAGTGCCATTCGGTAATAGTCAAAAGCAACTCTCTTAGCCGGATTGTAATCATTTTGCTTCTCGCTAATGTGTCGTTTTCGTATTGCTTTTGATACAGTTTTTTTAGTACCAAAAATAACTTTATTCAAGGATGACAGCGCCGTAAATAATTTGTTAATAAAGATAAAATTTCTTAGGAGTAGCGATAGCGTAACTATTACTACTTACAAGGTCTTTTCCCTTACTATCTGTGCTTGTCAATTTCCAGACTAAGTTATTAAGTAAAACTTTGCCGTTCTCTGTCAAAAAACACAATGCCCCCCTTGGGCATTTAGTAAGTTTTTTTCCACGAATCAGAAAAATTTTGTACTTACGCTTGCCTGTAAATTGGTTAAATTGGTTGTCAAAAGAGGCAAAGGGCAAGGGGAAAAGCTGAGACGGAGCTTGTTTTGCCCCAGTTCAAGCGAACAAAGAAGGAAGGGGCTTTTCAATTCTTGGAGGGCAGAGTAAAAGGATACCAACAGCAATTAATCTAATTTTATTCCTAAAGATAGATGAGTTTTTTAATTAAATCATTGTGTTTATACACAGTTTTTCATTAAAAATTTAATACTATTTTTAGTATTTCCATAATTTTTTTCAATATCTAAAACTCTAGTGTTAAACAGTAAATAAGATTACAATAGCTTGTTAATTGCTAGATGTATCAATTCGTACTTGATTAAATTAAATTTGAAAGTTATTAGGTTAGATAAACTGAAAGGTTTAACTATGCCCTGTACCTTTTCGCTTTACCTCACACAATAAACGAAGGCGAACTATTAGGTGTCAAGAAATAATGTTGAAACGTCGCACAATACTAGTTGGTTTAGCTGCGCTTGGCTTAAAGTTAGGTGTTAGTACACAAGTTCATGGGCAATCTACTAGCGGTTCAGAAGCTTGGCAAAGTGTCTACAATGAGGCGGCGGCTAGGGCAACAACGATAGTTACAGTTCCACTTTTGAACTCCTTTTCATCATCTACCTTGCAAGTAGTCTTTAAATTGGCAGGTTATTGGGGTGGTTAACTGCCATACCTTGTTAACTTTTGGAGCAATATTATGAATAAAAAATGGGCTGCTAAACGACTTACAATCAATCTCACATCAAGTGAAGCAGAAAGATTAGAAAAATACTGTTCAATTACTGGTAGACCAGCAACCGATGTGATCCGGGAATTAATTCGGTCTGTGCCAATTGAAGAAGTACAAAATGCCAATTAGGAATTCATCTAGGGGAAGTTTAAGGGGTTTTTCTTTCCCTTTCCCCCAAAATCCAACAAGTATTTATAATACACTTACCAGCGCGTTATTAAAAAAGCTCCTGAATCGACAAAATTTCAACAGCAGTAGTAGCTCAAAGTGATTCAACGCTGTTATGTGTATAGAAAGGGCTGGCAACTTTTTTTAGCTGGCATTTAATAAACCGGATATAAAACAAAGCCCTGGTAAAATCCAGGGCTTTTTAAATTGAATTTTATTTAGTATGACTTCTACGGATAGCATTAGCCGCGACGAAACAGAGTTTCGAGATAAACTTGGGAAACACGGCGATCTCCATCAGCATTTTGCAGCAGAAACAAAGAAATGGCTGCGGTAATAAGGCGACGTTCATCCCAATCAGGATGTTTTTCTAAGTAGGTGTTGAGAGATTGATGTAGGGTTTCAGGAAGGGTAGTAAAGATATTTTGGGTTGAGTTCATCCGTTCAAAGCTTCCGAAAGAGCAAATTATAGAGACAATAAGCTAGAGGTGATGCAGCGTTTGTACTGTTTCACCCCGTTCCTCGCTTGCCAAACCATTTGCACTAACAACTGAATATTTTTATACAGTTGATGTTCAAAATGGAACGGGCGACAAAGGCTAGTCGATTTATTGTGTGCTGATTGACTCGGTTTGTCAATGTTGCTAAATGTTAAAGAGAAATATAGAAAAACTAAATAATTACGTGAAAATGAGGGTTAGAAGCAGATTTTGTTTACCTTACGTAACAATAACCCAGTAAAGCGGACTGATGGTTACAGCCATGACAAAATCCTTGATGAGTGAACAGAAGCCGATTCTCTTGTAAAACAACTGTGGAAAACAGCAGAAATAGCTGTGGAAACCCTGTGGAATCTGCCAGAAAAAGTAGAACTAATGATAAGAATTGCAAAAGTGACAATGGGTAAGCTCTGCTATTACCAGGGGCTGAAAACGCAACAGATTATTTGCAGTGTCATTGGTTTGTTAACTGCCATTACTTTGAACAATTTAGTTTTCTTTAAAGGCTACGGGTGATAACTCTCCTACTGGCGCGATGAAAGTACTTTTGCCACTGAGGTTGCCAGCGAATGAATTAATCGCTTCAACGGTTTTGATAAATCGAATCACGCCCAGCTTTTGCTGCTGCCTCAGCGCTATAGTAAATCGGATAGTCGCCGAATACCGTGCCATCGGGGCTAACAATCCGAAACTGCCAGCATTTGCATGGGGTGTAAAATACGACTAAAACACGAGACTGAATACAGACAACTGAATGAATCTTGGTGGAAGTCATGGTGCAGGTACTTGGCGCTTGCTGAATATTAGTAAAGTAGGCATTCTCATAACGAAAATAGGTATAAATGCGTTTCAAGTGAAACTAACAGATCAAGCCTAGTAATAGATGTTCTAGAAAACTTTTTAACATTAGCACTTTTTGCAACTAACTTAAGTATGAATAATAGTCTATCTTAAGTTAGTTTTTGTAATTTATGTGCAGCAATTAAACTGTTACTTGATAGTTACAAAGAGCTTTCGATAAAGAGAGTACCTAAAAATCAAAGGTTTTAAGTACTCTTTATCTAAGCTAGGATTTAGGCATTGTACAAATTAGCCGTAATGTTGCTGTAAATTTCAGCTTTTCAGGCGTGTCAGCTCTACCGCAGGTTTAAATAATTTGACGGGAGCAAATGCTGAGATATGTTGTAGTCCAATCTCTAACGGGACTCGGCATTTTGAGAAATGCGGTATCAGGGTCAGGGTTTTGGTTAACATAGAATTTCTAGTTCCCAAGAAATAAACTATGCCCAAGACTTGGAATCTAAAGATAGATAACTATTTTCAAGCCAACCCCAATTGCATCATCGCCACCGCGCATGTAGACTCGTTCCCTATAGACCTGCCGCTAGAACCGAACATCCGGGAACCCAACCGCAAAAGCGCAACCTACAGACAAGTCTTCGACTCACTGACAACCGAACCTGGAAAATTTTTCTCCCGCCACAGTGGAATCGTTCTGTCAGCTAATAAAGCTAAACCTGTCAAAAACAAAACTGAACTGGAGCTAGAAGTCTTAGAAGCTAACGAGGGGGGCAGTGATGGCATTATCAACGGTGCCCACACAGTATTAGGGTTTGAGCAAGCTAAAAATTACAATTACAATTTAAGTCAAGCCAGAGTAAAAGTTACCATCCACATCGGACTCTCGGAAGACGAGGCTAAGGATATAGCCCTGTCCTCCAACACCACAACGCCAGTCGATTCTCGCTCCAAAGTCAACGCTAGGGGTGATTACAAATTCATCAAGCAGTACTTAGCTCAGTTAGAACAGAAGGAAGATAGGAAATTCCGCATCGCTTATTATCAAAACCAAAGCGGCGCTCCTAGAAATGCCCAGTGTAATGTCACCCATTTGCTGAAGTTGCTTTACTGCCTCGACAGAAATAAATACAACCCCGACGGCAATAAACGAACCAAACACCCAGCAGGGATGAGTCTTCCATCTAACATCACAGATGCAGAAAGGGAAAGATTAACTGCACTTTTGCCTCTGCTAACTCATGCTCTATGGATAGAGCAAAGACTCTACGAAATAATCCAAGAACATATCAGCAACCCTAAAAGAAAGGGTGCTAACGACCTAGCATCAATTGATATACGTAAAACGACGTTGTTGCCTGACAGCAAGTATTCATTCGGGTTTGGTGCGCCAACCGACTTAGCACTACCGATAATCGCATCATATCGGGTATTTCTAGATAAAGATTATAAATGGATTCTGCCCTTTAACGAATTTGCCGAAGATTTTCTGCAACACTTGTGGGCTAACTATTTCCGCAAATATTTGGTGTCGGAGAAAACAGCCGGAAATACAGTCGGCACAAAAATCAGCCGCAATCAAGAGATTTGGGAAAGCTTGTATATCTCGGCGCAAAGTTATCTAAATCAGCACTTGATGCAAATGGTCAAGTCCAGTAAGCAAGAAGAAGAATCGAAGGTGACACAAGGTGCAAACAAGAAGGCAAAAGGGAAAAGGGGTGAAGTCAACGTGACCTGACGTGCTAATTGGTATTCAAATATCGAATTATCCCTCTTATTCCGAATTGCCACTAATCTCGACTGTAGCTTTATGAAAGGTGATATTTACAAGCATAACGAGATATGGCAAAGATTAATGGCACAATGATGCAATATTTCCACTGGTACATCCCTAATGATGGGAACTTGTGGAGTAAAGTTGAGGCTTTAGCGCCAGAATTAGCAGATGCAGGTTTTACAGCAATGTGGCTACCACCAGCCTACAAGGGTTTTGCGGGGTCGTATGATGTGGGATATGGTGTTTACGACTTATTTGATTTAGGTGAGTTTGAGCAAAAAGGCTCGATTCGGACAAAATACGGTGTACGTAAGCAGTATCTTGATGCGGTTAAATCTCTGCAAACGCATGGTCTGCAAGTTTATGCAGATGCGGTACTAAATCATAAGATGGGCGGTGATGCAGTAGAAATACCAAAAGCAACGCCTTTTCCTCAAGACGATCGGCTCAATCCTAAAGGTGGGTTACAAGAGATTAAGACATACACTCATTATAATTTCCCTAGACGGCAAGGCAAATATTCTAACTTTGAATGGCATTGGTGGCATTTTGATGCTGTTGATTATAACGAATATAACAGTGGCGATCGCAGCACAGTTTATTTATTAGAAGGTAAAAAATTTGACGACTACGTAGCCTTAGAAAAAGGCAACTTTGCCTATTTGATGGGTTGCGATATCGATTTTCAAAATGAGTGGGTGCGCGGTGAAACTACCTATTGGGGTAAGTGGTATCTTGACACCACAAAAGTAGATGGTTTCCGGATCGATGCTATTAAACATATTTCCTCTTGGTTCTTTCCGCAATGGATAGATGAACTAGAACGCCATGCTGGTAAAGATTTATTTATGGTAGGAGAGTATTGGTATAACGATATTAATACTCTGCTTGGGTATGTTGATGCTGTTGGTGGCAAGATGTCAGTTTTTGACGTACCACTACATTACAACTTCCATCAAGCCAGCAAATCTGGAGGCAATTATGATATGCGCCGGATTTTGGATGGCACAATGATGCAACAACGTCCTACCCATGCTGTGACATTTGTCGAAAATCATGATTCTCAGCCATTACAAGCTTTGGAATCTGTCGTTGAACCTTGGTTTAAACCCTTAGCTTACGCCATTATTTTGTTACGACAAGAAGGCTATCCTTGTGTCTTTCATGCTGACTACTACGGTGCAGAGTATGAAGACTGGGGGAAAGATGGCAATCGTTACAATATTTTTATGCCGTCTCACCGTTGGATTATTGATAAGTTACTTTATGCACGTAAACATTATGCTTACGGGCCACAATATAACTATTTAGACCATTGGAATACTATTGGTTGGACACGCTTAGGTAATGAAGATCATCCTCAAGGAATGGCTGTGATTATGAGTGATGCTTCAGAAGGTGTTAAATGGATGGAAGTTGGTAAACCCAATACTAAGTTTATTGACTTAACTGAACATATCAAAGAAGCTGTATATACCAATGAATGGAGCTGGGGTGAATTTCGTTGTCTAGGTGGTTCAGTATCAGTGTGGATTCAAGCATAGAACATAGCGAAATTTACAGAGATTGTATTTACAAATATGTAGTAGATTCGCCAACAGTATCAGCAGTCGAACAGAAACTAACTCTCAGAAATTGATTAGCCGTTTTGAATATTGCGATGGGTATCCGCCCTTTTCGGCGGCGATCATCTCTGCTTAATCCCTGGCGAAAAACCATCAGATTATCACTGTTTCAATCAAATGATGCATGAATATATTAAACCTCTTGCAAAAGTAACTTTATCTGTTATCCTTGCAGGCAAAGCCGCTGGCGGCTGTTGAAAGGGAGTACAACCTTGTGTGGAAGCAGCAGAAGCGACGATACAGCAAACGCCACAATAGCTACCATTTAATGAGAATTTGCCTAATTTTCATAGCGCTCGATGAGAAAATTTTGTAGTGGCGCTCACTTATAATCAAAATATGATGATTTTGAAGTAGAGAGAAAATGCGTAAACAAACCATTCAATATACATCATCTTTAGATGCTTTGGTTGCCGTTGCCAAGCGACTTAGTGTGTATGAAAACCAGCAAAAAATAGATTCTGAAGATTTTTTTTATCAGTATAATCAGGGAACATTACCAGATGATGTTCTATTTATAGAATGGGCAAACGATTACCGCCATTATCTGGTTTTGCGTCAAGAAATAGAGCAAAGATTGAACTATGCTGCTTAACATTCTATCTGATTATCTTAATCTTGTAGAACAAGCAATTGTTCAATGTCCAAATCTTTATGTGGAACGTTATGAAGAAGAAATTTTAACATCCCTTCGGGCTAATTTAAGAATTAGATTGCGTTTAGCTCAAACACACTTATTAGAAATTAACGAAGCTATAGTAATCACAGACAATCAGTTAAAATTTCTTGATTATCGCTACCATTTTCAGGATGAACGAAATTGCCTAGTTTTTCGTTATGATAGTACGCCGCATTTTCCTGATATCTCTACCTTTCCGCATCACAAGCATTTACCAAATGATGTGATTAGTTCTCAGAAACCGGAAATTACTCAAGTATTAAAAGAAGCAACCGAATTATTGAAATAGGTGGATAAGTTCCTGTACTAAGAGCCAAAGAAGGTATATTCCTCTAAACTAAGGAAAATTAAAAAAAAAATTTCACGCTAGTAAATAACAGGTTTAATACAGCTAGATTGGGCTGTACAATAGAATTAAAAACATTTATTACAGACTATTTTTGAAAAAATGGGTGAAGCTAAAAGAAGGAAAGCTAGAGATCCAAACTATGGAAAACAAAGGTTTGACCCAAATAAACAGAAAGAGCAGATAGAAATGATGTTTGCTATATCATTATCATCACTTGGGTTTATGCACTCCCTCAATAGCAATATCTCTGAAATTCTAGAGATTGCTAAAGCACTCTACCAAGAGATTCCCTTGGAAGAACTAGAATTACAGAAGAGCAGTTTTTTTGATTCTGTCCCAATGCAATTGAGAGGAGAAATAACAGAGAAATCACTGAAAATAGTAGCTCTATTTGTGACGGTAAGACAAAATCCGCCTCTAGGATATTCTCAAGAATCTTGGCTTCAAAAGATACAAAGTTTTTTTGATAGCCAAGAGGCAATCATGTCAGCCCTTGATAATGCAAATCCCATTAGGAAACAAGTAACAGAATATTTACTTACATAACTTATGAAAACTGAAATCAGTGACTACTAAATTAGTCATACTAACGGCAGTGGATATAGCAATACTTTGCAGTATAAATTACGAACAAAGCAATCGTTTTCATCAAATATTTGAGGTATAGATATTAGCTATACCCCTTTCATCTTCAACAAAATTAGCTAACACATCACTAACAATTTTTGATTTCAAGAACCTACAGACATCCGCCACTTAAATCAATGATTCTGCGTTCCATGATTTATTCCCCTTTTTGAACCAACAATTTTCCAGACACCCCAGCCGTAAAACCTAACCCAATCGCCGCTACAGTAACGGTGGGCTTGATAAACAACGTCGCAATTCCGATAACTGCACCCCAAAGACAGCCATAACAGCAAACGATAATCAACTGATTTTTGGGTTTAGCCCTTTCGTCTGATATGGATTGATGAACGATGGCATAATCTTCAAGCTCATTGGTAATTTCTAGTAAAGAAGCGCCGTACTGTTTTTCTAAGCGTTCGATAGCTAGTCTGTCTGCTTTAACTGGACTTATGGCTAATTTTTGTAATGCTGTGGTTAATTTATCGCTCATTTTTAAACTTCCCGATGCTTCCACACTCTGGAAAATGTTTAGAAAAAATTAAAACTTACTGGAGAGACAAAAGGACTCTATTTTTCAGCCGTACTTGGAAATGTAAGAATACCGGAACTTGACCGGAACTCGACCGGAACTGTGACGAATATAGGACTCATATCTGATTTTTGAACAATATTTCATATAAAACCCTGATAAAACGGGCTTTTCAGTCTCAGTATGTTTTCAGAAATCAAATCGGAGTCCTATATTAGTGGTTAATGTTAAAAACGCTGAAACCATCTTTTTCATTTCCGCACAATCGGTTACTGTCAATCAATTGTGACAGGGCATTCCTCAAGTAAAGAACACTTTTTTTATCTTCGCCCCATTTGCGGCTGTTTCTAATAGCGGCAAAAGAAGCTGGAGGACTAGCAGTAGCCGCAACAATTGCTACAATCTGTTCTAAATCAGCCTCAGAAATACTACTCTCTTCTACTTCCAGAAATTCCACCTCCTGATAAGGCTTTGAAAAAATAGACGGTACCGGAAAGGTTTTTTGTGTTTTTTTCTTATTTGGTAATGTAATCAATTTCTTTTTTGAAAATATTTTAGCTACGGAAGTGCGATCGCCATGAGATTTGGAGTGGTGATCGCACTTGGTTATTAACCAAATATTTGTGCAATATCTGCCCCAAGCTCTGTAGCAGTAAGCTCTTTAGCTAGTTCGGCAACATTCAGGATGCTTTCATTAAGTATCGTAAATGTATTGCCGGAGCTTATGGCTTGCGGATTGAACGCTCCACCCATAAAGCTTAATGCTTTGCAATATCTGTCAAGTGGGTTGAACGCAGCGAGTCGTTTAACCAATGCATAGTTGCCTTGTCGAAATGCTGTTAAGGCTTCCTGATGTAGTTCTGTCTGTTGCGGCATCCGGTCAATTATCAAGTCAATTGCTCGCTGGATTTGCTCTTTTGTTAGTTCGTTGCTTGTAGATGTAGCTACCATTTTTATTCTCCTAATAACCAACCCATTTTGGAAAAAGATGGCGAACGAGATTTTTAATCAAGATGCGTTCGCTACGGCAATTGTGGGGATTCATGAAGTTAGCTGATTAATAAGTCCCGCACAAACACGGATTCATTCCTGCTGCCTTTCAGTAAAACTGCATTATACAAGTTTTAAAGGTGCATTTATGGCTGATACTACAATGCTAAATAACCGTATAAATAAGCAAATAAATTTTGAACCATTAGAAGCGATAGTAGCAGCAACAGAAGAAGAGTCAGTAATATTAGCCGAAAAGCTCACACAGGTGGCAATTCCTTTATCCGTATTGTTACAAGCACTGAATCTAGCAAAATACGATTTGGCAGCAGCTTTCCGCTATGCTGACAAATATCTAACCAATACCAGAAAGTCGAAATGGGTTATTATCAAAACGGCTTGAAATTTTTGATGAAACGCTCGGTTGGATATCTTTCTTCTGATGTAAATTCTCAGTTTTGGTTATTCCAAGGATTGAACTTATATTTAATTGGAGAATTTTGGAGTAATTTTTCAATTCCTTTTCGGATTAGCTCTGGTGGAACTCCGTCTAATTTCAACTCGGTTTGGATAAACTCATCAATTGAATTGGCTTTCGTCTTCTCTAAAAGTGCCAACATCTGTTGAGCTTGGGTTGTTGGTGTGCAAGATGAATTAGTTTCGGCTTGAGAGGTTTGCTTATTACTTGGTGCAGAGTCAATAAAGTTTTTGGTATCCCGGTCATAACCAGAAAAATTCTTTAACAGAGGCATTGGTATCCATTCATTGATGCCGCCGTAATAAACTGCTCGACCTACAGGCGATTGCGCGGCAATTTCCATTACTTGGGTTGAAGTAATCTTGCGATCGCTGGGGATGAGTTGAGTGGCAATCATGGCATTGTAAGCTGGGACGTTATCAGGATGAACCAACGCCACAGACGTTAACTGCGATGGCGTAACCGCCCGCCGGAGGCGATCGCAGTCCGCCAGAAATGCCCAAGTCATCAGTGTGGGGGTTCTGCACGACAATCCAGAAATGCCAACCGGAACTATCACCGCAAGAACAGTAAGAGATGATTTTGTCTTTGAGCCAGTTAATTTCACCTTTGGTATTTTTAAATTTGGAACAAACAGCCGTTCCTTCATCTAAAATAATCAGCTTGGAGCCAGAAATATTTTGAAATTCGGTAAAGCATTCTTTTACCCATTTGACGGCTTCGACCGGGGACATTTCTAGGATTTTAGCCCGTTTAAAAGTATCAACACGACCAAAGAAATAACCAGTTTCTTTCTCGTCACCTTTGGGGTCAATATAAAAGATGTGTATGTCAGGATGCAGCCGCTTGATAGCGTCTATTGCATTGCTAATGGTGATGCCTTTGCCAGAACCAGGGACACCAACCCACAGCATATTTGTCACTTTCTTAGCAATATGCCCAATTAGGTCATACTGCACTTTGGGTTTAGTGGTGTAGGTGGAGATATCGGTATTGACTGGAGGGGAAGAAGCAGGAGGCATGGGAGCAGGGGTCATGGGAGCAGGGATCATGCGAGAAATTTCCCCGAAGCTCTTAGCATTGTGCCCCGTTTCCTCTTCAAACCTTGCTCCCACTGAAGGATTTGGTAATTGAGCAAATCGAGCTTGTGGGATACCAAGATTTTGCGGTTGTATGGCCTCTTGAATAACTGTTACTTGTTGGTAGTTAACTCGCGGGTCAATTGTCACTTGCGCTAAATGCCAAGACAATTGCTCACGGGTGGGAAACTGCCCACGTAGCTGAATAAACCAATCAAGTAACCAACGGTAAGCGTAAAATCTTTTTCCTGGCTCAACGGCGCTCAAGTATTCACACACCACATGAGATGATTGCTTGAGCATGGCAAACTCATACTTAGACATTGGCTCCAGATGCAGCATCAAGTCAGCCAGTTCATTTTTGTTAGCAAAGTATTCGTCCCTGGCAACACTATCACCCATTGCCGAGAGGAATTCAAAAAAGCCACCACGTATAAAAGGAATTGGTGCAAATTGATGGGTATCGTTTAAGTCCTGAACAATTGACCATAGATAACCAACACCAGCTACGACTGCACCAATAGGAGCAAGAGGAGAGGTAGCATAACAAACTGCGCCAGTAAGAGCGGTGGCCAGTGTGATGAACTTCGCCAGATTCATACCGTTACGTTCGTCCCTGGCGCGGACTAATAACTGGTCTTGGCGTTCCTGTAACCAAGAGGCGGTATTCCCAGCTTCCAAATACTCAATGCTGGGGTAATCGTCACGTAAAAGTGCCGTTTCTTTGGTTCCTAGCATTGGTATTTGTTGCTGCATGTGAATTCCTCTTA
>JAHHHS010000152.1 GCA_019359215.1 Nostoc indistinguendum CM1-VF10 | reverse complement strand
GCTTGACACTTGCTATTTTGTACTTGCTTTGTTTACCATCATAAATTTCAATTGATGATGTATCAAAAAATGTCTTACATCAAGCGATGTGAATTGATTTTTTATTGTTTGTGAGAAATTTGCGTTTAACCTGTCGATGGTAGAACTGACGCAACCATCTCGTGAGGAACTGCTGGATAAGCCGTTTGATCGACTAACGGCTAATGATAAGAACAGCTACGGGAATATTAGCCATCCTCAGACGAGCCTCTTGATTGCGGTGGGTTCACAGACTCCGACTTGGCGCAGATAGAGAGAATGACAGCGTAAGTGAAATAGTAGGCGTAACCCCCTAGCTATCTAGTTGGTATACAAAGCAGGTAAGCTGATATTGCAGCTACCAGCAGTAAAAAATTAGTGATAGAAAAATCGCCTCGCCATCGCCCACAACGGAAATTCAGTAATACTAAACGAATAATTTTAGAATGTTCGCTCATCAAGTGTGTGCATTGTGGGGCAGAATTAGCGCTACGCAGACCAAGACACATGCGTAAAACCATTCAAACAATGGATGGTGCAGTATTTGTGGCAGGCAAGAGTAAAGAATGTACCAATCCCAGTTGCACACATTTTGGTAAACATTACTACGCTACTGGCGTACTAAAGTATAGCTTGCCTTACAGTACCTACGGGCTAGACGTGCTGGCATTCATAGGTTGGCAACATGAACATGAACATCAACAATTGGTAGAAATTCAACGCTCATTAAAAGGGCGTGGTGTGGAAATTAGCGAGAGTAATGTCGGCAAGTTATACCGTCAATTTTTGGCACTGTTGGGTGGAACGATTGCATATACTCAAGAGAAGTTAGCTGCCACAGCGATTGAACACGGTGGTTTGATTTGGGCAATTGATGCGTTACAACCGTCGATGTCATGGAACCTTACTCTACGTATTGTACGAGGTATTAAGCGGGACACCAGTTAGTGGAATTCAGTTACCGCAAGCACAGGCACAAAGGTTAATTGAGTGGCTGGAACTATATAAAGAGCTACCGTATAAAGTGCTAGCAACATTGTCAGATGGAGAAAAATCAATCATCACGGCAATGAATTCAAGTTGGCCAGATCTGACTTTTCACGGTAAGTCCTCAAGTCTCGAAAAAGCGTGGCTTTTTCCACAAGCTAATTATCAATAGCTTTAAGTTAATGAGAATAGCTAACGGAAAAATCAGAGCTTGAGAAACCCTCAAAATGACCTTTTCCACATCCCGTGAAAAGTCAGGGCCAGATGCACCACATCAACGTTGTCAAGCCCACTTTCTAAGTAATTTAAGTGAAGTGGTGCTGCCATTAGATACAAAACTACGACAACAATTAAAGGCAGATTTAGATGGGCTGCCAAAAGTCCCAGATCATTCGGAAAGACTTCAAGAGCCAATCCAGGAACAGCAGCCAGATAGTAGCAGCGCCCCCCTTTTTCAGCAATCCCCTATATGTCACGAGATGCAGATTTAATGACAGTTGAAGGTCAAATTGGTGCTGCGATTCGGGATTGTGTCAATCGTACTAGTCGCAAACCTTTTCAGTGGGGCGGTTTAAACGGTTATAAGCAACTAGAAGCGATAGGTTCGATACTACGTAGTCTACCATGCCGAGAAATTGACACAGATTATTTGTCTCTCTTGTCAGTATGGATTGACCAAGCTCTAAGCAACAATCTTTCCGTAGCCTTGGATTTGGCAGAAGCGCACAAGTGGTTGCGACGAATTGCCGAATGTTTGCGCTATCCAAATAACTCTGACCCCACCTCAGAGAATCTGACTAATACTACAGATACTAGCAATTTCTCCTTGACAAGCCTTAAAGTTCAATGCGAGATAGAAGAATTATTACAGCAGTTTCGACCTGACCCTCAACAGCATCCGGCACAGTTTGCTCTCAAAAAAAAATTACAACGACTATGGGACAAATACGGAGCTAATTTGTTGCACTGCTATGATATCCCTGGTTTGCCACCAGATAACCTGAAAATGGAAGCTATGTTTAGCCATTTGCGTCGTCACCAGCGACGAATTAGTGGACGTAAATCAACTGCCGAATTGCGTGATTTTGGGCAATATCAAGTTCTCTTTCTTGCCGAAACAGAACTTCAGTTACTTGAAAAAATTCAGCAAGTACCTTTAGCTGAGTATAAAACTCAACGTCGCAGATTAGCTTTGGCAGAAGCACCCCGTCAACAAAAACATCGCCTTCATCGTCATCCAGTTAGCACAATACAAACTTTGATCGCTCAACATACCGAACTTCTGACTGTGCTTGAGTCTCAAGCTCTTGAATACCAATTAGATAGCTAGGGGGTGATCGCTCTTTTAGGTTCGTGTTTCAACCTACTTTCTTTCCTTAACCAAACAGTATTGCACTCGCTCGTGCCAATGCCAAGCTCAAGCTTTGTTTTATCAGATTGATGCTCAAAAGACTAGCTGCCAGCTAAAAAAGATATCAAATGGGTTCTATAAGCCATTCGCCTGTTGGAAAAACATGGTATCCACACTCTGGAAAATTTTTCAGACATAAATGTTTCAGTTATTTATTGAAATTTAGTTAGATGTTCTGTGGTGTAGGTGCTTGAGTAAACGCAGCATGGTACGCAGGGATTATAACTAAACTTTGTTAATAATTTCTTTGAAAATTTGTCATATTTTGGGGACAAAAAACCTTTAGTTATGACCTAATCAAAAAATTCAAAAACAGAGGGAATAACTTTCCTATTGCTTATAATGTTGATAGCAGATTAAGCAATTACGCTGCTTAGTTTTAAATCATAACCCCTATCACAAATTAAAATGGACGCAAACCAAAGAAATTACAAAGGTCAAGTTGGAATTAATGACTTGATTAGTGATGCCGTGAACAATGCGGTGGCACGACGGAACCAGGTTATAGATTCTCAAGATGCTTTGCCAGCTTTGTCTGAGGAGGAAGCAGAAAGTATTGCAGGTGGTTTTAATCTGCCTATTTATATTGGTGGCCTTTTAGGGGTAATTTCAAATGCTTAGTTGTCAGCCCTCAAATGCAAAAGATGCTCTTTGCTGGAGGCTCGATTGATGGAAGACATTGCTGCTAATAAAACTACGCTTTGTCCCAGTGCTAAACCAGAGTGGAAGGATAGTATTGTTTTCGGTTTAATTAGTGGAACGGTAACAGAACCTCGTGTAGCTTATCTAAAGCAGGCATTACCTGTCACAGATGAACTGATGGCAAAGGCTAGCCCAGTTACACCCACTGAAATCTTTCGTACAGCTGCACCCTGCGCGACTAAAGGTTGTCAGCATTTTGATGGCAAAGATTGTCGTCTGGCACAGCGAATCGTAGACCAGTTGCCTGCGGTAGTAGAGGAACTGCCACCCTGTTCCATCCGGCGAGATTGTCGGTGGTGGCAGCAAGAAGGCAAGGCAGCTTGTATGCGTTGTCCGCAAACGATCACTGATAACTACAACCCGTCCGAACTAATGCGTGCAGTGGCGACACCAAGTGCTAGTTAAGCAGCGTTACCAGATGTCCTTAAGAGTTATGAAAGGAGAGGATTATGTCTGTGGATATCAATCAAAGAAAGTTCAACAGTCAAATTGAAATTACTGACTTGATTTCAGAAGGCGTGCAAAATGCATTTGCGCGACGAAACCAAGTTTTAAATGCAAAAGAGCCTCTATTGGCATTTTCTGAGGAAGAAGCAAAAGGTATCATCGGTGGTCAGGTAGGAAAGCTTTATTTTACAACCTGTGGAATGGTTTCGTGCGATCCATCTGTTCTAAGCTAATTGCTGACTTAAAAGCAAAGCGAGAGGGGGTAGGGATTCAGCCTGAGAATATTGGTTATTTACGGCCTCTATGAGTGATTGTTGCGGGGAGGGGATGCTTGGTTTTTTTTGGCAAGGATGCACTGCTGGGCTGTTTTGTCTGCTTTGGACATTGAAGCAGATGCTGCGAACAAAGTTTACCCCTCACTGCCTACTTCAGTCTATACACGAGGCAATATTTAAGATCATTCTGAATAATCATTCAAGAAACAGAGGAATTACGGTTCAATCTGGGGGCTGGTACGAGCAAAGGAACCAAACATTTATGGGGTTTCTAGAATACTTGCGAAATTGCTGAACTTTGTAGTGGTGGTTCAAGTTAAAAACATATTGTTACCTTCATAGCTTATGACATTTCTATTAAACTCTCATAATGTTTTTGATTATTTAGCTGATAATGATTTATGTAATCAGCCAGAGCAACCTCTTAATAAGGTAGAGCTAGTTGCAGCCAAAAACTTTAACTTATTAGTATCTTTTGCAGATGGTTGCAAACTTCTGGTTAAGCAAGAACGACACAATCACGAAGGTGAAGCGGCTGGTGAATTTTTAAGTGAATGGCGAATTCAAGAGTTTTTACAAAGATTTCCAAACCTTGGCAACTACTGCTCATTTTTACCAGAAGTACTGCATTTTGATGCCGAGAATTCTATTATTGTTTTCAGATATCTGGATGATTATCGAGATTTAATGGATTTCTACACCAAGGAAAATAGCTTCCCTACAGAAATCGCTACCGCAATTGGTAATATTTTAGGGACTATCCATCGTGATACTTACAACCGCCAAGAATATCAGGAATTTTTTTCTAAAAATTCAGATAATTTAATGGCTGGTCAAGTATCACATTTAGTTCGGAGATTAGAACGGATTGAACCAGAAATTTTTGGTCTAATTCCTGGGGATGGGTTAAAGTTTTTTGCTCTATATCAACGTTATGATAGCTTGGGGCAGGCGATCGCTGAGTTGGGCAATGCTGTAACGCCCTCTTGTCTCACCCACAATGATTTGAAACTAAATAATATTCTTCTGTACAAAGATTGGCAGGATTCCAGTAACAATATTGTCCGGCTAATTGATTGGGAACGCTCGTCTTGGGGAGATCCAGCTTTTGATTTGGCAACACTTCTTGGCAGCTATGTACAAATCTGGCTAGGGAGCTTGGTTATCAGTAATTCTTTAAGTATTGAAGAGTCTCTACGTTTGGCAATAACACCTTTAGAACTACTTCAACCTTCAATTGGTACGTTAACCCAAGCTTATTTAAACACTTTTCCAGAAATTCTAGAACATCGCCCTGATTTCTTGCAGCGGGTGGTACAATTTACCGGTTTTGCTTTGATTCAACAGATTCAGGCGATGATCCAGTACCAAAAATCCTTTGGCAATATGGGAATTGCTATGCTTCAGGTTGCTAAGACCTTATTAAGCCGTCCTGTACAATCGATGCCAACAATTTTTGGTGTTGCTGCTGTTGAATTAACTCACCTGAGTAGTTCTGCTGTTTAAATTATTTTGTTATTACTAAAGTAGTTATGCAATTATTAAATTCTCCTCAAACTCACCTAGAGACTGGTTTAACTGGGCAATTACTGGATGTTCTGCAAGATATTGTTCAAAAAATTGAGATAAAATCTGATTTCTCCATCCACCATCCAGATTACAAACCTTTGGAATTACCATCTGAGGCAGTTGAACGTTTTCAAAAGATGCCAACCCAGATGCAACAGAAATATCTGAGTCTGCAATTGCGGACTTTTCTTTACGGTATCTATTACAACGGTTCTATGCAAAGTACGTTGGCACTAGATGGGGAGGGAAATGGTTTGCGCTTAGATTTGGAGAATAATACTGTTTTAGGAGTAGATGTAGGGTTTTATAAGCGATTACATGAAAGTAATTTTGGAGAAGGCTACTTTGACTCTGGTTGGTCTGTTTTGAGAGAAGAAAGTGATGGTAGTTTAGCCGTAACTCAAGGCGGTTTGAGGGTACATATTCAACGGAATAAGCATCTTCAACCTACTGAAGTAGCAGCAGTGGTAGGTGATTTTGTCGCTATTCGGATGCCAAAGAATCGAGTACAAAATGGCTTTTATATGGCCGTTAGCAATGTCGCACCTGAAAATCATGAAAACCTGGTACGGGTATATTTTAATTTTAGCCCAGAAGGTGCAGTGACAGTGATGAGTAGCATGACGCGGCGGCTGAATGCCATTCCCATTTTCTTCCACTTTAAGGTGCTGTATAACCCAGATGACTACAAGCGTTACGATTCAGGGGTACTGTACTTTGAAAAAGGCAACTATGAAGCTGTCCGGCAAGTCCTTGAGGTTATCTATGTAGAAAACCAATCGCATTTTCAGCCGGAGGTGCCGTTATTCACGATGCAACTTGCACCAGGGTTAGGGTTGGCAGAAGAACCAAACCAAAAGTTTGCTGTTCAGGAAAGCTTTGGGATGAACCGCTGTCAGATTGTGGCGAATGGGTTGTTAACAGCTTGGTATCAAGAAGATAACTCAATTGAGGGACGGATGCAGGCTATCTGTAAACAATTTTCTTCTTTGGGAATCGAATTACATTGTTCATATCTTAATGCCAATTCAGAAGATATTTATTAGTAGTTCCATTGGTTTAGGGGAATAAACTGATTAGCTAGGCTTAATCAAGGGTTATATTTTTGCTAACTATAGGCAACAAAAACTTGTCTTTGACCTTGCTTAAATAACTAATCAATCCTTTAGATTGCTTTTTATGACTTTTTCAGCAAGCCCCAAGTAGTTTTCGTCCTTTGATATAAAGTTGCCGCCAAGGGTGAGTACGTTCCACCAAATACTGCCAGTCGCCTATTTGGGGAGATTCAAGTTCTGGGATAAGTAGCCGGACTTGTCCTTCCCTTGTGTGGAGAAATAGTTGAGTGCCTGGACGCATCTGGCGCTTGAGCATGATCATTAGATCGATGGAACGCAGGATCGGGAAATTAGCAAAGTAAATTTGATAATTAACTAGGATATAAATGCATTATTTATGGCACGGTATTTAATGATGCAAACATTGAAATAATAGGTAAGTAACCTATTATGGTAATGGGAGAAGGCAATTTTAAGTCAAATCCCAACTGAAACAAATTTACTTAAAAGGGAATTCCCTGATGGCTAGTATTGCAATCTCTAACTTACAGTTTGTTGGTGCTGATTTGTTCCTAGATTATGAAAGTTTTTTAAATGATCTGACAGATGAGGATATGAATGTGTTTAACGGTGGTATTGGAACTATTAAACCTATTCTCACCGGTGATACATTTATTCTCAGCGTAGTCCTAAGTCCGCAGCTCCCGCCTTTTATCGCTTGTTAAAAACTTTTAGCACATTAACTGATGCTAGCAATCCCGCAAGCAAGATTTAACATAAAATATAGCTTATTTTTCTTCAACTTAAGGTTTATCTTGGGTTGATTTTTTATTTATTTTGAAGTAGGTAAATGAAGAATGCAATTAAAATTATAGTTAGATTACCTAACCGTATAGGGTATGTTAGCGTCAGCTAGTGAAAACTGAGCGCAAAGGCGAACAACCAACGAAATGGGGAGTTTATGAGCAAAATTGGGGCATTGCCTACTACGTTATGTTTGATCGCTATCCTGATGAACTGTAAGCTTTTCAGTTAGAAGGCGATCACTACAGAAAAATTGAATTAACCGAGTCTAGAGTTAAAATGCCAACCTTGGAGTTCGGTTTAGGACTATGGCTGGGAGAGGATCGGGGCAAAAATCGACAATCGTTGCGTTAGTATGATGCAGCTCTGTAACTGGATTCCCACCGCAAAAGAATTGGAGCGACAGGAGAAAGAATTGGTTCAACAAGCGAGCAGAAGGGTTAACAAAGTGTCTGCGACTCTCAGGGGTTGACGAGAGAGCAGATTTAAACACTTTGTAGCGGCTATGGAAAGCGATAGCGAAGCGCTGCCGCAAGATACGGCGGATCGCGCAGTTTGCAGCACGTCTCACCTGAGTAAGATAGATTGTAGCGAATAGCATGGATCTTGCTGTTACTGCCAGAAGGAAATAACCCTAAATTTTTATTGTTCAGTTTTAGAGAATTCTTAGGCTGATTTTTTATTGGTTTTTTAATTTGTATAAATGAGCAAGCAGTGAAAAGGTAAAAAGGTCATAAATGTTTTATATATATAATGCAAAATTAGATCCTTTGTCCAAATAAGTATAATATTTTTGTTTTCTGAAAGATAATGCAGTGAATGTGATAATAAATAAACCTATAAATGCATTATTTATGGCATATTGTTTAATTATATAAAGCTTGAATTAATAGGTTAAATAACACATTATATTAATGGAATAGAAAAATTAAAAGTCTAATTCCAACTGAAAAAATTTACTTAGGAGTAATTTCACAATGGCTAACATTGCAATCTCTAACCTATGTCCTGCTGGATCTGAACTATTTCATGATTCTGAAAGCTTTCTGTATGCTCTAGCAGAGCAAGACATCATGTATATATTAGGAGGAAAAGAACAAGAAAACGTAATTGGCTGGACATTCGCTCACTGGAGCAATGGACATGGTGTAGTTGCAAGCTCCCTTGTTTCCTGGTAGATGACAAGTTTTGTCCTTAAAAAATTAACTTGGCATAACACCCATTAAAAAGTCAGAAAAATTCAAAACATAGTATTGAAACAAAAATTACTTTTTGCTTCAATACTATGTTTTGAACTAAATAAGTTTGAGTGGTACTCTTAAGAAACATTATTTGCTCAAAAACTACTCTTAATAGTGCTGTTAGATAAAAATAAGCCCAAAATCGTAATAAAAAAGTTATCCAGTACTAATAAAGAAAATTGAGGCAGTCAATCTGACATTTGTCAATTCAAAGCATAATAGCAACCGAACAAACTTTACTTATGAGTAAATTTTAAGTAAGGATTCAAGTGGCAGTATTGACAAGGGGGACACTTGAGGGGGAATATCACAAATATGAACCAAAGCCTGCCTCAAGATTTAGACCGAGAAAGTTTGAACCAGTTGTCGAAGGAAGAACTGGTAGAGATAATTATTGAGCAGAGCAAGGTAATACTGAGTTACAGAAAATCATCTACGAACTACAGCAAGAAATAGAGCGTTTAAAAGTCAGTCGAGATTTAGACAGTTCTAATTCGTCGAAGCCACCGTCGGGGGACATCCTCAAAAAGAGTGAAAACAAAAAAGCACCCTTGGAAGAAGAACCGAACCACCCCAAAAGAAAACGGCTCTTCAGTTCTTTTTATGGAGTCGAATAATAAATAAAATCTAATCAGAGCCTATATTCCTAGCTATGACTGGATTTTAAATTTTTGAGCCTTTCTACAAAATGGCTATTTTAATGCCGTACCATAAAAGCAACGCAAGAGCCAAGAAAACCAGGTGGGCAACCAGGACATCAAGGTAAGACTCGTAAAGGTTTTGGCAGAATAGATCGTTGTGAAATCTTACGTCCGACGGATTGCGTTTACTGTGGTCAAAAAGCATTTGCATCTGTGGCAGTAAAAGTAGAAAAGCACACTGTAGCGCAATTAGTAGAGTGTCCAATCGAAGTAGTGGAGTATCAACGCTATACCTGTAGATGTGAGTGTTGTGGCAATTTACAAACAGCCTCCTGCCCACAAGACATTATTCCAGGACAAGATTTAGGAACGTCGTTACAGGCATTTTTAGGGTGGGCAAATAATTATGCACACATGCCCTATGAAAAACAACAAGAAATGTTGTGGGAATTGGGTCAAATTGAAATTGGGCTAGGAACTTTAGTCTCCACCAATGAACGAATTCAAAAAGCGATTGAACCAAGCATTATTGAATTAAGTAATTGGGTAAAACAAACACAACCTAACATCCATGTAGATGAAACTCCTTGGTCAGTCAAGGGAACCAAAGAATGGTTGTGGGTAGTGGCTAATTCTGAGTTCTGCCTATTTACTGCGGCTGACACTCGTTCACGATCCGAATTAGAAACGATTTTAGGGACTGAGTATGCAGGGGTACTCAGCAGCGATGATTTTAGCGTTTACAATGGCTATCAAGCTTTAGCCCAGCAGAAATGTTTGGCGCATCTACGCCCTCATTTCAAAAAATTAATTCAGCTTCCAGGTCTGCACAACCAAGCGATTGGTGAAGTGTTTGTTGATTTAATTGATCAAGCCTTTAGGGGCTATGCTCAATGGTTTGAGACTCTAGACTGCTTGAGTTATAACGATTGGGTCAATCAATTCAAATCCAAGTTGCACTCCTCGCTCAATCAGTGGATTGACAAAGCAGGAGCTACAGCTGGCCACCTTTTACGTTCTTTGCGTGATAAAGCAAGTCAATGGTGGTATTTTCTTGACAATCCTGAAATCCCTCCTGATAACAATCAGTCCGAACGAGAGTCCTTCGGACACGCTTCGCGAACGCTGCGTTTGGCTGTGACGAAACGTAAGGTTAGTGGTGGTTCCCGGTCAATGGACAGGTTTAAACATACTGCTCATCTGTTGACAGTGGTACAAACCTGTCGTCGCCAAGGTAGGTCTGTGATTGATTTTTTTGCACAAGCACTGCTAGCTAATTCTGATAATTATCTGTCTCGCCCATCCCTGCTTCCTAAATATTAAACCTGAATCCTTACAATTTTAAAATAGCTAATATTAGAATATCTGACCTACATCCTATCGGTGCTAACTTCTACCTGAATTATGAAATTTTCAATGAATTAACAGAGCAGTAAATTGCAAATATTTTGGGTTATTTGCATATATATATTGGAATTTTGAAGGCAACAATTTGCTTTGATATCGAGTTGTATACGCATGAAATTTCTATTACTTTCACCCATTAGAAGTAATGTCTAGACGGTAGCCCAAGGTAATATATGTTGGGCTGCTTATTAGAGGTTGTTTGAAAAGTATTTCACTGTAATTTTAGGCACTTTTAGATCCCTCCTAACCCCCTTAAAGAGGTGGGAACCGGAATCAAAGTCCCTCTTTATAAGGGGGATTTAGGGGAATCTAAAACTTTTTATACCGACAATAGGACTTTTCAAACATCCTCTCAAAAGTTTACTTTATCTCAACTTGAGTAATTTGTTGCTTTAGCCATTGCTGGAACAAATCTAAGCCAATTTTATAGTGCAGTACATTATCCAATTGCGGTTGAATAATTTCCTCTACCAAAATCAGATGTACTCCCACAGATGCCACTATAGGTTTGAGAAGTTGGGGGGGCTTGGTAGCGAAGACAGCAGCAGAAATTTCCGGCTTCATATCTTTGCGACCCACTATCCCCCGATATCCTCCTTTTCGACGTAATTCCGTATCTTGGATATATTTGTGAGCAACATCATAAAAACTCATCTCACCTTCCTTAATTGCATAAAAGAGTTCCATCGCCAAGTCTTCATCATCTAGAACAACGTCATACATGGCTACACCAGTATAATCTAGTTGATTTTCAAAGAAATAGGGTTCAACTTTATCTGCAAATAGATGAGTAGCTAACTTGCCAGAAATGACGCTGCTGTAAACAATCTCTTCATAATCATCTATGGAAAGACTATGTTTTTCCAACCATGCCCAGGTATCATCAGCACTAATAAGTTTGTTCATTAACCGTATTTTATCTGCTGCTTTTTGCAATTCTTCAGCCTCTACTTTTATACCTGCCTCGGCTGCGGCATTTGCAATAACCTTGCGGGTAGCAATTCCCTCAATAAACTCAGGAACTTTGCAGGATAGCTTGACTTGAACAAGAATATCTTCGTTAGTAATAGTAATAAGTTGAGACATAATTTTTCTCCTATGTAAACAGACGAAATTAGACGTGGAATCTATAGATGCTAGATTTGAGGACGCTCTGCCTCCAAGCGATGTATTCCTACGCAGATTATAGGAACGATAAATTAGCTACAAAGCCTCTAAATAGACGCTCTACAATTTCACCCCGCCCTGCTGCAACTGCTTAAACGGATCAAGTAGAAAATCAATAATCCGACGCTGGCGCACAATTACCTCCGCCGTTGCAGTATCCCCAGGATGCAAGGCAATACATTTATTAGCCGAGGTAATACAATTTTGTTTGAGGGCAATTCCCAAGTCATAAACTGCTACCTTTCCATTAGGTGTTTCCACCTCTATGGTAGTAGGAGAAATCTCTAATAATTCTCCTTCCAGCACGCCATAATCCTGAAACGGATAAGCATCAAACTTTAACTTTACTGGCAATCCTCTTCGCAAAGAACCACTCTCAGTTGTCGCCATTTGCGCCCGAATTATTAAAGGTGAACCTTGGGGTGCAATCTCCGCAATCATTGCTCCAGGCTGCACTACAGACCCAGCCCGTTGTATCGGTAACTGAAACACTCTACCATTCACGGTGGCTCTTAACTCTCGTTGTCCTAACTGAAACTTTAACGAGACAATCTGACTCTTACTTTGAGCAGTTTCTGCCTGAAGCGTACTAATTTCTGTCTCCAAACTCTTCTGTTGTTCGTCGATTTTTAGCAGAGCCAGCTTGCTGGAACGAGTCAAAGTTTGATAACTCCTTTCTTGTTCTTTCACTCGCAACTGTGCCTGCTCAATATCTGCATTGGCTTGCCGAATAGTCCGCTCATAACTACTCTGTTGTTCTAACAAACGTAGTTTAGCCTGCTGGATATCTGACTGATTTTGTTCATATAATTGTTGTTTATCTTTAGCTATATCTTGCTTCTCCACAACATTAATTTCTGGAACAACCCCTGACTGCCAAAGACTGCGATAGCGTTCAACTTCCCGCTCGTTACTCGCCAAACTACTGTTTACTAACTTATTAGCAGTTTGACTATGCTCAAGAGTTTGTCGTGCCTGATTTACTTGAGCTAATTTTTCATCTTTTTGTAAGTCGTATGAATTCCTAAGAGCATTCATATTCTGTCGCACTTGGTCAATTTGAGCTTGTTTTTCTAACTGTTGAGATTGATTTTGTTGCTGTTGGGTTGTCAAAGATACAACTAACTGACTTTTAGATGAATTTAATTGAGAAAGTCGATTTAATTGTCCCTCCAACTTATCCTGTGCCTGCCGCATTTCCGCCTTAACTAATTCTGATTCCAATACCAATAAAGTTTGCCCAGCTTTAACCGAATCACCCTCCTTTACCCGAATTTGGGCAACAGTACCTGCCACAGCCGCATCCAGCCTAACCGTTTTTCCTTTTGGCTCAAGTCGCCCTCTTGCCGTACCTGTTTCATCAACTTTAGATAGCATCGCCCAAGGTAAAATGATCGACACAAACACTACCAAAAAATACAGCAACCCTCTTGTCCAAACCTGGGGCAAGCTATCAAGTAAATCTTTGGTCGCGTAAGCCCAATCATCAGCTGATCTAGCTGGTGTTTGCTCCTTTAAAATTTCTTCGCGCTGTTCTACCTCATGGATTTGGGTTTGAACCCTTCCATTTAATGTGTTTGGCATGATTTTTCCTGAGTTCAATTTTAGATTTGGGATTTTCGGAGCGGGGAAACAAGAAAAGCTTCCAACTTATCCTGTTGTTTCACCCCGCAACATCGATCTGCTGATGATTGAGATAAAAATAATGTCCTCGCTTGGCCATCAACTCTTTGTGAGTACCACTCTCAATCAACACGCCACGATCCAGGACTAAAATCAAATCTGCATGACGCACAGTTGAAAGGCGATGGGCAATTACTAAGGTGGTTCTGCCTTTGAGAATTGTGTTTAAATTCGTCTGAATAATCCTTTCTGACTCTGCATCTAGATGGGAAGTCGCTTCATCCAAAACCAACAGTTTGGGATTGCCTAACAACGCTTTAGCGATCGCAATTCTTTGTCGCTGTCCTCCAGACAACATCCCCCCTCCTTCACCAATTTGGGTTTCATAACCCATAGGTAGCTTTTTAATAAACTCATCAGCACCCGCCAATCGCGCCGCCTCAATAATCTCTGCTAAAGTTGCCCCAGGATGTGCCAAGCTAATATTTTCCCGAATAGTTCCGCCAAACAAAAAGGTATCTTGGTCAACTACCCCAACCTGCTCACGTAGAGAACGCAACGAAAGACTGGTAATATCCTGCCCATCAATGAATACTTTCCCATCTGTAGGGGGATATAACCCCAAAACCAGCTTAGAAATTGTGGTTTTCCCTGAACCACTCCGTCCCACCAAGGCAACCATTTGCCCACTTTGTATTTCAAAACTGAGATTTTCTAAAATATTGATATCGCCTTCAGGGTGATAGCGAAACGTCACGTTGTCAAAGCGAATGTTACCTTGAATGGGTGGTAAAGATTGCCGCGCTTGATGTTGCAAATCCTCTTCTGGTTCCGCATCTAACACATCATTAATGCGTTCCACTGCAATCACAACTTCTTGCAATTGATTCCACAAAACTGTTAATCGTTGGAAGGGTCTAATAATATTTCCCAGCAACATATTAAATGCTACCAATTGCCCAATGGTTAACTGGTTGTGAATAACTTGGTATGCCCCAAACCACAGCAACATAGTAGTTACCACTGCTTCAATGGTGTTGCTGAATATTTGCAGACGATTGCTGATAATTTGCCCGGAAAAGTTAGTTTTGACTTCCTTACTTAATAACTCTTCCCAATGCCAACGCACTGTCTGTTCTACTGCTGTAGATTTAACTGTTCGCACACCAGAAAGGGCTTCAATCAGATAGCTACTTTCATTAGCAACAGCATTAAATATTTCTCTAGAAATCTTTTGTAAAAAAGGTGTAGCAATCAATGCCAGCAGGAAAAAAGGCGGTACAATCACCAACACCAACAACGCCATTTTCCAACTGTACCAAAACATCAATCCTAAATAGATAAAGACAGTGACTAAATCCAGCAGGATGGACAACGCCTCACCAGAGAGGAAACGTTGAATTTTGCGGTTTTCCTGTACACGAGAGATAATATCCCCCACATAACGGGACTCAAAGTAACTCAAGGGCAAGCGCAGAGTATGGCGAATAAATCCCACAATCAGTGCTAGATCAAGCTTATTCGCCGTGTGGTCTAACAGATATTGCCGCAACCCTGTCATCGCCACACGGAATAAACTAAAAATCAGTAACCCTAACCCCACTGCCGTTAAGGTTAGTTCAGAACGCTGCACTACCACTCGGTCTAAAATTAACTGGGTAAATAAGGGAGTAACAAGTCCAAAAATCTGGATAAATAAGGAAGCGACAAACACTTCCAGCATCACTAAGGAGTGAGGCTTCATCAATTCAAAGAATTGCCAAAAAGGAGTAGAACTCTCTTTGGTATCCTTTAACATGGCCGTCGGTTGCAGCAGCAATGTGTAACCAGTCCAGTTGGCTTTAAATTCGGCGTGGCTGAGGCTGCATTGCCCGATGGCGGGGTCGGCTACAATAACGTATTTAGGGGTAATTTCGTAGACAACGATGTAATGTTTGCCTTCCCAGTGAGCGATTGCAGGCAATTTTTGCTTTGCTAATTGGTCAAGACTCGCCTTAACAGGTCGCGTGGAAAACCCAATACTTTCCGCCGCCGCCGATAACCCCCGCAGTGATGAGCCATTGCGATCAACATTGGCGATATCCCGCAAGCGATTGACACTAAAGTTTTTTCCCCAATAGCGAGACACCATCACTAAACAAGCTGCACCGCAATCCGATCCACTCTGTTGGGCAAAAAACGGGTAGCGCCGAATCACACGCTGTAATAAGTGCCCCACTCGCTGCGTGGAATTGGGAAAATAGGCTTTGCTAATCCTTTTCTCGCGTGGCTTTACTGCTGACGTTGACAAAATCTCCGTTTTATGCAGCAGTTTTGATTCAGATGGCAGTACCGGGGGGTTATTTGAGTCCACCTGTTGGGGATTACGAGATAGTGCCTTAGCCCACAAATGCTCCCGAATTTGCGAATATTTAGCCATCAATGGCCACAACA
>JAHHHS010000151.1 GCA_019359215.1 Nostoc indistinguendum CM1-VF10 | reverse complement strand
CATATCGTGAGCAAAACCTATATGACTAGGGTCGTTCGCGCAGCGTCTCCCCTTGGGAGAGGGTGAAAATACCCGCTTGCGCCATTACCTAGCAAGACTACACCGAAAAACACTCTGCTATTCTAAACCAGTGGATATGCTTAAACATTCAATTCGATTGTTACTTCATTATTTGAAATATAAAAAAATACCCGTGTTTGCCTGATTCATCCCGCATTTATGCAACGCCGAATTAACCAATGAGAGTCATCGTTACATTAGTCGAAAAAATTACGAGTGAAGCCCATATTGATATCCCTGATGGGCTGAATCAATCCGCAATCAAGCAGCACATAGTAGACCGCTATAACACTGGGGAAATGTCTACAGAGATGAACATCTTCCAAGTTGACTTTGAATCTATCAGCGCTCGGATTGTACCAGAACAATCTTCTACTAAATCTGCATAAACATTAGAGGTAATAAATGAATCCCAAATGGACTGATGAAGAACTCGCAATCATTGAAGCTAAGGCTGAACTTTATACCCCAAAACAAATAGCCTCAATCTTAAAAAGACATAGTTATTTCCGGACTCCAATTGCGATTGCTACTAAACTTTGGGCTTTAGGTTATTCTACAAGCCCCTTTCTCGATAACTATAGTAGTGCTGAAATCGCCCGTGTTCTGTGTGTGCATTCCACTACTGTTTCTGGCTGGGTACGCCGTGGTTGGTTGAAAACTAGTTGTCGTTCTTCTAAACGTTATCAAGTTCGTCGATGGCATCTTAAAAACTTTTTTGATAATCCCCCACAACATCTAAAAAAGCGTATTGCCTCTATTGACTCCGAAGCCATTAATTACTTATTAGGGAGAAAAGCATGATTGACCACATCAACGCTCTCTTAACAAGTTGGTATCTCTCCCCGCCTTGGGGTCGAACAATTCCACCCGTTGACGTGAATTTGCTAGAGAGAGTATACCTCAGAACTACGAGAACATTTGGCTACTGTTGCGGTATGCAATGGAAGCATGAGTGCTGGATTTATTCAATTGATTGCGGAAAAGAAATACTCCTCGCTACACAAAACCAAATCATCGGGACCTTCATTTTCATGCGTCAAAATATCGGAGGAAATACATCATGCTTCGTATAAATGAAACCGATTCTCAAGCCAAGCATCTACAAGAGTGGCTGGGTAGTGGCGTTGACGAAGAAATATTTCACTTGAATGCGCGATCGCTGTCTGGGACTTTACCCTACGAATATCTGCTCTACAGTCCCAAAATCTCCCGCCGCAACGATGGACGATTACGAGACAGAGACTTGAAGAAATACCAGCACATTGAATTAGGCGGCTGGTGGTGCAGTGGCGTTGACCCCCTCAACAACTACGTCCTAATGATGTGGGGCTGTTTCAAACCCGACCACCCCAGACGCGACCGCCAGAAAGTTCACAAATTGATCAAGTATGAGCATCCGTACAGAGAAGAGACACGCGCTTTCTTCCTCCTAATACCGAATCGCATTTGGGTGAAAGTCTCCAATCGTAGCGGTATTCCGATCACTGAAGAGGACTTACAACACCCTGGCGGTTTCTGGCACTGGGTTGTAAAGCATAATGTACCAGTGACAATTGTAGAAGGTGTCAAAAAAGCGGGGGCATTACTAACTGCTGGTTATGCAGCGATTGCAATTCCGGGAGTAAACGCTGGATACCGCACAGCTACTGATGAATATGGTAATGCCATTGGTAAACCATACCTCATCCCAGACTTGAAGCATTTTGCAACACAGGGGAGACAGGTCAACATTTGCTTTGACCAGGACAACAAACCTGAGACAGTTCAACGGGTGAGAACTGCTATCAGTCGTATGGGACGGCTGTTGGTAAATGAGGGCTGTTCGCTGCGAGTCATTGATTTACCATTAGGGGCAGAGAAAGGAGTTGATGATTTTATCGTCGCTAAGGGTCAGCCGGCATTTGACGCACTCTACAATACAGCCGTTGCATTGGAGTTGTGGGAGATTAAGCTGTTCACCCTGCTGACTTATCCGCCAGCGATCGCACTCAACCAACGATTCATCGGCCAGCTTCTCGTCCCCGAAGGTGAAAAGCTGATTATTCTCAAAGCTCCCAAAGGCACTGGTAAAACCGAATGGCTGGCAACTGAGGTGGCGAAAGCACATGACCAAGAGAGACGGGTATTAATCATTACCCATCGTATTCAACTGGGTGAGGCATTGTGTAATCGCTTTGGTGTTAACTATGTTACCGAAGTTCGCACGAACGAAACAGGCGCATTATTAGGATATGGAGTGTGCGTTGATTCGCTGCATCAAGAAAGTCAGGCGCGATTCAATCCCAATGACTGGGCGAATGATGTGATTATTATTGATGAATGCGACCAAGTATTCTGGCATTTGCTTAACTCTGGTACGGAAGTGCAAAAGCGTCGGGTATCCGTTCTCAAAAACCTCAAACAACTGGTACAGAATGTTTTGGGCAGCAGTCAGGGAAAGATTTACCTTTCTAGTGCCGATGTCTCAGATACTGATGTGAAGTATCTTTTATCACTAGCTGGGGAATATCGGGTTAACCCGTTCGTAATCGTCAACAACTATCGGGATAGTGCTGGAAACTCCTACAACTATTCTGGGAGTAACCCGAAAAACCTCATCGCTGCACTCGACAAAGCTATTACCAAAGGGGGGCATCATCTATTGTGCTGCTCTGCTCAAAAGGCAAAATCCAAATGGGGGACGCAAGCCTTAGAAGAACGATTCCGTCGCAAATTTCCTCACTTGCGAATCCTGCGTATTGACAGCGAATCCGTTGCTGACCCCTCTCATGCGGCTTTCGGTTGTATCGCTCACCTGAACGAAATTCTCACCCAGTACGATTTAGTTATCGCCTCCCCAAGTCTTGAAACTGGAGTCAGCATCGATATTCGAGGACATTTTGATGGTGTTTGGGGTATTTTTCAGGGAGTGCAGCCTGTTAACTCCGTGCGTCAGATGTTGGCACGGGTTAGGGAAACTGTTGATCGTCACATTTAGGTCAGAGAGTGGGGAATGTCGGTTGTAGGGAATGGCTCTACATCCATCGGAGGATTGCTTAGAAGTCAACATGTTGCTACACAGGCTAACATTGCGCTGTTGTCGGCGGCGGACAATGACGATTACAGCTTTATTGACCAGAACTTCCAACCAGAGTCATTGCAGACTTGGGGTAAGCGTGGTTCTGTGATTAACGTTGAAATGCGGCGCTATCGAGAATCTGTGCTTGCAGGGTTGGTTGAGGATGGGTACACCATTATTGATACCGAGGATGCATCGGACGATGAGAGTGGGGAAGTTATCGAGTCGGTTAAAGCGGCATCTGTTGAATTGTATGCTGCGGAGTGTCAAGGGATCGCTAATTCTGATGAACTCTCTGGGGCTGAACTCAAGAAGCTGCAAGACAAACGGGCGAAAACTAAAACCGAACGACACCAGCAGCGCAAAGCCGAATTATCCCGTCGCTACGAAGTTGACGTAACCCCTGATTTGGTGGAGAAAGATGACGACGGCTGGTATCCTCAACTGCGGATGCACTACTATTTGACGCTGGGACAGGAATTTCTGACGAACCGTGATGCTAAACGGGCAGCAGCGCAGTTGGAATTAGGGGAGAATTCGATTTGGAAACCAGATTTTAACAAGGGGCAGTTATTACCTGCTGTGTTGTTACTCGAAAGTCTGAATCTGTTGCAGTTTCTTACACCAGACGTTCAGTTACGTGGCAGCGATGAAAAGATGGTGGAGTTTAAGGCACTGGCTGTAAAGCATCGGCACGTTATCAAGAATTACCTGAATGTCAGTATCTCAGAAAAACTTACCCCTGTGGCGATCGCTCAAAAGTTACTTGCCAAAATTGATCTGAAATTGGACTATGTTGGTCGGCTTGGTTTACGAGACAATCGGGAGTGCGTTTATCAATTCGTTGCCCCTAATGATCAGCGTGATTTGATTTTTGGGCAGTGGTTAAATCGGGATGAAGCATCATACAGTGAGTCGGTGTCAGTCATGAATAATATAGTGTTAATCACACCAGTCACTAACACGACACCTATTGATATTCCCCAAACAGTTACCCAAGTGGAAAGTCTGACTGTCCAAGGATGGAAGGGGCTGAAGCTGAAAATGCGCCTTGGACTCGACAGTATTGGCTCTTCCTACAGCGAGTTAATCTCCAAGGTAGGCGAGGCTGTTGGCGTTGCTGATGGTGAGCCTTACTGGAATGCATATCTGAACCAGTGGCAGGTTTGGGTTAACTTTGGGAGCGGTTGTACATCTGTGGTGTGCGATTGGCTCTTTGCTGTGTAGGCCAGAGTAGTTCGCTGTTCCATCAAAACCGTTACTGTGAGTCGGTTATGCGAGCAGTTTCCCAGTTTGGAGCAAATAATCTCTATTGCCAAGCTATTGAAAAAACAATTTTGTATTCGTTATCTTCTGAGTCGCTTTTCTAGAATGGTAGTAAAAGCATTGACTAGAGGATTTAACTTGTGAATCCGTGCAAGGTAATATTTAACTAAAGCTGTTGAAGTTAACAAGCAACTTTGCATTTGCTGGCTTGCGTGTACGATGGTTTTAGGGATAGAATCTGCTTCCATCTATAGAACTCCTACTTGATATTTGAACAAAACTCAGTACACCTTTATTCCCTTTTTCCCTGTTCTCTGTTCCCTCTCTCTACGAGTGATTCAGAAATCAAATCGGACTGCTATATGATTCATACTGGAGTTAAAATTAATTATTATGCGTTAAAAATCCTCCATGCTATTTGATGCCTTTAAAAGCCGTAAATCTTCTAAAAACTCATTCATCAATCCTAACTCGACTTGGCGCGTAGCTTGGGGAGAAGTTGATGCATATTATGAAGACATAGCTTGGCGAGATGAAAAATTTGTTGTGACTTTCCCACGCACAGCTTCGGGATTTGTGACAGAGAAATTAGCAATTAGTTCTGGAAAACAGTTTGTTGTTGTTGGTGATATTTGGTTAACTAACCAAGTGCAGTTACTAGAACAGTTGAAAATTGAACCAGATAGCTTTGGAGGAAATGATCTGCAATTAGTTGCCAATCTTTGGGAACGATGGGGTAATGAAAGGCTTAAGCAACTGGTGGGAATGTTTGCACTAGTGGTTTGGGATCGCGAAAAACAGGTTTTGCAGTTGATTCGCGATCGCATCGGTAGCCGTACTCTCTACTACACTACTACTGGTGCGGTTCGTTGGATTGCGCCTCAGTTGAGAACTTTATCACCTCATCGTTCCTCTGATTTGGATTTGGTGGCTTTGCGAGATTATCTGTGTTGTGCCTTTGTTCCAGGAGAAAGAACGCTTTGGGAACAGGTGCGGGAACTGCGACCTGGAAGCGTTTTACAATTTCCTGACGAGAAGGTTCAAACTTATTGGCAGTTGCAAGAACAGATTACAGCCATAGATCAACCTTTAGTATGGCATGGCGCTCGCTTGCGAGAATTGCTAAACCAAGTTGTTCAAGAATATTTACCACCACAAAATGAACCGGTTGGGGTTTTTCTTTCAGGTGGTTTGGACTCTAGCAGCATCACTGCTTTAGTCGCAAAATTCCATAGTTCTCCAGTCCATACTTTCTCGATTCATTTTGGCGCTGAATGTCCCAATGAGTTAGAATTTTCCAGTCTCGTTGCAACTCATTGTCAAACGCAGCATCACATTTTAGAAATTACTTTTGCGGATATGTGGGAACGTTTACCCCAAACAATGGCGTATTTAGATGACCCCATCGGCGACCCATTAACTGTTCCTAATCTTTTGCTGGGACAACTAGCACGCGAAAGTGTACATGTAGTTTTAAATGGTGAAGGTGGCGACCCCTGTTTTGGTGGGCCAAAAAATCAGCCAATGTTGATTAATAGTTTATATGGCTCTGTCACCAATCAAGATTCACTACAAGCTTATTTAATTTCTTTTCAAAAGTGCGCTGCTGACTTACCGCACCTTTTAAAACCAGAAGTTTTGACAGCAATACAAACAGCACCTTGGATTTTTAAAGAAGATTTATATTCCCAAGCCAGCTATCTCAATCGTTTGATGTCAATGAATATTAAATTTAAAGGTGCTGACCAAATTCTCGCGAAAGTAAGTAACTTGACTCAAGCCGCAGATTTGCAAGGTCGTTCGCCTTTGTTTGATCAACGAATCGTAGATTTAAGTATGACAATTCCTCCAGAGTATAAGCTTTCGGGAGTGTCAGAAAAAGCAGTTTTAAAACAAGCGATTGCAGATATTCTACCAGAGAGTATTATTCATCGTCCTAAAAGTGGGATGATGGTTCCAGTACAGTTAGGATTTCGTAAATATTGGCAAAAAGAAGCCAGAGATTTATTGCTTAATCGTCATGCAGCGATCGCTCCTTATTTTAACCAATTAGCAATTCGCAATTGGTTAAACTATCAAGGCGATACTTGGAATCGTTATGGTGTAAAGCTGTGGTTACTTGTTAGTTTAGAAATTTGGTTGCAAGTAAATCGAAAGTAAAAAATTAACCAAGGATGTATCTTACTTTTGTAAAAATATCTCTGAACCTAGCAAATGGAAATCGCCAGATATATTTGCACTGATTGAGATGTTCCCACTAACCAAAGCTTTCGACAACATACATAGAATTTCCGTAATCACCAACTAAAATCAAGCTGCTGTCATCGTTATCTAAAGTCCGACTATTAATTATGCCGCGATTCAAGATTTGAATCAATTTTTGAGGACTAAATGATTCTAATTCCACAAAATTACCAGATTCTAGCCATGCTAATTCTTCAGCCGATAAACTCTGACGAATTTCTGGCGATAATCGTTTAGCAGCCTCAGCTGATTCCGGAGAAGCTTGAATGAATATACTGCGACTTGCAGCTAGAATTTGGCGTGGTAATAATCCCACATCAATAATAGTGATATCGCTATCTTTAAACCACTTCGGGCTAGTGCGGAGGTGATTAAGTAAGTTCATTCCTTTGGCACTACAATCATGCAATGCATATACTTTTAAATCAGGATTGCGACGCAGCATTTGCATAGTAGTATCAAAGATATTTTGGGGATAACCAGTCATACTCAGAATGGCACAGTTATTTTCAAAATGAAAGTTATTAGCGATTAACATTTGGGCAACTGCTGCACTATCACAAACCACTAACCTATCAAAACTATAAGCAGTGACATCAGCATTGATACTAATAAATGTGCTTTGTTCTTGGGGAGGAGGTAAAATTTTATCAATTCGATTGTTAACCCGTCTCCAAGATGTTAACCAACTCTGAAATTGGCTATCACTAATTGTAGTTTTTTGGGTATTAGTAGTAGGTTGTGCTAATTCCCGACTACTTAAATAAATAGCTAACATTCCTATAATGACACTAAATACAAATGAATGAAATGAATTGATAGCTAAACTAAAAATAATCCCTGCTATCAAAGTAATTACTCCCAATATTCTTAAAATTTTAGCTGATTTCTTACGCTGGGAATAAGAACGATTCATCGAGCGCATTTGATTGAATAATAAAGCGAAAATAATTGCTGCTATAGCCAAATATCCAAATACGAAAATGCTACCTACACTGACAAATATCACTACCCATCCCCATTTAACCCGGTTTTTGGTCTGCAATCTTTTATCAATCAAATAAAAAAACTGCTTCGGTGTAAAAAAGAGCGTATGATTAGCAGAAATATCTGCGAGCGCTTTGGCAAAAAAAGGATCAGTAAATCTAATTCCTGTCATACTAGTTGGTTCAAAAACAAACGGATGATTACAGTGTTTACAACGACCTTGGTTAGCTGTCCTATCTTTTAGTTTGTTATCAGTTTGACATTGAATACATTTCATGGAAGTAATTTTGAGATTTTAATTGTTGATTAATTATGATTTTGCATTTGTCTTCAATTGAATATTTGATTGTTCAATAAAACACTATATTCCTCACGCTTCCGAATTAAACGATGTAGATGATTTTCTAATAGCACCTCCGCAGGTTTAGGACGATGTAAAAAGTGCGAAGACATTGCATAACCATAAGCGCCAACATCTAAAATACCGATAATATCACCAATTGCTAATTCAGGTAAATAACAGTTTCGGCTTAAATAATCTCGTGAATAAGTTGTGTTTCCACACACATCAGTGAGGTAAATTTTCGATTCTGATTCTTTCCACGCGACAATTTCCCGATAACCGCCATGTACTGCGGGAACAGAGAGATTAGCAACAGTAGTATCTACCCCAATAAGTTGCTTTTCTGACTGCCATTTTACCGAAACCACTTTGGTAAGTAGAGTAGCACAGCCGGCGATCGCAGCACGTCCAGGTTCAATGACTAACTCAATATCTCTTCTTAAACTACTCATTTGGTCGCTCAAATCTGCACCAAAAGTTTCCCAGTTAAAAGCTGCACCATCATGATGATATGGATAGCCAAAACCACCACCAAAATCTAGATATTCCCAATCCGGTAAAAGTTTTGCTGTGGCTATTACCTGACCAATTACATTGGTAAAGGCTGCTGTAGCATTAGTACCTGTACCTCGATAAAAATGTAACCCACTAAGTTTTAATCCTACTTGACGAGTAATTGCGATCGCATCAGCAAATTCTTCTGGACGTACACCAATACGGCTATCACCAGTAATTTCTCGTAAGTTCAGACGTAAGCCTAGACGAGGTACTAACGCAGGAGTAAGAGATTTATAGACTTCGCAACAAAGTTGTACCTGAGAAATACTATCCAAATTGAGAGTTCTGACACCCCAATTTAAGACTTGTTCCATCTCGACATGATTTAAATTACTCCCACTGTAGACAATTTTTTCTGGGGAAAAACCTGCTTGTAATCCTAGATAAATATCTCCAGGGGTATTAGCGTGTAATCCCCAATCGGCGATGCGAAAAATTTGCAACAGTGATATATTGCCATTGGTAACACTAGCAAAGCGAAATTGAGTTTGAGGATAAGGAAAAGCTTCAGTGATGCGTGTGATGGTTTGATTTAAGATGTCAGCTTGGTAAATGTAGAGAGGTGAATCATAAATATTTAGTAACTCTTGGGCAAGTTTTTGGGAGAAGGGAAGATAACTAGATGAAGAATTGAATTTCTCACTTTCAGCTCCTAACTCATAACTTGTTTCTAAATTTGCCATTTTTTTTGAAATCTCCATAGTTTTTGTGGTAGCCAAAATGGATGATCAAAAGATTCTTGACCCGATTCTTCACCAAAAGCATAGACTCGCCAAAGTTGCCACATAATCAGCAACCATAAAATTTCACCAATCCGACGACCTTGAATAGTAGCGCCTAACTTTCCACCAACAATTTGTGCTGCAATATCTGGAGAAAAGCGGTTTTCTAAACGAAGTTTGCCAGGATTTAAGCACTTACCAATCTGATTCCAAAACTCATTCAAACACCAAGAAGTCAAAGGAACTCCCATACCACGCTTTTGTCGCCAAACAATTTCTGAGGGTAATAAGTTTTCTACGGCTCGCTTGAGGATGTATTTCTCACAAACTCCCTGCAAACAGAGTTCTCCAGATACCTGAAACATCCACTCAGCTAATGGTAAATCGCAGAAAGGCGATCGCACAAACAACCCATGAGCAAACCCTAAAGCGGTGGCACGCGGATGTATATTTTGTGATCCTTTCAACATCAAACTGGCACGACGCAACCGATGCAGAACCGCTGTACAATATTCCGGATCAAGTGCTTCTGCAATCCAATCTTCTGGATGTAAATCGTGGATCTGATCATAAATATGTGGCTGGTAAATTTGAGCCTCGTAACCCCAAAGACGATGAAAAGTGCGGAGATATTGTTTGATAAAATTTTCTTGGATAGAGAGATTTTCGCTTTCGTAAACTCCTGCTGCTATTAAAGGTTTATTTGTCCAACCTGCAAACAATTGATCGCCACCTTCGCCGTTAAAAATCACCCTAGTATCTTGGCTAGCCCTTTGTCCTAAAAGAAACAACGGAACTGTCACGCCATCGCCAAAAGGCAAATCTAGTGCCTGTACAGTCGGAATTAGAGCCTTCTGGATTTGATGCGGGTTGGCATCAACTTTTACTAAAGGAATTTGCAAATGTTGGGCAACAATTTCGGCATAGAGAGATTCAGAAATACCTGCGTTCCCAAAATCTAAGGTATAGCCAATCACCTTTATTCCGGCTTGCACCAGTAAGGCGACGACAACAGAAGAATCTAATCCCCCAGAGAGAAAAACGCCTACAGGCTCATCTTTTAAGTCATAAATTTGCCGTTCAATAACTTGTTGAAGCAGAGTTTGTAGTTGTTTTACAGCCGTTGTTTCATCTTTTATTTGCACATCTGCTTCACACCATTGTGATAAAGGTTGAGAAATTGGTGCTGAAAGTCTTTGTGACTCAGATTGACTTTGCCAGACTAATTCCTCTCCAGCCGGAACTGCAAATATTCTCTTTACTGGTGTTAAGGGATTGGGAACATAAGAAAAACAAGAATAACCGTATAAAGCCGGAATGTTAACTTCTGGATCTTCAGCAACTTTCAACAGCAGTTGCAGACGGGATGCAAACCAAATGACTTGTCCTTGTTGCATCCAATATAGGGGGACTTTTCCAAAAGGTTCTCGTCCTAAAATTAAGTGATCGCTTTGGTGTACTTTTACCCAAATATCAGAGTCTAAGTAAGTAAATATTCCCGATGCAGATATCCCAGCTACTTGTTCTGGATGATGAATTAGCGGGATTAATTCTTGTGAAAAACCAATGTGAGCAACATTCCAAATAGGGTGGTTATTCTCGGATAGCGAGTCAAAATTCAATAATTGCTCAGAAGTGTTATGCAGCGTTTTGATAATACTTAGCCGCCCTTCTAACTCGCGTCGAGAACCATAACCCCAATATCCAATAAATTGCTGAGGCTGATTTATCTTTTCACCCGGCGGAATATTTTCCATACTAAGCTATTAAGCATTTACCCGATGACTGATGACTAATGACTACTTAACCGTCAACGATTATAAAGAGTGTTTATCTAATTTAGACGCATATCAGCTTATTTCACTTCAAATTCTGTTTCGCTAAGTTGGCGACCTTGGAGAAATATTTGCGCCTTCCACTTACCTGGAGTCGATGCAGAACCGATAATATAGCGGCACTGAGTATCCCAGATGGATTTATCAATTTCACGAGTTTGATAGCGATTTTGCTTGACAATTTGACCATTAGGATCAATCCAATTGCACGTTAAATCTAGCTTTTGACCTACGGGTGTATCTTTTAACGTCACACGGTAAAAGACTTCTGGGTTGTTCTGGCGTGAGATATTTCTAAGGTCACTGCCATTATCTTGGGTGAGAGTGATACGGTTTCTTTGAGTCGAAACTCGCTCAAGAGTAGAATTATGCTGTTGAATAGTAAATAAAGCACCCATAATAGTGATCGCGACAGCAGCAATGGCCCCGATAGCAATTGTCCGATTACGTTTTTGCTGTAATTTCAAAACTTGCCGACGCTGCACTTGAACGAGCGCTTCATCTAGCAAATCCGATGCTAAACCTAATTCCTGTAAAATTTGCTTGACTTGTTCGGGTTCAATTTCTGCTTCTTTTCGTGCTTGCAGGTTTCCTACTTCAGCGATGATCTGCGTTAGTTGCTCTGTAGTTAGTCTCTGGGTCATGATCAAGCAGCACTCCTACATAAAAAAGCGTTTAATTTTCTGCCAAAATAGCTTTGTTTGAGGTTGTGTATCAAAGAAATACCTTCACAGCATAACTAGGAAAGTTTTTATAGATAGAAAATAGCGATTACCCACTCGCCTTTTTTGCATAAGAAAGATTTTTGCTTCCAGTTTAGCTACAACTGCTCCTTGTCAATTTCCGGTTTTTTTCAACTTTAAGGCTTTTACAAGTAGACAGCAACTAGGAAGTTAACACGTTGCAACAAGGGCTAACATTGCGCTGTTATCGGCGGTGGACAATGACGATTACAGCTTTGTTGACCAGAATTTTCAACCGGAGTCATTGTAGACTTGGGGCAAACGTGGTTCTGTGATTAACGTTGAGATGCGGCGCTATCGAGAATCTGTACTTGCGGGTTTGGTTGAAGATGGCTACACCATTATTGATGCCGACGATGCATCCGATGATGAAAGTGGGACAGTAATCGAGTCGGTTAAAGCGGCAAGTGAGGAATTGTATGCTGCTGAGTGTCAGGCGATCGCGGATTCTCCAACCATCTTTGATGCCGAACTCAAGAAGCTCCTTGACACAAGGGCAAAAACGAAAACCGAACGACACCAGCAGCGCAAGGCGGAATTATCCCGTCGCTACGAAATTGACGTAACCCCTGATTTGGTCGAGAAAGATGATAACGGCTGGTATCCTCAACTACGGATGCACTACTATTTGACGCTGGGGCGGGAATTTCTGACGAATCGTGATGCGAAACGGGCTAAGGCGCAATTAGAGGCAGGAGAGAATTCGGTTTGGAAACCGGATTTTAACAAGGGGCAGATGTTGCCTGCTGTGTTGTTACTCGAAAATCTTCAGATGTTGCAGTTTCTTACACCAGACGTTCAGTTACGTGGCAGCGACAAGAAGCTGGTGGAGTTTAAAGCGCTGGCTGTAACGCATCGGCACGTTATCAAGAATTACTTGAACGTCAGTATCTCGGAAAAACTGACCCCAGTAGCGTTCCCGCTTCGGGTTGCCGAAGGCATCGCACAGAAATTACTTGCCAAGATTGATTTGAAGTTGGATTACGTCGGTCGGTTGGGTAAGCGTGAAAATCGGGAGGCAATTGCACCAACTCCAAACAATAGACCTAGTAGGGAAGTAGGTTCTGGTACTGATGTAGATGAAGAACTCAGGGTAATATTGGCAGCTGAATCTTGATAAATGTATGTTCCTGCCCGTCCCACTTCACCCGTCAAGGTAATTTCAGAGCTTGAAGTTCTTTCTAGGGTATATCTTGGAGCATCAAAAGCAATGCCAAAATCAACTACTAAATTCCAATTCGACCCAGAATCAAGCTCAAAATCGACATCTGGGGTTAAGTTACCGCCATTAGTAGATCCTCTCTTCAAATTCAGGTCTAGATTGTTGACGGATAGCTCCCAATCGCTCAAAGTCCCGGACTCTGAGTAAACCACGAATCCAGAATATTCGCTTTCTTCTGGCAAAGAGTTCGTAAGGAATGGGCTAGTAGCATCGACTAAAGTAAAATCACCTGAAAATTCTTGTCTAGTTAGAATAGCTCCCAGCACAGGAGTAGCATGAAATACGCTTGCAACTACCAAACCAATCACGGCAACGCTAACTTTAGGGAGTCGAACTTGATTCATGGATTAGGTATGCTATCTAAAATTGTTGAAGGTATGCTATCACATCGGGAGCAACTTAAGATACATTCGATACACCAAAAATTTCTGCGATGTGCGGTGTTCTCGAAGAATCGCTCAAGCCAAGAAATGGGCAATATATTAAAGAATTACTCAGTACCCTAACGATTGACGAGCGTTGCGGTGTTATGCTGGAGTTTGAAGACGCAAGCCCTGACAAATTTGCTCAACTGCTTGTCGATGCCCCACAGTGGACTGAATGGATGGCGTGATTTTCGGCACATACTCTGCCACCTGAATCCTTACCAAATTTGAAAGAACATTTAATAATCAAAAATTAGTAGCTAGATTCATTAGGGAAATAATTTATGGTGCAACAAGAGCCATAACTTACTGGGAAATAAATACTGATCCAGAACCTATTTTACCGCCTTCAAAACGGCTTCGACCACCGTCATTTTTGAAAGACGAAATCGCTCAATAGCCTATAAATACGACTTTTAATCTCCGTCTTTTCTTACGTTTCAATTCGGATTGCTATATAACTTTTTTATCTCACTTGCTACTTCATTTAATTTTAGATAGTTATCTAGATAATTCCTAGATATTAATACAATATTTACAGCTTCTTAACCTATTTCTATAAAATTAAAGCTATATTGTAATCGCTAACTAACTTTTACTGAATTTCTGAAATTTTAACAGAAATAATTGTAATTTTTTTAAACAAGTAAATAGTAAAAAATGAAGAAATTTCAGTTTTTCAGGGCTATTCTACCTATTGCTGTACCAGCAGCAATATCTTTCACTCTGCTTAATTATCTACAAAAGCCATTAACTGCCCAAACCTCAAGTGTTCATCTAAGAATGGGTAATCCTAGTAATGCTGGGGCTAGTTCCAGCAATCTTTTATTAAGCAAATCTCAGTACGCTGTTTCTTACAATTGCTACAGAGGGACATCTAATTGGGTCAGTTGGCAATTGAACACATCATGCCTAGGAAGCGCACCTCGCCAAGATGATTTTCGTGCAGATACTACATTACCTTCAAGCTGCTGCTACCAAGTCAATTCTTCTGATTACATTGGTAGCGGTTTTGATAGGGGACACATGACTGCTTCAGCAGATAGGACAAATACAGTTACCAATAACTCTGCTACTTTTTTAATGACGAATATAATTCCTCAGTCACCTGATAATAATCAGGGACCTTGGGCTGCACTAGAAACCTATTCTAGAGACTTAGTAAACCAGGGGAAAGAACTTTATATTATTTCTGGTTCTTACGGCACTGGTGGAACAGGTTCCAATGGAACAAAAAGCACAATTGCTAATGGTAACGTTACAGTTCCAACCAGAACATGGAAAGTTATTGTAGTATTAAATTCATTGAATTCTGATGCTAGCAGCGTCAATAATAACACAAGAGTAATTGCAGTGGATATGCCTAATTCGCAGGGAATTAGAAATAATAACTGGACAAACTACAGAGTTAGTGTTGATTCCATCGAAACAAACACTGGTTATAATTTGCTCTCTAATGTTTCTTCGTCTGTTCAATCTATAATTGAGTCAAGAGTTGACAATTTGTAAGCAACTCATCTTACTTAAAATTTAAAGCCTGTCGGTAAATTATAGACAGGCTAATGGTTGACTAATTAGCTTTCTACAACTTTTGTTGAAATTCCATTTAAATCTTTATCTGGACTGACCATGAGGAATTTTAGTACTAATCTTCCAGAATACCTCTAGGAATAATTGTCATCAGTGGTTTTATCCAAATCGATAACCAAAACCTCTTACAGTCACAATGTATTCAGGACGACTTGGATCTACCTCTAACTTCTCACGCAACCATCGAATGTGAACATCAACTGTCTTAGTATCTCCAAAAAAGTCTTCTCCCCAAATTTTGTCTAGTATCTGTTGTCGTGTCCATACCCGCTGTGTATAACTCATAAACATTTCTAGTAAACGGAACTCTTTCGGAGCTAAATTCACCTGTTCACCCCGAAGCAGAACAGAACACTCTTGCGGTATCAGTGTGATATCTTTGTATACTAATACTTGTATTGGCGGCAATTTCATTAACCATTGCCGACGCAGTAATGCCCGGCAACGTGCCACTAGCTCCCGCACTCCGAACGGTTTTGTTAAGTAATCATCTGCTCCTACTTCTAACCCCAAAACACAATCAGTTTCACTATTTTTAGCACTCAGCATCAAAATCGGTACTAAAATTCCTTGCTCGCGTAGTAAACGGCAAATATTTAATCCATAGAACTCTTGCAAAAGTCTTTTGTGATATAATTAGAGGTTTGACAATTTACGATTAGGACAATAATAAACAGTGGAATTTTGGAGAGCCAAACAGCTGACTTCAAAAAAATTTAAACGACTCACT
>JAHHHS010000150.1 GCA_019359215.1 Nostoc indistinguendum CM1-VF10 | reverse complement strand
ACCATTGATATCCTTGTAGAAAAAACTTCTGATGCTAAAGCCATTAGACTTGCTGCCCACAAACTAGAAAAGCTACAAGCTTGGAATGAAGCAGAAGAATTACGGAAAAAACTCTACAAACAACGCTCCAAGCAATTTAAATCTAATTTATTTTGGTTTGGAAACTGGATAGGTTCAGGTCGTTCTAGTACGTTCTTTTTTATCTTTGCCATTTTGACCTTTACAACTCTCACAGGATTGGCAGTTATTAACCTGCCAACAAATCTTTCCTGCCCTGATAAGAAAAGTTTCTGTTATCTGGTGTATCAAATGCGATTCAACAATGAAAGTATAATTCTTCCACAGCAAACCAAGGAGATCATTGCTGAGTACGAACGTAATAAGAGTAAGCCGAAACGTCGTGGGAAGTAATTAATTATTGTTTGCATGATGTGCTAATTTTGAGGTTAATCACATTTCTAGTCAGGGTATGTTTCCAGAGAGCTGGAAACAAATAGCCACATCTATTAAAGAATCCTGCAATTGGCGTTGTAATAAGTGCGGTCGTCCTGGTTTGCGCCCTGGCGTAAAATTGAATTAAAGCTAATCTTTTATTACCTGCAAGGGATTGTGATTACTCTTAAGTAGCTGCTTTGATTTATTTGTATTTAATTTAAGTTTTGGAGCGATTTTATGCAGCAGCAAGAAACAATAGAAAGTTACACGATTGCAATCAAGAATTACAACACGGCGCTTAGGTTCGCTCCTAATGACTTGAAAACTCTTAAACTTTTAGGCTTTGCACTCGAAAAGCTGTCTGAGTTGCAGTTACGCCAAAATCAATCAGCTCAGGCGCTTGAAAGTTTAAAGCAAGCAGTTGCCACGTATGAAAGAGTATTTTCTCTAACTCCTGATGATGCGATTGGTTTAGGATATTACGGCATGGTAGTAGAAAGATTAGCTGAACTTTTATCAAAGCAAGACTATGTAAGAGAAGCATTTTTAACTTACCAACAATCGCTTAGTATTTATGATGCCGCAATCAAACTTGCTCCGAATGACTATGGTAATTATGCGCTCAAGGCTAGTGTATTTATATCAATAGCTGATTTCTACTTGAGTTTGTTGCAATATACACAGGCGGTTGAGAGCTATCAGCAAGCGATCGCTTTTTACGATATTTCCAATTAAAATACATTGGGGCTAACGAGTTCGATAAAGCTTGGATTATACAAAAATTGGCCCAGTGCTTGGAGCATTTATTGCGTTACGAAGAAGCATTCTCGTGTTACCAAACTGTACTAGAGATATTCAACCGCCTGTTACCTACAAATGATAAATATATTCAGTCTGTAGAACAACAGATACGAAAGCTGGCAGCACAATTAAATTGATAGAGCAGGGCGTATCTATCCCGGATCGTGACCGAATAATTCGTAATTCGTAATTAAAAACTTAGAAATTAGGAATTAATTAATAATTAATTCATTAAGGGTGCAACCCCCTAATTTTAATTATGAAAAAGAAAAAAAGGGCAAAGCCAACTTTATTCAAGCCCCCGGATAAATCCTTTGGGGTAATAATTACGAATTACGTTAGCGCAGCGTTAGCGAGTCTTGCCTACGGCACGCTGCGCGAACGAGCGTCATTACGAATTACGAATTGGAGCGAAGCGACTTGACGAAAGCGGGGTAAAGGGGAAGCCCGGATTTCTCACCACACCTCGAATGGAGGAGTAATGAGTAGTGAGTAAGGAGTTATGAGTTATGAGTTAAAAATTTTACTTATTATCCATTATTTATTACTCATTACTTATTACTTATTACTCATCATCAATCGCTTTGGAGCTTGTGAGAAATGCGGGGAAGGTGGGGCCCCCTCTGGGGATAAGGGGCGGGGGGGAATGGCACGCTTGAAAAGCTGAAACCTGGTCGGGGCAGGGTGTAGGGTGTAGTGTTTAAGAAAATTGAATTTTAGTGCATCAAATAGAACAACATCTTCTTCCAACCCTTAACCCCACACCCTATACCCAAAAGCCAGTAATATCAGGGGCTTACGCTTAACAAGCGTGCCATTCGCTTATGACCTCTGATGGTTACAAATCAAAATCAAGGCTGAATGTTTCCTCTGAAGAATCTTCTTCTTTTTCCTCTACAAATGGAGTTGAAGTCATTGAAGGAAGTTTGTTCGACTCAGTATTAATCGGTGGGGAAGCTAAAAGTTGTGCAGGTAATCCAGCCTTAATGAAAACAAAATAGCAATCAACTATAAAGTAAATCGTGTCCAGGTAACTTTTATCTAGTTTTTGCGATTCTGCAAATATGCGCTCTCGGTAATTATCTTTGAGGCGAACTTTTTCCGGTGCTAAGTCTTTTTTATCTGCCATTGTTATAACTTCACTTAAGAGATGTGCCCGTTAGATTTTTGCTGCTAATAGTTTTTGCCATCTCTAAAAGCCCAGAGACATTGGCTTCTACCGGATTGTCCAGGATTTTGAAGCCGTTTTTCTCCAACAGCTTTTTAAATCCTGGTAAGAGGCAGCCTCCACCAATCGCCCAGATTTCATCCCCCTGGTGCTTGGCATCAAGTGTCAGATTCACCACTTTCTTCAAGTATTTTTGATACCAATCTTTCAAACAATTACTGTATACATCTTTGATATCGATGTCACGGCTATACCTGGTATGCCCCATTTCCAAACAAAATCGGATTTTGGATGGATCTCCGATTTTTCCGCCATTTAAATGTTTCATTTTTTGGGAAATATCATCGATGAGAACTTCTACACCGATAGGGTAGGCAGTGTGAACTTCTCGTTTCCCTTGGTTATAACGAGAATACAAGGTCGTACCATTGCCAAAGTCTAAAATGGTTAATTTTTTGGGTAGTGGATGCCCAAACAATGCACCCATACCCTCTAGTACAACTTTCAGGACTTCTACTTTTACTTCTGATTGTTTGCCAGCAAGTAAAGGCTTATATTCTCCATTGAGTACTTTTTGTAATTCTTCAGCCAGACCGACATCATGTAAGCTGACGACTAATTTTAAGTGCCAAGCCTTACGGTGTGGGAGATGTGCCAATGCACCCAATAAAGTCAATAATGCGTTGTTGACTTTGTTCTCATTATTATCGGTATTCCGGTCAAAATAATTTCCTGTACGGTAAGCTGACTCTCCAACTGTGTAAGCAGTGCCGTTAAAAACTACCCGCCCTGGCACATCTTCCATCTCGGCATTACTTATATAGCTGGGGACACGAATTACTTCAAAGCCATCGACTAAAAGTTTGAGACTTCCGTAACCGTTATCGAAACCCGCAGGAAAAATTTTTTGTAAGGTGTGAATGTTTGACATCTGCTCCAAGTAATACACAATAAGTTGTGAAAATTATCTGTTTAGATAATTTGAGTCAGCAGGGGAGAGAGAAATAAAATAACTACCCCTTTTGTCTCCAGGCTCAAGAGTTTATCATAACGCCTTGGGGGCTAAGTGGGACATAAAATGTTAATCAATTAAATATACCCTTTATAGCCCCTATTGAGGGGTTATAAAGGGGTCAAAATATCACAAAAGTACTTAAATATTGTTGGGACATATGTAGCCCCCATGTAGCTCCCGCAAAGAATTTTTGAAATTTTTCCTATCAACGTAGCAGGAATTAAATTAGATCATCGTTGACTCTTTGATTTATAATTTACTGTCAATCTTTTGTTGAAAAGCAATTCAGTCTTGATCTTTAACTTATTGCTGACTATATAACGAACGGGTCATTACTTGCTTACAGGTTCAGCTTTCTCAACTGAATTATCATTCACACCCAAAGTCAATTCCAAAGGAGTTCTTTGGGGGTAAGCTTTTACTACTTGCCGATAAACATCATAATTAGTAGGTAGCGTGTTCTGAGTATTACCCATTCCATAGGTCAGTTTATACTTTACATCTTTGAGCAATTCAGGTTTGCCTGCCTCTTCTTGAGATTTTTTACGTTGTTCAACTTCATCGACACTTGGTCGCGGCGGTAAAGTAGGCCACCATAGCCCCCGGTCGTCTGGACCAACTACTGCTCCTGGTGGTTTTTCTCCATTCCGATTCATCAGTGAAGTGGTAGCAAAGGTTTCAATGCGTGGCTGTGGTTGACTAGTTAGGTTATTCGCATACTTAACTTGCCAGGTGTAACTGGTGAGTGCTGTAGCTTCATACTGTTCAGCAGTAGTAGTACTGCAACTAGTTAATGTCAGTGCCGTTAGTGCAGTTATTATTGAGGGTAAAATTTTCAATTTTTGCATTATCAATTATGAATATCTTTCAACAATCACTCTTGAAGAAGGAGTGTGCCATCATTGCTGCCAAGGAGAGGGAATTACTTTTGTCGAAAGCACCTGACCCGTTGTTAATCTGATAGCCGTTTGCTCACAATTAGGACATTGGATTTTCACCTGAATTAGTGAAGGATGTGCTTTGTATTCTCCCATCATAGGTTTTCCAGTGTACTCACAGATTATTCCCTGCTGACAGTGCCAACACTCGAATACCACGCGTCCCACTTGTATATCGCAGTCCAAAAACTGGATATGTTGACAGCGTTCTGGCGGTAACTCTTCTTCATCCTCTCGAAGTGTGAATTGGGGCTGTTGCAGTGAATTAGATTTTTTCTTGTCAGAGAAGATACGTTTGGCTTTGCCTTTTTCTAAATGTTGTGGTTTCTCAGAAACCTTCCTCTTTGACGTGAAAGGAGGCACCGTTTGTGCTTGCTGCTCTACTGATGGCGACTCATCACTGGGAGTTGGGTCTGCCTGAAGTGTGTAACTAGGGGTTGCTCTAATAGTCGGTAAGCAACAAGTTCAGGCTTTCGGGTTGAGTTGTTGGATTTTGGCTGAGGGGAAAAGTGGTTTGGATGAACGTTGGATAGATTTCATTGACATTTCTGTTTAACTGAACTTATCCGAACTGTGGAACAATCGTATTTTAACTGTCAATTTCTCTATTTTGAAGGCTGTGGCATTACTTAATAAGAAAGTATCCTTAATGTTTTAGGTAAAATAATCTCGTGGTATCAGCCTGTTAGCTAAGACATTCTAATCACAACTGATAACTCATTAGTAGTACAATCACCAGGCTTATACCTGACTCCGGTTGTTGAAGTTGTATATTGAATGACCCAAAACGTTTTGGGTCAGCAGCAAAAATATCTATAAAATCTCTAATTAAGTAAACAACTCCACTAGAGCAAGGTAGAATGCAATTCAATCACGAGTAACGGATTGACAAGATCCAAGCAGTCTTTGCATTTTCTGGTGGAATTACTTGGGAATCTTTTGTCAAAACTAGGCTTCCCTTGTTAAAAAAACCTCAAGAAATTCTGGAAGCTGTTCGTCAAGGAAAAATTGAATACACTAAAGGACTAGAGATTGCAAAAATTGACGATTTTGGTATCAGGCAAGAACTTTTATGGGAAGCAATTGCCAATAATCTTTCACTTGCTGAAATAAAAAAAAGGGTTAAAGGACTTAAACCAAGTTCAGAAAACCCTATCCGAACTAAATTAGATAGTGTTTACAAGCAATTCAAAAAATCTCTGAAAAATATTGAGAAAGATCCACATCAGCTCCAAGAAGCGGAAAGGTTGCTAGTTAAAATAGAAGAATTTTTACAAAAAAAGTGACCCAAAATGTTTTGGGTCATTTGGCAAAGCAGCTTAAATTGGAGTTTTAGAGAGATCCCAAAGATAAAAGCTCTCTTCCGAATTAGGTAGGAGAGTTTGTACACTCTTATATTTTTGGGGATGAAAGCCGTTCGCACAGTGTCCGGTGGATAAGGGCTTTCATGGATGCCTGGAGATTTATTATAGAAACATCCAGCAAAAGTATATATTTTTAGTACATGAGTACTATATTTAATAGAATTGCAGGTTTATAATAATGTGCGGCATTTTTAAATAAGCAATGTCCACTCCCCCAGGCCACTCCCAACAGCAAGTTAATGCTTCTCTCCAGCATGAAACCATTACTGGAGTAGTTGAAAGACTCACCTTTTATTCCCAGGAGTCAGGCTACACCGTGGCACGCTTAACCCGCGCCAGAGCCACTGACTTAACCACAATCGTAGGCAGCTTTGCCAATATTCAACCCGGTCAAACTCTACAACTTACGGGTTTTTGGCGTGACCATCCCCAGTTTGGGCCACAGTTCCAAGTCATCAATTATCAAGAGACCAAACCAGCCACTCTCACTGGAATTGAGAAATACTTGGGTAGTGGGCTGATTAAAGGCGTGGGACCAGTCACAGCCAAGCGTATCGTCGCTCACTTCGGTTTAGAAACGCTCGACATTATCGAAAACCAGATTGAACGACTGATTGAAGTCCAAGGTATTGCCAAGAAGCGGATTAAGTTAATTAAAAATGCCTGGGAGACCCAGAAAGCCATAAAAGAAGTAATGGTATTTTTGCAAGGGCACGGTGTTTCAACAACATACGCAGTCAAAATTTACAAGCAATATGGCGATAAAGCGATCGCTACAGTAACCCATAACCCTTATCAGTTGGCAGCCGATATCTATGGGATCGGTTTTCTGACTGCTGATAAAATTGCCCGTAACTTGGGAGTTGCACCTGATAGCGAATTCAGATATTGTGCTGGACTTGTCCACGCTTTGAGTGAAGCTGCTGAAGATGGACATTGTTACTTACCACAGGCAGAATTAATTGAGTCAGTGATTAAACTGCTGACGACTGAGGAACATCAACCAACAGAAGATGCAATTGCTCAAACTATCAAAGACATGGCTCTGAAAGATGAGTTAATCAGAGAGAAAATTCCAGACCAAACCCTGCTGTGCTACAAACCAACTTACTTTCATACTGAACAAAACCTAGCACAACTGATATCTGGGCGCTTGAGCCAGCCCATTGCACAAGATATTCCCCGTGTCCGTGCCTGGATTGAGCGCTTCACTGCTAGTCACTCTCTTCAGCTTTCAGAGCAACAACAGCAAGCGGTCGAGATAGCAGCTTACTCCAGGATGATGATTTTAACTGGTGGCCCTGGCGTAGGAAAAACTTTCACCACCCACACCATAGTTAGTTTATGGAAAGCGATGGGGAAATCTATTGCAATGGCAGCACCAACTGGGCGGGCTGCTCAACGCTTGGGTGAGATGACTCTCCTTGAAGCCAAAACCATACATCGCTTGTTAGAATTTGACCCCAAGACAAGGGGATTTAAATGCGACAGTGAAAACCCTTTGCCCCATACAGCAATTATCGTTGATGAAGCATCAATGCTGGATTTGTTTCTGGCGTACTCCTTGGTTAAAGCAGTAGCAGAAGGCGCTCAATTGTTGTTGGTGGGTGACATTGACCAGTTACCATCTGTAGGGCCAGGCCAAATACTCGCTGACCTGATCAATTCTGGGCGAGTTCCGGTGGTGCGGTTGACCCAGGTATTTCGCCAAGCCCAACAGAGCGCAATCATCTCTGCTGCTCACCAAATCAACCGGGCCCAGTACCCAACAATCGAGCCAATTTCTGATAATCCCGTGTCTGATTGTATTTGGCACGGCGGCGGATATCAACCCGAACATGGGGTACAAGCAATTTGTGAATTAATCACAGACTTAATTCCTCGGTTAGGTTACAATCGGGCCACTGATGTCCAAGTGCTTTGCCCGATGACACGGGGAGTTGTGGGTACTCGCAACCTGAACACAGTATTGCAGCAGTTGATCAACCCACCCAGCCCCAACAAGGTGGAGATTAACAGAGGTGGAAATTTGTTGCGCGAGGGCGATCGGATTATTCAGCTAACCAACGACTACAACCGAGAAGTCTTCAACGGCGACTTAGGAATAATCCAAGCCATTGATACTGTCGAGCAGGAGGTAATGGTTCAGTATGGTGAGCGGACTGTGGTTTACGATTACGCTGACCTGAATGAAATTGCCCTAGCGTGGTGCGTGACTATTCATAAAAGTCAGGGGTCAGAATATCCGGTGGTGATTCTACCAATCTATATGCAGCACTATATGATGTTGACCCGGAACCTGTTTTACACTGGTATAACTCGTGCCAAGAAGTTAGCGATCGTGGTTGGAGCCAAAAAAGCGATATCTCTGGCGGTGCGCTCTACTGATGACCAACGGCGGTACACAAGGTTACAGCAGAGGTTGCTTCAGACAGGGCTGCATTGGTGATATGTTTTGGTTCTTCAAAATAGAAAACTTTATTGAGCTATTTGATTTATACTTTTAAATTCCTTGGTTTAAAAAAACGTTGAGTTTGTATGTCCAGCCTGAGTTCCGACATGGTTCGCATCTATTTACAGGAAATTGGTCAGTATCCTTTATTAAAGCCAGAGGAAGAAATTGCTTATGGTAGACAGGTACAAGAAATGATTGCCATTGAGCAATCTAAAAATGAACTCACCCAACAGCTAGACCGTGAACCAACTTTAAGAGAATTAGCCAATGCTGTTGAAAAAACCGAAGCACAAGTCCGAGCAGCATTACACCTTGGTCAAAAAGCTAAACAGAAAATGGTGATAGCTAACCTGCGATTGGTAGTATCTGTTGCCAAGAAATATCAGAACCGCAATTTGGAATTTCTAGATTTGATCCAAGAAGGAGCAATCGGTTTACAAAGGGGTATAGAAAAGTTTGATCCCAATCGGGGCTATAAGCTATCAACCTACGCCTACTGGTGGATTAGTCAAGCTATAACCAGAGCTATCGCAGAACAATCCCGCACTATTAGATTACCTGTTCACCTGACTGAAATACTTACCAAAATTAAGAAAGTACAGCGAGAAAGCTTTCAAAAACTCGGTCGTCATGCCGCAGCTGAAGAAGTTGCATCAGCATTAAACATAAGCACAGATAAGCTTCGAGAATATCTCAGCGCTTCTCGCACAGCTATTTCTTTAAATAAACAAGTTGGAGATGAGAAAGAGACAGAATTGGGCGAAATTTTAGCAGACGTTGGCGTTTCCCCAGAAAAACTGCTCACTCAAGAACTTTTATCGCAAGACGTGGCTAAATTATTAGAACCACTGACACCAATTCAATTGAGTAAACCTTGCCGTTGACCCCGACCGACATTAAAACTCGTGCTTCCGAGTGCCACTTAACAAAAGTCTCTCGCCAAGTAGGATTATTGGGAGAGAACCAATTGGCTGTAATTGTTACCAGCCGTCCACCGTCAGCCAGTCTTTACAATGCCGAGTTGATGTGGCTCTTTGTTGCGTCGGGGTTGCGACTGTTGATTTTGGGAGATGCAGAGAAAGGTGGATTCATCAGAACAACTGAAGGCTGAGTTTTTCCAGCTAGGTAATCGTTAATCTGTTCCGCGTTTACTGAGAATAATGGTGTGCCAGGGAACAGGCGACGCAGAATCTTACTTCTATCGGGTGCAAGCTCGTTGAGCATCAGACTTGCACTGTGCAGTTTAGCCATTTGTGCCAATAGACCAGTTCCGGCACTTGGCTCCAAAATCAAATCAGTAGCTTGTATAAATCCTGCTTTGGCTACCAGATAAGCAAGCGGCAGAGGTGTCGAGAATTGCTGAAGCTGTACTGACTCTTCACTACGGCGAGTATGCGTCGGGCAGAGGGCTACTAACTTCTCCAATTCGGCGTTGCATAAATGCGGGATGAATAGGCGGTTGAGACCATTGAAAACTCGTATCAAATTCAGCGACATCATCCCATGATTCAGCAATGCCTCCAATTCCAATAATACTGTTAGCGGCGACTCTGATAAAAGCTTGTAACCTTTTTGACGCAGATATAATATTTGCGCCACTTCCACTGCCTCGTAAGCATCTTTCCATTGCCATGCACCAGACGCGGCAGCGCCTAGAAAGTAGCGATTCATCTGGGAAGAAACAGTTTTTGTAGAGAGAGGGCGATTATCTATTAAAACTTTTGCAAGCTCTTGGGCAACATTAATAACTGACTGCCCATAATCGATTACTGTTTGCAAATCGAATAAATAACCTTGAGTGAAAACTTGCTGTACCATTGGACTATATTATTTTAATTTTCACTCTTGAAAAAGCGAAGCTAATATATGAGCTTTATTAGCTATCAAACAGGCACAGTTGCCTTGTTAAAATTTCCCGTTTATTTTCTCGATTGATTGAGGTGTAAGCCAGATTTAAACTGCAATTCACTTCAAACCACCACTTAAGAGGTTGATTACTTTGCTCGTCCATTAAGTCTGCGTATTGATTGAGGTAATCAACAGCTTTTAAAAAGTGTGTATAGCAGTCAAATGCCAGATGATTTAATTGTTCACGCACTCTCCTTTTAGTTCGAGCGTTAGACTGAATCCAGATAATAGAGTGCCAAGTTTTCTCATACTCTTTAGCACAACCAACAGCAATTCCTAATTCAAATCTTGCTGCTTCGAGTAGGGAGTGATTGCTTGGGATATGATTCAAAGCAGACGATAAACAACAATATGTCGCGTTCACTATTTTTCAGGAAATAAGTTTAACCTCCGTTGATCAATCGGAGGTTATAGTTGAGTAACTTTTATGCAGTTTTACGTGGTCTGCCTGGCTTGCGCTTGCCTGAAGAATTTACATCAGCCTTTTTAGTTTTCGGTGACTTGTTGGCAGTATTGTTAGCTTTATTTAAACGAGTAGTACGTTTTGGTTGTGGTGAAATTTCTTTAACTGGAGGTAGTAATCTCAATGTAGGGAATGAGAGAACAACTGCTTCATTAGTTGTAGGATGAACAACTTCATCCTCTAACGCCCAAGGATCTGGCAATTTTTCAAAAGTCCGAGCTTGTGGTGTGATTACTTCTGATACTGATGGGATTGTAGAAGCGGCTATATTTAGATTGCTAACTGAAACCACATTACTAGCGTAAGCAGCCGATACAAATAGTCCATTAATGAACTGGAATATAACGAGAGTAACGAATGCCCAAAAGATGACTACGATTGTCAAAGTGAGTAGAGATTGCATATCCATGATTATTCCTAAACTAAGTATTTGTAATTTTCAATTGGTTTACGCAAAGCGTCTTTGAGCCTTGTCCAAATATGAAGCGAATTTGAACATATCCTCTCTTCAAGAGAGGACTTCACTCTAAATTTAGCGTAGCATTTCTTTGATTTAACTCAGCCAAACTTCTTCGTTATTTTAAAGATTATTTATAAAATAAACCAATTTTAGTATTTACCTGATTCATGATTTCAAGTATCATATTTATAAGTTTGTTCCCCAAAATAAACATTGATTTAAGTCTATGGTTAATATTTAATTTGGTGGTTAATTCTTGAAATAAAAGATTTGACTTAAACGAAAAATAAAAGCACTCCTTACAATTATTTGAAAGTATGCCCAGCCCAACTACCGACTTAGTTCGCTCCTACCTTAAAGAAATCGGACGCTACCCTCTGCTAACTCCTGAGCAAGAGATTACAAATGCTAGGCTTGTACAGCAGATGATGGCGATTGAAGAACAGCGTGCAAGCCTCGCACTTCAACTAAACCATCAACTTACATCTTGCACCAATACATAAAGACTAGTACCACTTGTTACTAAAGATGGAAGAATGTTCGCCAGATTTAAGCTAGAACCTAAAAGTTAATCTTTATCTGATGTTCGATAAAAAACTTATCAAAAGCTAATTCGACTTGGCGTAAACTTAGTTCAACAAGAGGGAATCGATCGATATGGATGCTATTGAATTATTGGAAAAAGACCATGCTACAATTCGCACTCTCTTCTCAGACCTTGAGAAGACTCAAGACTCTCAAGAATTAGAAGAGAATTTTACAAAGCTTGCCAAACTGCTAACACTTCATGCTCGGTCTGAAGAGTTAGTCCTCTACCCACAAGCAAGTACTTGTACGGGGACTGAAGACCTAATCGAGCATGGATGGAAAGATCACCATAAAGGAGATGAAATGATTTTAGAAATCAAGTCTCTCGCTGCGGATCGATCGGAATTCAAGCAGAAAATTGGTGAGTTGCAAGAGTTTATGGAAAATCATCTGATCGAAGAAGAAAACGAACTTTTCCCAAAAGTCCGGGAGTGTCTAAGTCCCGAACAAAGGCAGGAGTTAGCTTCTGAGCTAACTGAGACTAAAAGCGAACTTGTCGATAAAGTTGTGGATGAGCTGGAACATAGTTAGCCAAACAGCTTTGGAAATCAGCAAGTTAGCGCTCTCTACCCTTCAGAGGTAGAGAGCTTTTTGCGAAACTTATCACCTTCACTAACTAGGTTCAAAGTTGTCTTCTGTGACTCCGCACTGGGGACAGATCCAGTCATCAGGTAGATCTTCAAATGCAGTACCAGGTTCTAGTCCAGCATCTGGATCGCCTTTGGCTGGATCGTAGATATATCCGCAAACCTTACATGTATACTGCTGCATAATTCTCGCTGCTCCTAATTAAAACTTCAACTTTTAGCACTCTTAATATCATCCGGCTCACCCAAGCGACTTAGATCCGCTTATTCGATTGTCGATCGCAATTTAGCGGTGTGTCGTTTTATCTATTCCAAAGCTCCTGAGCTCGACCTCATTCTGCTCGGCTGCTGACGCTTTCCACTTTAGTAAGCTAACAAAATGCTAGGGCTATTCGCTCTGTCACAAGGCAGAGGTTCTACAGTAATATTCTGCCAATTGCTGTTAATGTTTTAATAAACAAGCTGTCTAAAATACGCTAGCTAATTTTCTCGAGCGGTTATAATTCGAGTGGATATTTTCACGTTAATCTATCGACAACAATTAATAATCTCACATCTTGCACCAGTTTAAATATACTGTCACTTAGTCTAGATCCAGGGTACCCTCAGACCTCGATAATTACTAGTCTTTATGTATTGGTGCAAGATGTGAGTCAACCAACCACAAGAGAATTAGCTACCTCGCTTGGGCAAAGCGAAGCTGAAGTACAAGCAATCATTCAACAAGGTCAAAAAGCTAAAGAGAAAATGGTGACTGCTAACCTACGGTTGGTGGTTTCTGTTGCCAAAAAATACCAGAACCACAATTTAGATTTTCTCGATTTGCTTCAAGAAGGGGCACTAGGTTTACAGAAGACATCTCCGAAAACTATCAAAGCTTTGCTGTGGCTAGTTTATAAGACGGAAATGCAAGCATCAAAAACTAGCCAGTCAATACGATAACATAAGAATTTGAGATACTTACTGATAATAACAAGGCAAAAATATGTAATTATATGCATTAATTTTAGCCTGAAGGCATAGGATACATTTCGATTGGTAATATTAGCGCTTCAATTCGTAATCTTACTAATCCACAAATTGTCAAGACAACTTGTTTATACTTTTTATGATTCAACCTAAATCTGTCTTGAACAACTCGAAAAATTTTTACTGAGCGGATTCAATGTTCAACAAATACTCGTTTGGATGAAAACTCCTTGTTTGATTTTTTTTGGTTAGTTGTTAACTCTCTATTTCTTGGTTTCTTAATTGGAGTATCAATTAAATCTTCTCCTAGATAACCTAAATCTCCCTTAAAGTTTTGTTTGGAATCTAAGTTATCTCGATTTTCTCTAAATATTGTTATATCGCTTTTCGGTCCGGGTTCCCCAGCGATAACATCAACAATATCCCTTGCATCTGGTAAAATAATTATCTGAGTTTTAAAGGTGTGTTTCCCCGCCTTACCAGAAAAATATTTTTCTTGCTCTTTATTGTCTCCAAGTCTTTCCCTAACTTGTTCATAGCTATCTATGATTAATTCATAATCTGTGAGTATCTCTTTAACTACTTCATAGTCAGATTCTTTTTTTTTACTTGTTCAACTAAACTCGATGGCAGCAATTGTTGGAGGATTGGTAACCAATAATTAAATGTATCATTTGCTGTCGATTCACTTACTCCAAACTGGATACCAAGAAGTTGAAATGTCGTCACATGTCGGAGATAGACCAAAGTTAAAATTATTTTTTCTCTTTCAGAGAGTTTTGGTTTACGACCTCCACCAGCACCAATAATTCTAACTTTCTGGGATTCTAATAACTCTTGCTTTTCGTGGTGTAATCGTTCCAAATTTTGGATTAATTTTTGTAACTGTTCATACTCCAGACCAATTAACCGCTTTGTTTCTTTAGGGTTGTTTTCAATATGGTTTAGTATTTCGCTCATGTTTCTATATAAAAAACTCTCTGATGTTCTTTTACCACAGAATGTTACTATTTTGGAGATGTCTAGAAGGGAATCGAAAAGTTTGATCCCAACCGAGGCTATAAACTATCAACCTATGTTTACTGGTGGATTAAGCAGTCAATTACACGAGCGATTGGAGAAAAGTCTCGCACTATTCGTTTACCAATTCATATCAACGAAAAGTTAAACAAAATTAGGAGAATACAGCAGCAACTATCTCAATCTTTGGGTCGTCCTCCAGTTGTAACAGAAATTGCCGAATCGTTGAATCTATTGCCAAGCCAAATAAGAGATTACCTTCAGGTTTCTCGGACTCCAGTCTCGCTAGAAATGCGAGTCGGAGATGAACGCGAAACTGAACTAGCTGATATTTTACCGATGGATGGTATTTCCCTAGATGAGCAAATTACTCTTGAGCTTTTACATCAAGACTTAAGCAAGTTGCTGGCATTGCTCAATCCAAGGCAACGAGAAATATTGACTCTACGTTTTGGATTGGAAGATAATCAGGAACTGACTTTGAGTCAAGTTGCAAAACGCCTGAATCTTAGTCGAGAGACAATTCGTAAAACTGAACATCTTGCTCTCTCTATTTTGCGCTCTCATCAAAACAAGATTAAAGACTATCTTCTTAATTAGGACTAAAGGTTGTTGGACTCTAGTTTGATTTATATAAGTCGAACTCGCTACTCCAAAAACTAAAAAGAAGTCGCCCCTTGAATAAAGATGCCTCCAATTGCCGCTACTCTGATGCCGATCGCGTACCCGCACTTTCCTGTGGTGATTGCACTTTTGAGTGCTGATGCAGTAATTTCGGTATAAAGGATACTAGTTTATATAAATGCTTTGTCACAGCAGACAATTGCATATTATATTTTAGTGTGTATGTACTAGATTAATGGCTCATCAATACTCATCCTTGAATATTTTGCCGTAACAACAGCACGAAACATCTTCGCCCAAAGCAATGTCCACTTCCCAAACTCCCATCCAGCAACAAGTTAACGTTACTCCCCAGCATGAAATAATCACTGGAGTAATAGAACGTTTGACCTTCCACTCAGAGGAGTCGGGGTATACAGTGGCGCGTTTGGTACGCCCTAGATTTAGAGATTTAACCACAATCGTTGGTAGTTTCGCCAACATTCAACCAGGGCAGACACTTCAACTAACAGGCTTTTGGCGAGAGCATCCCCAGTTTGGGCCACAATTCCAAGTCACCAATTATAAAGAAACCAAACCAGCAACACTCACCGGAATTGAGAAATACTTGGGCAGTGGACTAATCAAAGGAGTTGGTCCAGTCACAGCCAAGCGTATCGTTGCACATTTTGGTTTGGAAACACTCGACATCATTGAAAATCAAATTGAGCGACTAATTGAAGTCCAGGGTATTGCCAAAAAGCGGATCACTCTGATCAAAAATGCCTGGGCTTCCCAGAAAGCGATTAAAGAAGTGATGGTATTTTTGCAAAGCCACGGCGTTTCAACAACGTACGCGGTGAAGATATACAAGCAATACCAGGACAAGGCTATTGATACAGTTACCCATAATCCATATCAGTTAGCGACCGATATCTACGGAATAGGTTTTCTTACAGCTGACAAGATTGCGCGTAACCTGGGAGTTGCACCTGATAGCGAATTTAGATACTGCGCTGGAATAACCCATGCTCTA